>JBKHDE010000136.1:0-12408 GCA_046541495.1 Desulfococcaceae bacterium
TGATCGCCGGCGAACGCCGGCTTCGGGCCGCCAGACTGGCCGGACTGACCCAGGTCCCGGTGGTGGTCAAAGAACTGTCGGACACCCAGATGCTGGAGATGTCCATCGTCGAGAATGTTCAGCGGGAGGATCTCAATCCGCTGGAGGAGTCGGGGGCCTATCACCGTCTCATGTCCGAATTCGGCCTCACCCAGGAGCAGGTGGCCGAGCGGGTGGGCAAAAGCCGCTCCGCCATCGCCAATTTTCTTCGACTGCGCCAGCTCCCGGAAGAGATTCAGGCCACCCTCATGGACGGGACCCTCAGCATGGGCCATGCCAAGGTGCTGCTGGGGGCCCAAAACACCGCACAGCAGATGGAGGTCTGGCGTCAGATCGTGACTCGGGAACTGTCGGTGCGGGAAACCGAAATCCTGCTGAACCGGCTCAAGAACCCGCCGCCGGCCCCGGAAAATCCGGAACCGGGCTCGGAGGAGATCTATTTTTCCGGGGTGGCCGACAACCTCTCCCATCGCTTCGGCACCAAGGTCCGGATCAACCGCCGAGGCAAAAAAGGCAAGGTGGAGATCGAGTTTTACAGCGACGACGATCTGGATCGTCTGCTCCACCTGCTGAATCCGGAGTAGGCGCCATGAAGATCGGCGTCATCGACGGACAAGGCGGCGGGATCGGCAGCGCCGTGATCAAGAAGCTGAAGGAGCACTTCGAAGAATCGGTGGACATCACCGCCCTGGGCACCAACGCCATCGCCACGGCCCAGATGCTCAAGGCCAAGGCCAACCGGGGGGCCTCGGGAGAAAACGCCATCGTCCAGACCGTGCGAAAGATGGAGATCGTCATCGGGCCGGTGGGGATCATCATGGCGCATTCAATGATGGGCGAGGTCACCCCGAGAATGGCTGAAGCCGTGGCGGCCTGTCCGGCCCGAAAACTGTTGATCCCGCTGTTCCAAGAAAACCTGGAAATCGTGGGGATATCCCCGATTCCCCTGCCCCATCTGATCGACGAGCTGATCCAGAACAACCTGAGATCATTAACCGAGATTCGGAACTGAGGACACCCTATGTGCGAAGCCGATGCCTACCTCATGGAGGAAGGAGAACCCCGGCTGATCATGAAATCCGCATGAAAATATCGGTCGCCAAAACCGCCGGGTTCTGCATGGGGGTGCAGCGGGCCGTGGATATGGCCGTGGACGCGGCCAACACCCAGCCGGCCCCCATATTCACCTACGGCCCCCTGATCCACAACCCTCAGGTGCTGGATCTTTTGAAGGAAAAGGGGATCACCGTGCTGGATGAAATCCCGGAAAAAGGATCCGGCACCATCCTGATCCGGGCCCACGGGGTGCCCCCGGATACCCGGGCCCGCCTGGAACAGGCCGGGTTCAAGGTGATCGACGCCACCTGCCCCCGGGTGATCAAGGTCCAGGCCATCATCCGCAAGCATGCCCAGAAGGGATACGCCTGCATCATCGTCGGGGATCTGGACCATCCCGAGGTGGTGGGGCTGCAAGGGTTCGCCGGAGACCGGGGCCATGTGGTGGGCCGTATCCACGATCTGGATGAACTGCCCGCATTCGAAAAAGCGATCATCGTGGCCCAGACCACTCAGAACACGGTTTTCTATGATGTGGTTAAAAAATGGGCCCGGCGGAATCACCCCCACTATAAGATTTTCGAAACCATCTGCGATTCCACCGAACGGCGTCAGAACGAGGTCAAACGACTGGCGGAGCATGTGGATGCGGTGGTGGTGGTGGGCGGCCACAACAGCGGCAACACCCAGCGGCTGGCCGAGATCGTCCGACAGGCCGGAAAGCCGGCCTACCATATCGAAACCGAGGCGGAGCTGGACCCCGCCGCCGTTTCAAGGGTACAAACCCTCGGGGTCACCGCCGGAGCCTCCACCCCCAACTGGATCATTCGACGGGTCTATCGGGCCGTCGAATCCCCGCCCTTCGGCGAGGCGGAGGCCGGGCATCGGCGATTCAACCGGATTCGGCGGCTGCTGCTGCTGACCAATATCTACGTCGCCCTCGGAGCCGGGTTTCTCTGTTTCGCCTGCGCCGTGCTGGAAGGCGTTCGGCACATCCGCTCGTACATGGTCATTTCGTTTCTGTATATCCTTTCCATGCACACCCTCAACAATCTGACCGGCATGAAGGAGGACCGCTTCAACGACCCGGAACGGGCCGCCTTTTACGAATCCAACACCCTTCTGCTGACCCTGTTTGCGCTGGCATCGGGGGGGCTGGGCCTCTTTACGGCCGCCGGCATGGGAATGTTTCCCTTCTTTTTGCTGTTCATCATGAGTTTGCTGGGGCTCTCCTACAATCTCAAACTGATTCCGGAAGCGATTCGCGGGGTCAAATACCGCCGAATTCGGGATATTCCCGGCTCCAAAACCTTTTTGATCGCCCTGGCCTGGGGCATGGTCACGGCCCTGTTTCCGATCCTTTCCGAAACCGGCGCCCTGACCCTGAGTTCTCTGGTGGCCCTGGTCTGGGCCACCGCCACCGTCTTCGTACGGACCGCCTTTTTCGATGTGCTGGATATGCAGGGAGATCGGATCGTAGGCAAGGAGACCCTGCCGATCCTGTTGGGGAAGGAAAACAGCCTGACCCTGCTTCGAATCCTACTGCT
This sequence comes from Desulfococcaceae bacterium, assembly GCA_046541495.1. Classification (GTDB taxonomy): domain Bacteria; phylum Desulfobacterota; class Desulfobacteria; order Desulfobacterales; family Desulfococcaceae; genus JAABSQ01. Next base: position 2,643 of record JBKHDE010000136.1, read on the forward strand.
GTTTATTTTCGTGATCCTCTTTTTTTCAGCCGCCTATGAACTGATTCCGAACCTCGGCTTTTTCCTGACCCTCTGTCCGGTCTTTCTCTTCGGGGTCATTACCGTTCACCGGCGGGGCCATATGCTGCCGGGGCTTCGTCTCGAATTTCTGACCGAGACCCAGTTCATTCTGGCCGGAGTCATCACATTTATCTGGACGCTTTTCGCCGAATAATCAGATTTTCGGTTCGGTGCCGGCCGCCAGCCGTCGAAGGTTTTCCCGGTGCCGCCACCAGACCCATCCCCCGATCACCCCCGCGCACACCGCCAGAGGCACCGACCCGACCGCCTTCCACACCGCCAGAGGAAGAAAAGCGGTGGCCGCCAGGGACCCGACCGAGACCCGGCCGGTGATACAGACGAAAAGGATAAACACCAGCAAGGCCACCACCACTGCAAAAGGGGAAACCGCCAGAAAACACCCGGCGGCCGTGGCCACCCCCTTGCCCCCGTCCCGAAACCGCATGAACACCGGATATAGATGGCCCAGAAAAGCGCACAGAGCCACCAGGGCGACATACCCGTCCGCCGCCGTTCCCCGGCCGACCAGATGCACCGCCCACCACACCGGCACCGCTCCCTTGAGCACATCCCCGACCAGCGTACAGACCCCCAGCAGAGTCCCGGCCGTCCGCCGCACATTGGTGGCCCCGATATTCCCGCTGCCGGAGTTTCGAAGATCCACCGAGGTAAACATCCGGGTCAGGACCAAGCCCCAGGGGATGGAGCCGAGGGCGTAGGATAGAGGGGGGATTATAATCAGTTGAAAGAACAATGGAAAAGCCAATGAAAAGTTTTCATCCATTCCCCTGCTTTTCCATCCACCTTTCGGCATCTTTCAGGTTTTCAAAATCAAAAAACTTCTCCCCAAATCGGTCGAGAATATCCAGATCCGAACCCTGGAGTTTTTGTTCCAGACCTGGAGAAATCTCACCAAACCTTTTCCTTAAAAGCTTCATGAGAAGGTTAATCGATTTCACTCTGCCTTCCTGAAGCCCCTCCATTTTGCCTCTCTGCCGAATCTGTTCCGCAGCTGTCATGGCCACCTCCCGGGCTTTTATGTCATCAAAATAATCGAGGCCACTCGGCGTTCCCTTTTCTTTCATTTGATGAAATCCGAATAATGTCATCTTTTCAAATCCTAACTGAAAAGTCAAAACCAAACCGGAGAGCAAAAGAATAGAGGATGGAAATGTTTACTCCTGATTTTGTTAGCGATTATCCGCTTGACATCCTTTTTCAGCGGATAGTACACAGGGGAAAAAGCTTAGGAGGAATCAAAATGGAACCATCGAATGAAGACCCCATCCATCCCCCCATCGAGGATGTGCTCGATCTGCACACCTTCAACCCCAAGGAGGTACCCGACCTGCTGGAGGATTATGTCACCGAATGCATTCATGCGGGGATTTTCTCCGTTCGGGTGATCCACGGCAAAGGAACCGGCGTTCTCAAAAAGCGGGTCCACTCGGTTCTCAAAAGAAACCCGATGGTGGATTCCTTTCGGGAGGCCCCCGCAGGCGGCGGGGGCTGGGGGGCGACCTTGGTGGAGCTGCGAAAGCCGAAAGAATGAACCCGGATACGTCGGCGGGGCGCGATATCCGCTTTTTTCCTTGATCCATCGGCGAGATGCGTTAGAGTATGGGTTTTAGGGAGAAAACGGATGAAACAAGAAGCGATATTAGATTATTACAGCGTCAACGGGGAGCTTCGATCCACCGGGGAGACGGAGATTTTCGATCGAATCGGCAGCAGAGCCATTTACGAAGTGGTGAAGCTGATCGACGGGGTACCGCTTTTTTTCGAGGAGCATATGGCCCGCATGCGGCGATCGGCCGCGTTGCTGGGCGTCTCTCTGGATACCCGGGAAGCCGACATTCTTACCGACATCCGCCGTCTGTCTGAAAAAAACCGCTGCCGGCATATCAATGTGAAGCTGGTGTCGGCCCATCCCGACGGCGAAGATCTCTTCCTGATCTATTTCATCAAATCCGAATACCCCGGCCCGGAAGCCTATGCCCGGGGGGTTCACACCATTCTGTTTTCCGGAGAACGGGAAAATCCGCACATCAAGACCCTGGCCGGGTCCTTTCGCCAGCGGGTGGAAAAGGCCCGACAGGAGACCGGGGCTTATGAGGCGCTTCTGGTGGACGGCGACGGGTATATCTCCGAAGGAACCCGATCCAACATCTTTTTTTTGCAGGAAACCGGCATCTACACCCCGCCGGCCGGCACGGTTCTGCTGGGCGTCACCCGGGGGCAGGTGGTGGATATCTGTGAAGGATTGTCCATTCCGGTCACCGAGCAGTCCCTTTGCACGGATGATCTGAAGACGCTGAAGGGGGCCTTCATCACCGGCACCACCGTGGACGTGCTGCCCATCGCATCCATCGGCGAGATTCGGATTCCGTCGGTATCGGCACCGGCCATTCAAAGCATCATTCAGGTCTTTCGGGAAAAGATGCGGGCCGATATTCATCGGCGGGGCGGCGACCCTACTCGCATCGATTCCGAATCAGACCGATCCCTTTCACCTCGCAGGCCACCCGGCTGCCCCGGCTGAGAAGCACCGGCGGATCCCGAAAGATGCCCACCCCGGAGGGGGTCCCGGTGGAGATGATGTCCCCGGGCCAAAGGGTGATATCCCGGCTGATGTATTCGATCAGAAAGGGGATGTCGAAGATCAGATCCCGAGTGTTTCCCTGCTGCATCACCTGTCCGTCCACCCGGGCTTCCAGCTCCAGATCGGCCACGTTTTCGATCTCCTCCGGCGTGACCAGGGCCGGCCCCAGGGGTGCGAAGGTGTCGAAGGATTTTCCCCGAAACCACTGCCCGTCTCCGAACTGGGCATCCCGTCCCGACACATCGTTCATCACCGTGTATCCGGCCACATAGTCGAAGGCCCGGTCTTGGGAGATGCCCTTCCCTTCCCGGCCGATGACCACCGCCAGCTCCACCTCCCAGTCCACCTGAGTGCAGCTTCGGGGCATCCGAATGGGATCGAAAGGGCCGGTGAGGGCGCTGGGGGCCTTGCAGAACAGGAGCGGTTTTTCCGGAGCGTCGAATCCGCCCTCCTTGGCGTGTTCGGCGTAATTTTTCCCCAGGCAGATGATCTTGGAAGGGCGATCCACCGGGGGTCCCAGGCGAACCTTCATCTCCCGCCCCGGTTCATCCACCGCCGCCGCCTTTCGAAGCCATCCCTCTATGAAAAAAGATTCCCCGATATCGGGAATATCCGAAAAGATCGCCCGCAGGTCGACGATGCGGCCGTCCCGCCACAAACCGGGACGCTCCGCGCCTTTTTCGCCGAATCGAATCAGTCGCATGTTTTTTTCTCCAGGGCCTTTTGGAGCCCTTCTTCGAGTCCGTCCCGATACCGCTTTTCCGAATACCAGTTGACCTGCCGAATGATCCCACGAATGATGGATACCTCCCGCGCCCGCAACCCGAGTCGGGTAAAAAAATTGCGCAGGTGGTTCATCCAGTAATCGGGATTTTCCGGGTTGAGGTAGCAGATCCGGATCAATATCTCCCGAAGCTGATCGTACATCCCGTCCAGTTCGTATCGATTGGCCAGTTTGGGGGTAAAGGGCCGCCGTTCCTCCGCCGCGGCCCGGTTCATTTCATAACAGAGCACCATCACCGCCTGGGCCAGGTTGAGGGAGGAAAAATCGGCAGTGGGGATATTGACCAGCCCATGGCAGAGCCGCAGGTCTTCGTTGGAAAGCCCCCGGTCCTCCCGGCCGAAGACCAGGGCGATCCGGTTCTCCTGAGAGACGGGGATCAGATTACGGGCCATAACGGCGGGATCGGAGACCCGGCGCTGGCCCCCGAGTCGGGCGGTGGTTCCCACCACAAACCGGTACGGAGCCAGGGCTGCCTGAAGGGTGGGATAAAGCCGCATCGAAGCCACCACATCCGAAGCGGCATGGGTGGCCAGTTTCAATATCGGGTCGAAATCGAAATTTTTATTGGGGTCCACCACCACCAGCTCCCGAATCCCCATATTCCGCATGGCCCGGGCCGCGGCCCCGATGTTTTCGGGAATACGCGGCTGATTCAGGACCACGGCGATGTGGTCGAGGCGGATCTTGCGGGTATCGGCGGAAGCCATTATCCGACGATTTCGAGGCTGCTGAAAAAGTATCCGATTTCAAATGCGGCGGTCTCCGGCGCGTCGGAGCCGTGGACCACGTTTTTTTCCACATCGGTGGCGAAATCCTTGCGGATGGTCCCGTCAGCGGCATCCTTGGGATTGGTGGCGCCCATCAGTTCCCGGTTTTTCTTGATCACGTTTTCGCCCTCGAGCACCATCACCACGCAGGGACCGGAGGTCATAAAATCGGTCAGGCTGTCGAAAAAGGGCCGCTCTTTGTGGACGGCGTAAAAGCCCCGGGCCTCTTTTTGGGACATGTGAATCATTTTCATGGCGGCGATTTTGATGCCGTTGGCCTCAAACCGCCGGACCACCTCTCCGATAACCCCCCGGGCCACCCCGTCGGGTTTCACGATCGATAAGGTTCTTTCCATTTGTATCATCCTTTCTTAATTAAAATTTGCGTTCGGTGTGTGGGGTCCAATAGCAGAAGCCGGGGTGACAAGTCAACCGCCCGAGGACCGCCGGAACCGTCGGTCTGGGTCCATGGCCGATTGCCTTTCGGCCATTATGGTTTATTTTAGGCGTGTAAATTTTTACCATTCAATTTCGCCGCCTCGGCCGATCGGCCGAAATTGGCGTTTGCATTCGTTTCAACTCTTATGATAGGGGAGGAATTCATACGTTGGAGAATGAAACCATCGAGAATATAAACAAACCTTCATCGGATTCCATGCAGGAAAGCGCCGACACGGTCAAACACAAGCAGACCTTTTCGGACAACGAGCTGTCTCGGCAGCTGTTCGGAGAGCACAACCGCAACCTTCAGAAGATCGGCAATGCACTGGATGTGGCGGTCCACGCCCGGGGCAATACCGTGATCATCGAGGGGGACCCCATCGCGGTGCGTCTGGCCCGGAATATCCTCGACCAGCTCTACGACCTTTTAAAGAGCGGATATCCCATCTATCCCAATGATGTGGATTACGCCGTCAGCGTACTCAGCGCCGACGACCGGACCCGGCTCAAAGACATCTTCATGGACACGGTCTACATCACCGCCAAGAAACGGTCCATCACCCCCAAAAGCAGGGCCCAGAAAGAATATATCGATGCTATCCGCAATTTCGACATCGTTTTCGGCATCGGCCCGGCCGGCACCGGCAAAACCTATTTGGCCATGGCCATGGCGGTGGCGGCCCTCTCAAAGGGCATTGTCAACCGGATCATCCTGACCCGGCCGGCGGTGGAAGCCGGAGAAGCTCTCGGGTTTCTGCCGGGGGACCTGGCGGAAAAAGTCAACCCCTACCTGCGGCCCCTCTATGACGCGCTCCATGACATGATGCGGTTCGAAAAGGCATCCAACCTGATTCAGCAGGGGGTGATCGAGGTGGCGCCCCTGGCCTTCATGCGGGGCCGCACCTTGAATGATTCCTTTATTATCTTAGACGAAGCCCAGAACACCACCACCGAACAGATGAAGATGTTTCTCACACGCCTCGGATTCAACTCCAAGGCGGTCATCACCGGCGACATCACCCAGGTCGACCTGCCGGCCAATCGTCCCTCCGGGCTGATCGAGGCCCAGAAAATTCTCCAGCGGATCGACGGCATTCGGTTCATCTTTTTCACCAAAATCGACGTGGTCCGCCATCGGCTCGTCCAGGAGGTCATTCAGGCCTATGAGGAGCTGGATGAGCGTAAGAAAAAGGGGAACGCCTCCGGTTAATTCCATATGAATATCAAAAAGACGAAAACCGCCCTGGCGGAATACCTCCATTCCAGCCGCCTGGTGAAATGGGTCTTGCTGGTCGTGGTGATGGCGGTCTTTACGGTCATTCTCTACCCCGGCATCATCATCACCGCCCCTTCTTATCAACTGGGGGACGTTGCCAAGCGGGACATCAAAACGCCCAAGGATTTTCTGATCGAGGACCGGATCGCCACGGAACGGAACCGCCGGGAGGCGGCCCAAAGCGTATTGACGGTCTACGATCACAACACCCTTCTCCAGAATCGAATCAATCAGAATGTCCGGAACGCGTTTGCCGCGGTTCGGAACATGATGGCGGAATCGCCGTCCGAAGCCGCAGCCGGCCCGGCTTCGGACATCTCCCTAAAAAACGGCGATGTTCCCTCGGAACAGGTCTGGGCCGCCCGGGAATCCTTTGAAAAGGAATTGGGGATTTCGGTCAGCGACGGGGCTTACCGGGTGCTGATGCGGGAAGGCTTTTCCGAGCGGATCGCTGATCGCATCGTCGCCATTTTGGAAAAATTTCTGAGTACCGGCATCGTGACCAATAAAGAGGTGCTGCTGAGAGAATCGGATCAGGGCATCATCCTGAGATCGGTCGGCACCAAGGCCGAACGGATCATTCGCAATCCCGGCATGTTTTACGGGTTGGATCAGGCCAAGACCACCGTCCGGTCGGCGGCCCAGGCCGATCTCAAGGACATCAACTATACCCTGTTCAACCTGATCGTCGATTTTGCCCAGCGCCTGCTTCAGCCCAACATCACCCTGAATCGGAATGAAACCGAAGAGCGCAAGGTCGCGGCGGCGGCGGATGTCAAACCGATTCTGTACCGCATCAAGGCCGGGGAGATGCTGCTTCGGGAAGGCGAACGGGTGACGGAAGTACAACTCCTGAAGCTGAAGACCCTGCGGCAGCAGAATCGACTCGAAAAGCACTACGCCCGAACGGTCGGCGCCCTCATGCTGATCCTGAGTTTGCTGCTCATCACCTATTTTCTCAATACCCGCAAACCGGAACGGAAGGTATTTCAAAGCAACAAGGACCTGCTCTTTGTAGTGGTTCTTCTGGTGTTCTTTTTTTTCGTGCCCAAGATCTCCCAGACGCTTTATGAAGCCCTGATCCGCAGCACCCCCTTTGCCGCCTCCGAAGCCTCGATCTTCTATGGTATTCCCCTGGCGGCCGGCGCCATGACCGTCTGCCTCTTTCGAGGGTTTTCCGCGGCCGTGCCCTTTTCGGTGGTGATGGCCGCCTGCACCGCGGTGATCTTCCAGAGCCGGTTCGAAATCTTCCTCTATTTTCTGCTGAACGGGGTCATGGGAGCCTACTGGATGCAGAACTGCCGGGAACGAAAGGTTTTCGCCATCGCCGGGCTGAAACTGGGTCTGCTGAACGTGCTGCTGGCGGTGGCCACCGATGTCTACCTGGGGGAATTGTCGGGATTCAAACTGGCCTGGGACGGCCTTCTCGGTTTTCTGGGAGGGGTGGGTGCGGGGATTCTCACGGCCGGCATCGTGCCGCTGCTGGAAATGCTCTTCGCCTATTCCACCGACATCACCCTGCTGGAACTGGCCAACCTGGAGCGGCCCATTCTTCGCCGGCTCATGATGGAAGCCCCCGGCACCTATCACCACAGCATCGTGGTGGGCTCCATGGTGGAGGCTGCAGCATCGGAAATCGGCGCCAACCCTTTGCTGGCCAAGGTCTGCGGGTATTACCACGACATCGGAAAGATCAAAAAGCCGCTCTACTACATTGAAAACCAGAGCCATTGTGAAAACCGCCATGACCGGCTGGCGCCCTCAATGTCGAGCCTGATTCTGATTTCCCACGTGAAAGAGGGGGTGGAAATCGCCAAAAATCATAAACTGGGCGGAGAGATCTCCGACGCCATCCGCCAGCACCACGGCACCAGCATCATCAAATATTTCTATGAAAAGGCCAAAAAACTCAAGGGAGAAGATGCCGTCAAGCTGGAAAATTTCCGGTATCCGGGGCCCAAGCCTCAGACCCGGGAAATCGGTCTGGTGATGATGGCCGATGTGGCCGAGGCCGCCTCCCGCACCTTGGAAAACCCGACCCCCTCCCGGATCAAGGGGCTGGTCGGAAACCTGATGGAGAAAATATCCTCGGACGGTCAACTGGACCACTGCGATCTGACCTTGAGGGATCTTCATAAAATCAAAGCCAGCTTCATCAAGATCCTGAATGCCATTCACCACCACCGGGTCGAATACCCGGATGAAGGTCAATCCAAACGCAAGCAGACAAAGGAAAAAGAAAAACATGGCGGTTCTGATCACCGACAACCAAAAAACCCGGACAATTTCTCCGGAGAAGGTTCAAAAAACAGCCCAGCGACTGTTAGACGCATTGGGGTCTCCTGACGGAGAACTGTCGGTCCTGATCGTGGACGACGCCGAGATCGCCGAGTACAACCGTACCTATCTGAACCGGGAGGGTCCCACCAATGTCATCGCCTTTCCCATGCGGGAAGGCGAATTCAGCGAGCTTACCCCCTACCTGCTGGGGGATGTGGTCATCTCCGCGGACACCGCCGGGCGGGAAGGCGAAGCCGCCGGAATTTCCACGGCGGAACGGTTCGATCAACTCCTGGTCCACGGCATTCTCCACCTGTTCGGCTATGACCACGAACAGGAAGCGGCCGAAGCGGCGCGCATGGAAAGCAAAAGCGAAGAACTCCTGGCCCTGATCACGGGGGCCCGTCGAGACTGAGATATGGATGTTCCGAGCCTGGCGGTGACCACCCGCTCCCCGAAAGAGACCCGTGAACTGGGCCGAACCGTCGGAAACTGCCTGGCCCACGGCATGATGCTCTATCTGATGGGGGATCTGGGCAGCGGCAAGACCGCCTTTGTCCAGGGGCTGGCCCGCGGACTTGAGGTGCCGCCAGAGTATTATGTCACCAGCCCCACCTTTACCCTTGTCAATGAATATCCGGGTCGCCTTCCCCTTTTCCACATCGATCTCTACCGGCTGGAGGACGCGGTGGATTTTGAAGACATCGGGCTCTATGACCTTCCGGAGGAGAACGCGGTGGCCGCCGTGGAATGGGCCGAACGGCTCCATTCGGCGGATCGGGGCGAAGGAATCACCGTCCGGTTCGAGATTCAAGACGAAGCGGTTCGCCGGGTCCGGCTGATTGCGTCTGGACTTGCGGCGGGGGATTTGATAAGGGAGGTCGAAAAAATCGCCAAGGAGAGAACATGGGTGTAATCGTACAAAAATACGGCGGCACATCCGTCGCCGATATCGATCGTATCAAAAACGTGGCCCGGCGGGTCGCCAAGACCCACGATGAGGGCAACGCGGTGGTGGTCATTCTATCGGCCATGTCCGGGGTCACCGACAACCTGATCCGGATGGCCCATCAGGTGACAGACGATCCGGCCCGGCGGGAACTGGACGTGCTGCTGGCCACCGGAGAGCAGACCACGGCCGCGCTTCTGGCCATGACCCTGATGTCCATGAATTACCGAGCCGAGTCATTGCTGGGGCACCAGGCCGAAGTCCTGACCGACTGCGATTACGGCCGGGCCCGAATTCTCGACATCGGGGCGGATCGCATCCGGCGCCTGGTGGATGCGGGCAATATCGTGGTAGTGGCCGGGTTTCAGGGATGCGACCTCAACGGCAACATCACCACCCTCGGCCGGGGCGGATCGGATACCTCGGCCGTGGCCATCGCCACCGCCCTCAAGGCGGATATGTGCGAGATCTACACCGATGTGGACGGCATCTACACCGCCGACCCGAATGTCTGCCCCAGGGCTCGAAAGATGAGAAAAGTCTCCTTCGAAGAGATGCTGGAGATGGCCAGCCTGGGGGCCAAGGTGCTCCAGATCCGGTCGGTGGA
>JBKHDE010000137.1:0-12394 GCA_046541495.1 Desulfococcaceae bacterium
CGGTGATACTACCGAAAAAATCACCATCAATCTCGGCGTGGTGGACCTGGGGCAGATCGATTTACTGGTGCGGGAAGGATTTTATTCCAACCGCACGGACCTGATCCGAACGGCGATTCGCAACCAGTTGGCGACCCATTCGGAGGTGGTCAAGGAAACGGTGGCGCGGAAAACCCTTGTTCTCGGCCTGCAGCATTACAGCCGCCGAGACCTCGAGGCGGTGCAGGCGGCCGGGCAGACACTTCAAATCCAGGTTTTAGGGCTGGCAAGCATTGCCGAGGATGTATCCCCTGAACTCGCCCGCGAGACGATCGATTCCCTGGTGGTGCTGGGCGCCTTGCATGCCAGTCCCGCGGTCAAAACCGCCTTGGCGGATCGAATCCACTGACCGGAACGGCGTTGAAAAGCCGGCTTTCTACTTAGGAGACTTTATTTGATGACAAACTGGAATATGACGGCGGGAATGCGCGAAGCGACCCGCTTGACGCGTGCAGGGCAACTGCATGAAGCGGTTGATCTCATTCAACGCACGCTGAAAGGCGGGCTGGATTCGGCTCCCAAGCCCGCAACCGAGGCCCCGCCCAGCGTAGCGAAGACGGTTATAGAGCCGCACTTTCGTGTGATCGATAGAACTACGGGAGCACCGGAGCCGCATCGGCATGCCTTTACCGGCCGTCCGCAAAACCCCGGACACAGCGAGGCCGATCCCGGACCCGCGGCCGCAAGCGATGCACACCCGGCAATGACGCCGCCCTTCGGCGCCGGTTTACAAGAACAATGGCGGAAAAAATGGCGTGCATTTCGCGGGCCGACGCCGCGGCCTGAGCCCTTCCCGGACCGAACCCCGGAGATTGTGCCGGAAGGCGGACGCTTTATCTCCGGTTCATATACCAACCAGGCCGGCACGCGCAGTTATAAACTGTATATCCCCAGCAGTTATCGGGGTCAGCCGCTCCCCCTGGTGGTCATGCTTCACGGGTGTACGCAAAATCCCGATGATTTCGCCGCCGGCACCCGCATGAACCGGCTGGCCGAAACGCATCAGTGCCTGGTGGTCTATCCGGCCCAATCCACCGCCGCCAACAACGCGGCATGCTGGAACTGGTTCGAAGCGGCCGACCAGGAGCGCGACCTCGGAGAACCGTCCATCATTGCCGGGCTTACCCGCCATATTCTGGACAGCCATCGGGTTGATCCGCAACGAATCTATGTGGCCGGGCTATCGGCCGGCGGCGCAATGGCCCTGACGATGGCGATGACCTACCCGGATCTTTACGCGGCGGTGGGTGTCCATTCCGGGCTTCCCTATAAAGTCGCCCAGGATCTTCCGTCCGCATTCCAAGCGATGCATTCCGGCCCTGACGCCTTGGTGGGTATCCGGCATACTGGGGGTGGTGCGTCCGGTATGCGGCCTTACACAACGCCGGTTCCCGCCATCGTATTCCACGGAGATCGGGATACGACGGTGCATTCGCATAATGGCGACCAGGTGATCGCCCAATGTGCGCCATCCCATGCCCGGCGGAGCGCACCTCCCGTGGAGGGCCGGACTCCGCGCCTGACCGTGGACAAAGGCCGAATACCGCACGGTCATACCTTTACGCGCACCACTTACCATGGCGCGAGCGGCCGGCCCATGGCGGAACATTGGCTGGTGCACGGCGCCGGTCATGCGTGGTCGGGCGGGAGTCCCCACGGCTCCTATACCGATCCGAAAGGACCCGACGCCTCCAAGGAGATGCTCCGCTTTTTCAACGATCATCCCGGTGGCGAGGATCAGCCATAGGGTTTTCCGTTTCATCTTCATTCCCCCGTCGACAACAGCCGATCTCAACCACCCGAAAAAGGGGTGAAAACACTTTGCCCCTTCATCGGATCAAATCCGACCCCGACCCTACCCCGCCGGATCGTCGAAAGTATTCAACCGAATGCGGCCGGAATCCTGAAAAATAGTTATCCGGAAGCGCCGGGCTTTCCGATCAGAAAAATGCCGTGTTTGGCGAACAGCTCCGGCCAGAACCGGATGACCTTTCCCTCCACACCGCCGGCATCCAAATGGATGTCGGCCTCCTTGAGAATCTCGAACCCGACCTGCCGTCCATACCTGCGAAAATCCTTCAGTGTGATCACCCGAATATTGGGGGTGTCGTGCCACTGGTAAGGCAGCTCCGGGGTCACCGGCGCATGTCCGGTCAGGAGCACCTGGCCCCGAACCCGCCAATGGCTGAAGTTGGGAAAGCTCACCACCACCTTTTTGCCGATCCGAAGCATGGAGGCGATCAGGCCCGAGGGGTCGTAAATCTGCTGAAGCGTCTGGCTCAATACCACGTAATCGAAGGCATCATCGGGGTAATCGAGCACCTCTTCGTTGATATCCCCCTGAAGCACGGTCAACCCCTTCTGAATGCAGACGGCGATCATCTCCTCGTTCTGATCGATGCCGGTGCAGGTGACCCCTTTGTATTTTTTGAGATGATTGAGCAGCTCCCCTTCCCCGCATCCCAGACCGAGTACCCGGGCGCCCGGCGTAATCCAGGAAGCGATGATTCTCAGATCGAACCGCATGGCGGATGTTTCCACAGATCTATATTTCATCGAAGATCCGTTCCAGAAAACTGCGAATCAGGGTGGTCAATCGCGTACTGGGCAGCAAAAAGGCGTCGTGCCCCCATTCGGCTTCGATTTCACAGAAGCTGACATCCAGACCGCTTTTTTTCATGGCCTGGACCATGGACCGGGACTGATAGGTCGGGTAGAGCCAGTCCGAGGTGAAGGAGATGACCAGGAACCGGGATTCGGCCCTGGAAAACGCTTTTACCGCCGATCCGTGGCCGTATTGTTTTTCCAGATCGAAATAGTCGGCCGCCTTGGTAATATATAAAAAGGAGTTGGCGTCGAACCGCTCCACGAATTTGGCGCCCTGATACCGCAGATAACTCTCCACCTGAAAATCGGCGTCGAAATTAAAAGAGAAATCGGTCTTGTCCTGAAGATTCCGCCCGAATTTCTGGCGCATGGATTCATCCGAGAGATACGTGATGTGGCCGATCATGCGGGCCAGGGCCAGACCCAGTTTGGGGGTTTCTCCGCCGTAATAATCCCCGCCGGCCCAGTGAGGATCGGCCATGATGGCCTGCCGGGCCACCTCGTTGAAGGCGATGGCCAGGGCCGAATGCCGGGTGGTGGTGGCCAATGGGATCACCGACTCCACCATCTCGGGGTACCGCATGGCCCATTCCAGAGCCTGCATGCCCCCGACCGAACCGCCGATCACCGACAACAACCGCCGAATCCCCAGGTGATCCAGCAGGACCCGTTGGGCTTTGACCATATCCCCGATGGTGACCACCGGAAAATCGAGGCCGTAGGGTTCCAGGGTCTCGGGATGGATATGACAGGGGCCGGTGGTGCCCATGCAGCTGCCGAGAATATTGGAGCAAATCACGAAATACCGGTCGGTGTCGATCCCCTTGCCCGGCCCCACCATATTGTCCCACCAGCCCGGTTTGGTGTCCGCTTCGGAATAATACCCGGCCACATGGGAATCCCCGGTCAGGGCGTGACAGATCAAAATCGCGTTGGTGCCCGCCGCATTCAAGGCGCCGTAGGTTTCATAGGCGACGGTGATGGGTCCCAACGATGCGCCGCTCTCCAATTCCATGGCATCGGGCGGCTCGGCAAAGGTGAAGGTCCGCTTCTCTACAACCCCCACGGAAACGCCGGTGCTGTCGTGTTCGATGTATTCGCTCATCGGTTCCGCCGTCTATTCGGAAAACAATTCATGAAACGAATCTACGCTACCTTGGAAAAGGCCTGGTCCAGGTCCCCGATAATATCATCAATATGCTCGATTCCGATGGAGAGCCGAATCAGATCGGGGGTCAGCCCCCCGGCCTTTTGCTGGTCTTCGCTCAACTGGGAGTGGGAGGTGCTGGACGGATGCAGGGCCAGACTCTTGGCGTCTCCCACATTGGCCAGATGAGAAAAAAGCTGAAGGCTTTCGATGAACGCCGCGCCGGTTTCGGCTCCGCCCTGAATCCCGAAAACCACCATGCCGCCGAAGCCCTTTTTCAGATACCGGGCCGCCACCGAATGGCTCGGATCGCCGGGGAGGCCGGGATACCGCACCCAGGAGACCTTGGGATGATCGTTCAGATACCGGGCCGCTTTCAGGGCGTTTTCAGAGTGGCGCTCCATGCGCAGATGAAGGGTTTCAAGGCCCTGAAGAAACATCCAGGCATTGTCCGGCGAAATGCAGGCTCCCAGGTTCCGCAGCGGCACCAGGCGCATCCGCATGATGAAGGCCACCGGATTGAGCTCCCCCAGGTCGTGGGCATAACGAATGTCATGATAGCTCCGGTCCGGCTCATTGAAGAGCGTGAACTTGGGGTCGGTCCAGTCGAAGGCGCCGGCGTCGATGACCGCCCCGCCGATGGCGGTGCCGTGGCCCCCGATCCATTTGGTGGTGGAATTGACCACGATATCCGCCCCGTGCTCGATGGACCTGAGCAGAGCCGGCGTGGTGAAGGTCGCATCCACAATCAGGGGCAGGTGATGCTTTCGGGCGATTTCGGAAATCGCATCCAGATCGGTGACCTCCAGGGTCGGATTGCCGATGGTTTCTACAAAAATCGCCCGGGTCTTGCCGGTCACCGCCGCATCGAAACTTTCGGGTTCACGGGGATCGGCGAATCGGACGGTGATGCCGAACTGGGGCAGAATGGCATCGAACATGGTATAGGTACCGCCGTAAAGGTTGTTGGCCGAAACCACTTCATCACCGGCAGAACAGATGTTGACGACGGCATAATGGACCGCCGCGGTTCCCGAGGCCAGAGCCAGGGCCGCAGCCCCGCCTTCCAGGGCCGCCAGCCGTTTTTCCAGAACATCCTGGGTGGGATTCATGATTCGGGTATAGATATTGCCCGGCTGCTTCAGGGAAAACAGGTCGGCGGCGTGGGCGGTGCTGTCGAACACATAGGAAGAGGTCCGGTGGACCGGCACCCCTCTGGAATGGGTGGCCGGATCGGGGGACTGACCCGCATGAACACATAAAGTGTCGAATTTATGGTTTTCGGTATTCGATGAACCGGGTGGGTCGGGCATGGTCGACCTCCTTAATTATTGGGGATACCGGAAGGTGAGAGAAAAAAGCCCTTTCTTTATAAAAATTCCGTTTGACAATATCCGGAATCTTTATTATTATCAGTAACGATTCTTAATAAGCTTTTAACCTCTGTTTTTCCATATGAAACCGAATGAACGTAATCGCAAGTTCGAGTATTGTCAAGCGCCGGTTTTCACATTCGGCAGAGGGTCTTTAATAAATAAGGCCCAATCAAACGGTGGCAAATCGCGGGGATACACTATCCCCGTGTAACGCATGCATCAACATAGGGCATTTCGCCCACAAACCTCTTGTTATAAACCATACAATCTTTCCACGAAGGGAGAAAAAATGGCAGAAGAAAAAGGGAAAAAAGTTTCCAAGAAAAAAGAAGCCGAAATCAATGTCCGGGATTTCACCATCTGTGACGCCACCGCTCAGATGCTGGAAAAAGCCCGCATAGACGGGGTGGAGACCGCTTTCGATCGGGCCGCATCCATGAAGGCATGCCCCATCGGGGCAGACTCCGCCTGCTGCAAACACTGCTCAATGGGGCCCTGCCGCCTCAACGCCCGTGATCCCTACAGCAAGGTAGGGGTCTGCGGCGCCACGATCGACACCATTCAAGCCCGTAACTTTTCACGGATGGTCGCCTCAGGATGTGCGGCCCATACCGACCACGGCATGGGGATGCTCGACCTGTTCCGGGAAGTCATCAGCGGCAAGGTCAAGGAATACAGGATCAAGGATGTCCAGAAACTGGAGCAGGTGGCCCAGTCCATCGGCATCGAAGTCGACGGCCGAACACCCGAAGACATCGCCATGGAACTCTACAAAGAACTGGAACGAACCTACACCCAGGTGGAAGGCGAAATCCCCTTTGCCAAGCGGGTTCCAAAAAAAACGCTGGAGACCTGGCGAAAACACGGATTTGTTCCCAGAGGGGCCATGCGGGAAATTATGGAATTGATGCACCGCACCCATATGGGCGTGGACCAGCATTATGAAAACCTGACCCAGCAGTTCAGCCGAACCGCGCTGGCCGACGGATGGGGCGGGTCCATGGTCGCCACCGAGATTTCCGACATCCTCTACGGGACCCCCAAACCGGTGGCCGTCGAGGTCAACATGGGGGCGCTCAAACAAGATTACGTCAACATCATCGTTCACGGCCACGAGCCGAACATGTTCGAATCGATCATGGTTTCGGTCAACGAGCCCACCCTGATCCAGGCGGCCAAAGATGCGGGCGCCAAGGGGATCAACCTGCTCGGGATGTGCTGCTCCGGCGCCGAAATGATGTCCCGCCACGGAATTCCCCACGCCGGAAACTTCATGTCCACGGAACCGGTCCTGGTCACCGGCGCGGTGGATGCCATGATCGTGGATGTTCAGTGCATTCAGCAGGCCCTGTCCAAGGTGGCCGCCTGTTACAACACCCCGCTGTTCACCACCAACCCCCGGTGCAAGATCGAAGGCGCCACACACATGGAATTCCATGAGGACAAGCCGAGCGAATGCACCGATGAACTGGTCATTAAAGCGATCAGCCGGTTCAAAGGCCGAACATTGCCCATCGAGATTCCCAAGATCACCAACATGGGCGTCCACGGGTTCTCTCATGAGTATGTGAACTATATGCTGGGCGGCTCCTTCCGGGCATCTTACACCCCGCTGAACGACAACATCATCAACGGCAGAATCCGGGGTGTAGCCGGCGTGGTCGGCTGTACCAATCCGCGGGTGAAGCAGGACTGGGTCCATGTGGAAATGGTCAAGGAACTGATTCGAAACGACGTTCTGGTAGTTCAGACCGGGTGCTCCCAGATCTCTCTGGCGAAAGCCGGACTGCTCTCCCCCGAAGCGGCCCATCTGGCGGGGCCGGGCCTCAAGGAGGTCTGTGAAACCGTGGGTATGCCGCCGGTGCTGGGGCTGGGCTCCTGTGTCGACAACAGCCGGATTCTCATCGCCTGCGCCGCCATGGTCAACGAAGGCGGTCTGGGCGAAAGCATCGCCGATCTACCGGTGGCCGGCGCGGCCCCCGAATGGATGAGCGAGAAAGCCATCAGCATTGGTCAGTACTTTGTGGCCTCGGGTGTGTATACCGTCTTCGGGGTCACCTTTCCGATCATCGAAGAGACCAAGTTCCACAAACTTCTCTTCGGCGGGCTGGAATCCGAATACGGTCTCGGCAAATGGGGCTTTACCCCGGATCCCTATGAAATGGCCAAAATGATGATCGCCCATATCGACAAGAAACGAAAAGCGCTGGGCATCGACAAGGCCCGGGAGCGCGTCATGATGGACTTCGCGGATCGGCAGGCCCTGGAAGCCTAAGCTTTATCCATACGGGATTTCGCTGAACCGACACATCGTTGTACAAAAGGGGGCCGCATTCGGGGCCCCCTTTTTATTTGCGCCGAATTGACGCCCCCCTTTTCCATACCTATTTTTTGGATAAACAGGAGGTGCTTTATGATGAACTTAAGCGACATACGTAAAAGCAGAAATTTGCGCAATGCCATCGACTGGGAAATGACCCCGGAAGAGGCGGTGCGGCTCTATCTGGAATGGGGCAACAACTGGGCCCGCGGCAACTACGTGATCCGCTCCAAGGATGACACCACCCACTATTTCGTGGTCAACACCTGGAAAGAGCGGCCGGTGATCTATTTTATCCGCCGCAATTCCGAAGAAGCCGTGGAATTGGCCGAGTTCAACATGCCCGATCACCTGGAAAAGGATTTTATGGATTCCATCGGACATAATCGGGGCGTCTTTTCTGTGGAAGGAAACGTCAAAAAATGGTTGAAAAACCAACTTCGGCATGAAGCCTGATCAAAGCGGATTCGCCGAAGGCAATAATATCCATCGTTACCGGAGAGGAAAGGGTTTAGCCCCTTTCCTCTTTGAGTATTCGGTCCTGCATCGAATAAGGCGAATCCGGTCATTCCCCGCTTGACATCCCTAACGGGTTTCATTATATTTTCGCAATCGTGATCAATTCCATAAAATTTTCCGTTTAAATCCTGTAGGATTACATCCCATGGAAAGCCCCTCGCTTGCAAACACACCCATTTCCGCCCTCGGAAAGAAAACGATTTTCGTGGTGCGGGAACTGGGCCGCCTGGCCATTTTTCTGTTGCGAGGCGCCTACCATATTTTTTATTTTCCCTTCCAGTTCCAAAAACTCATTGAACAGCTCTATTTCATCGGCATGAAATCGATGCTGGTCATCATCCTGACCGCCTCTTTTACCGGAATGGTCTTGGGATTTCAGGGCTATTACACCCTGGTCCAGTTCGGTTCCGAGGGGGTGCTCGGCACCATGGTAGCCCTGACCCTGATTCGGGAACTGGGGCCGGTGCTGACCGCCATCATGATCACCGGCCGGGCCGGTTCCGCTATGGCCGCGGAGATCGGCATTATGCGGATCTCCGAACAGATCGATGCGCTGGAAACCATGAACATCAATTCGGTCCGGTACCTGTTCAGCCCACGACTGGCCGCCGCCGTCATCAGCTTTCCATTGCTGACCGCCCTTTTCGACGCCATCGGCATTTTCGGCGGGTATCTGAGCGGATGCCTGCTGCTGGGGATCAATCCCGGCATTTATTTTTATCGGGTGGAAGCAAGCGTGGTCATGGAGGACATCAACGGCGGGTTTATCAAGGCGGTGGTGTTTGCCGTCGTCGTGGTCACCATCTGCTGCTACCAGGGCTATTACACCCACCTTCGCAAAACCGGCTTCGGGGCCAAGGGGGTCAGTTTCGCCACCACATCGGCCGTGGTCATATCCAGTGTATTGATCCTGGCCACCGATTATGTGTTAACCTCTTTCCTGATGTGATTCACATGGCTGAACCCCTCATCCAATTCAAAAACGTGCACAAATCCTTCGGGGACAACCACGTCCTCAAAGGCATCGATCTGGAAATCTTCCGGGGGGAGATCACCTCCATCATCGGCAAAAGCGGAGACGGCAAGAGCGTTCTGCTCAAACACATCATCGGCCTGATCGAACAGGACGAGGGGCTGATTCTGTTCGAGGGAAAACCGATTTCGAAGATGAAAAAAGCCGAACGCCGCCGGCTCAAGGAAAAATTCGCCTATATGTTCCAGGAGACGGCGCTTTTCGATTCCCTCACCGTATTCGAGAACATCGGTCTGCCGCTGAGAGAAAAGACCTCCCTGCCCAAAAAAAAGATCACGGAGAAGGTTCGGGACAAAATGAACCAGCTCGATCTGGAGGAGATCGACCATGTGTATCCTTCTCAGCTCTCCGGCGGCATGAAAAAACGGGTGGCCCTGGCCCGGGCTCTGGTCACCGATCCGGAGATCATCCTTTTCGACGAGCCCACCACCGGGCTGGACCCGGTTCGAAAGAACGCTGTGCACAGCATGATTTCCGACTACCAGAAGCGGTTCGGATTCACCGGCGTGGTGGTCAGCCATGAGATTCCGGATATTTTCTATATCTCTCAACGGGTGGCCATGCTCAATGAAGGCCGAATCGTTTTCCAGGGAGCCGCCGAGGAGATCAAACATTCCACCAACCCGACGGTGCAGCAGTTCATTCAAGGATTGGAAAGTCGACATGACGCCCTGACCGGGCTGATTCCCCAGCCCCAGGGGGAGCGGCGTTTCCGGGAAGAAATGGCCCGTATGCAGCACCACCTGAGCGCCTTTTCCATCATCCTGCTGACAGTTGAAAATCTATATGAAATCAATAAGATGGCCGGGTATGAAGCGGAACAGGCCGCGTTGAAGAATTTTGCGGACAAGGTTCGAAGTCACCTGCGGGTCACCGACATCTGCTCCCGGCTGGGGCTGAACAAAATCATGCTGCTGCTGCCCCGGACCAATCAGGATGAAGCCAAAAACCTCTGCAGGGATCTGGCCGATAAGATGAAGAGCGACGGTCTGGTGGATATCCAGGCCTTTCCCGGATTCTGTTTTTCGGTCAGCGCCGGCATCGCCGAAGCGGAGCAGGAAAAACCGATCGAGCAGCTGGTGGCCGTGGCGGAATCGAGCAAAAACGTGTTCTACGAATTCAAAGTCTGTTAATCTCTCGGAGGGAATATGAAAAAAGGGTCCGTGGAATTTGCCGTGGGCATCTTCGTGATCATCGGAATCATCTGCATCGGATATCTGACGATAAAACTCGGTCAAATGGAATGGATAGGGGAGAATTATTATCCGATAAAGGCGAGATTCATGGATACCTCCGGACTAAAAAAAGGCTCTCAGGTGGAACTGGCCGGGGTGCAGATCGGCACGGTGGAAGACATCCGCCTGGATCAGGAACGGATGATGGCGGTGGTGACCATGAAAATTGAAAAAGATTTGAAATTGAGCGAGGATTCCATCGCCTCCATTAAAACATCGGGCATCATCGGAGACAAATACGTGAAGATTTCACCGGGCGGTTCCGAGGAGATGCTGGAACCCGGGGATATGATCATCGAAACCGAATCCGCCCTGGATCTGGAGGAGATGGTCAGCAAATATGTTTTCGGAGATGTATAAACGAGAATTTACATGCACATGCATTTAAAGGAGTATGGAATGAAAAAAATCACAGTGATCTGTTTGACATTGATCTTTTTTACCGGCACGGCCTTGGTGTCGGCGGCAAAAAACGAACCTATGGAAGAACTCAGGGGCCCCATTGAGAAGGGCATCAGTATCCTTAAAAATCCGGAATACAAAGACGACAGTGAGGCCCAGCGGGAAAAGATATGGGAAATAATACAGAATGTTTTCGATTTTCGCGCGGTTTCCATACGGGCGCTGGCCCGAAACTGGCGACTCCTTAGCCCGGAGCAGCGCGAAGTTTTCACAACGGAGTTTACAGAGCTGCTCAAAAACAACTACCTCGACAAAATTCAAGGCGAATTCCAGGATGAAGAGGTCGTCTTTGAAGAACAGGATATGCTCTCCGAAGACAAGGCGGTGGTGCGGACCACAGTGATCCGGAAAAATGTCGAAACCCCTATCGACTATCGGGTTCACCTCAAAGACGGCAAGTGGCGGATTTATGACGTCAATATCGAGGGGATCAGCCTGGTCCAGAACTATCGAAAACAGTTCAACGACATTCTGGCCAAGGAGAAACCGGACGCCTTGATTCAGCGGTTGAAAGAGAAAAACAAGGCGCATGCGGAGGAGCGACAAAAGAAAGGATAGCCGAATCGGGACCTGACACCTCCGGGCTTTTTCCGGCCGGATCGAACAGGTCCCGGTCCTGATGGTCGGCGCCTACCGAAAGGAAGCGATGGTAAAATGAAGGCTTTTATTAGATACAGCTCTTTACTCCTGGCCCTCTGGGTGACCGGATACGGCTTGGGTCCGGATCAGGCCCGCGCAACCGACTCGGGCGACGCCTCGATCTATGAGACCGACGAGGATTACGAAGCTTTTATGGAAGAACTCGAGGAAGAAGAAGGAGAAGCCGAGGCGGCGGAGGTGGCAGATCCGCTCTATTACTGGAACAAAGGGGTCTATCACTTCAACGACAAACTCTATTTCTGGGTCATGAAGCCGGTGACTCGAGGGTACAAGGCGGTCACCCCTCAGTTCGTCCGCACCGGGTTGAGCAATTTTTTCAATAACCTCGGTACCCCGGTCCGGTTCGTCAACAATCTGCTTCAGAGCAAATCCGAACAGGCGGGGGTGGAACTGGGCCGGTTCATGGTCAATACGGTGGCCGGCGGTCTCGGATTCTGGGATGTAGCAAAATATGAATCGCCCTTGAAAGACCCGCCCAATGAAGAAGATCTGGGCCAAACCCTCGGGGTCTGGGGTGTGGGAAACGGCTTCTATATCGTCTGGCCGGTGCTGGGGCCCTCCACCCTCAGGGATTCGGTGGGAAAAGTGGGAGACGGCCCCCTCTATCCGATGTTCTATGTCGATTCCACCGGCACGGTTATCGCCGCGGAAGCCGTGGACCGGGTCAACGATCTGTCTTTTCGTCTCGGGGATTACGAGTCGCTCAAGGAATCGGCCCTGGACCCCTACACCGCGATTCGAGACGCTTACATCCAGTACCGGCGGGAGCAGATCAGAAAATAGAGCGATTTTCCGGCTCCGATATCGATGTAGGGCCGAACGATACCATTGAAAGAAAAGGGAACGGCAAACACCTTGCCGCTCCCTTTTTTTATTCCTTGTTTTGCTTGTTCCCGTCGCCGGCCCGACCTGAAAAGGCCCCTCCCCGGTTTTCGAAAAACGTTGTCAAACCAGAGGGATTCTTCTAAAATATCCGAATGGAAACACATTTTTACT
>JBKHDE010000138.1:0-12386 GCA_046541495.1 Desulfococcaceae bacterium
TTTTTTGCAAAAAGGTAAGGGCGGCCTGGAGAAGGGCCGCCCTTGGGAGAAAGGAGAGTGCCATGAAAAGAGGAGGCTATGAAGTAAATAGCTGATTTTAGAATAAGCAAAAAGAATGCCTAAAAAAATAAAAATATATTTATAAAATGTTATCAATTACTTAGAAGAGGACAACCATTTTGAGCCCGAAAATCTAAATTCCGCGAGTGACAATAAATGTAAAGTCTTTTACAAATTTTGGTATTTTCCGAAGGAGTATAGCGTCATTATTCCTTCGGAAGAATTGTAACGGCCACAGAATCCGCCAGGATCTGTTTGAATTTCCGGGCATCCGAATCATCCCCCACGATGGCGCCGTAGTGCATGGGAACGGCCAGTTTGGGGTTGATGGCCCGGGCCGCTTCAGCCGCCTCTTCGGCATTCATGACATAGGTGCCGGACACCGGGAGCAGAGCGATGTCCACATTCATCTCCTTCATTTCGGGGATAAAATCGGTATCCCCGGCATGATAGATGCGAACCCCGTCCACCGTGACGATAAAACCGAGCCAGCCGTTTGCCTTGGGATGGAATTCTTTGTCGGTATTGTAAGCCGGAACCGCTTCGATGGTGATCCCGTCGATGGTGAGCGAATCGCCCGGTTTGATCTGCCGAATATCGCCTTCCAGCTTTCGGGCCGAGTTGGATTCGGTGACGATGACCGTATCCGCCTTCTGCACCTTTTTTACATCCGGGGGCACGCAGTGGTCGAAATGGTCGTGGGTGATCAGGACCAGATCGGCTTTGGGACCGTCTGCGATTTCATAGGGGTCGAAGTAGATGATCTTGCTCCCGTCGATGCGAAAGGTGTCGTGACCGAGCCAGTGGATCTTTTCCCCCATTTCCTTTACATCCATAGTCTACCTCCTCTTTCTTTAGATAAAATGCCGTTTTCCTAGTCGATTACGCCGGCCAGGCGCATGGCCCCGGCCACCATTTCCCTGGCCTCTGCCTGGATCTGTTTCAGATGGTCCTTTCCTTTAAAGCTTTCCGTATAGATCTTATAGATTTCTTCGGTGCCCGAGGGGCGGGCCGCGAACCAGCCGTTTTCGGTCACCACCTTGAGGCCGCCGATGGGGGCGTTGTTGCCGGGGGCCCGGGTCAGTTTCCGCTGAATCGGTTCGCCGGCCAGGGTATCGGCTTGGACCTGATCGGGGGAGAGAGTTTTCAGGACCTCTTTCTGGGGACGGGTGGCCGGGGCGTCCAGGCGTTCATAGACCGGGCTTCCGAATTTTTCCGAAAGCGCCCGGTAGTGTTCGCCCGGATCCCGTTGGGTTTTGGCGGTGATTTCCGCCGCCAGCAGGTTCATGATAATGCCGTCCTTATCGGTGGTCCAAACCGTGCCGTCCGTGCGAAGAAAAGAGGCGCCGGCGCTCTCTTCGCCGCCGAATCCGTAAGTGCCTTCGATGAGGCCGTCAACAAACCACTTGAACCCCACCGGTACTTCGGAAAGGGGGCGGTTCAAATGTGCGGCGATGCGGTCGATCATACTGCTGCTCACCAGGGTTTTGCCCACCGCCGCCTCGGGTTTCCATCGGGGTCGGTTCTGAAACAGATAATGGATGGCCACGGCCAGGTAGTGGTTGGGATTCATCAGCCCGACACTGCGGGTAACGATGCCGTGCCGGTCCACATCCGGATCATTGCCGAAAGCGATGTCGTAGCGGTCTTTCATGTCGATGAGTTGGGCCATGGCGTATGGCGAAGAGCAGTCCATCCGGATCTTTCCGTCCTTGTCCACCGACATGAAGCCGAAGGCGGCATCGACCCGCTTGTTGAACACTTCCAGGTTGAGGCGGTATTTGTCCGCAATCGGTTCCCAGAAATTGACCGCGGCCCCGCCCATGGGATCGACTCCGATCCGAAGCCCGGAAGCCCCGATGGCATCCATGTCCAGCACATTTTTGAGATCATCAACATAAGGAGCGATGAAATCGTATTCGTGGACGGTATCGGCGGACAGCGCCTTTTCATAGGAGATGCGTTTGACGGCGGTGTTATGGTCTTTCAGGATTCCATTGGCCCGGTCCTGAACCCATCGGGTGACTTCGGTATCGGCCGGCCCGCCGTGGGGGGGGTTGTATTTGAATCCGCCGTCGCTCGGCGGGTTGTGGGAAGGGGTGATGACGATGCCGTCCGCCAGGCCGCCGGTTTTGCCCCGATTGAAGGTGAGAATGGCGTGGGAAATGACCGGGGTGGGGGTATACTCCAGGTCTTTATGGATCAGCACATTTACCCCGTTGGCGGCCAGCACCTCCAGAGTGGTGATATGGCTCGGTTCGGAAAGACCGTGGGTATCCATCCCGAGAAACAGAGGCCCGTCGATCCCCTTGGTTTGGCGGTATTCGCAGATCGCCTGGGCCGTGGCCAGGATGTGATCTTCATTGAAGCTGTTGTCCAGAGAAGACCCCCGATGGCCCGAGGTGCCGAAACTCACCTGCTGGGGCGGTGCGCAAGGGTCGGGGTGTCGGGTGTAATATCCGCTGATCAGACGGGGGATATTTACCAGCATGTTTTCGGGCGCCGGTTTGCCGG
This sequence comes from Desulfococcaceae bacterium, assembly GCA_046541495.1. GTDB lineage: Bacteria > Desulfobacterota > Desulfobacteria > Desulfobacterales > Desulfococcaceae > JAABSQ01. The sequence continues at coordinate 2,575 of JBKHDE010000138.1, forward strand.
CCAGTTTATGCAGTGCCATGCGGCCTGCCTCCTTTCAGGGTAAGGGATGGATCGCATCGTGCGACACGCGTGTATATTATGCCTTTTGAGGAAAAAAGTCCAGACTGGGTAAAAAGATGTTTTACTTTAGAATGTTGATTATCCCGCACGACGAATTATAATAGGTTTACTCAATTTTGAGACCTTCCGATATGCTGTGGAGGACCGACCGGAACAGAAAGGATTTCCATGAATCTCGTCTATCTTTCACCCCATTTTCCTCCCAATTACTATCTTTTCTGCGCCCACCTCCATCGGCTGGGGGTGAATATTCTGGGAATCGCCGATGAACCTTATGAGAAACTTCGGCCGGAACTGAAGGAAGCCCTGACCGAATACTATCGGGTGGATGCGCTGAGCGACTATGATCAGATGTTGAGGGCCTGCGGGTTTTTCATTCATAACTACGGCAAGCTCGACCGGGTGGAATCCCATAACGATTACTGGCAGGAATCCGAGGCCCGGCTTCGCACCGATTTTAATATTCCCGGGCCCAAAATTCATCAGATCGGCCGAATCACCCGCAAATCCGAAATGAAAAACGGGTTCCGCAAAGCGGGTGTGAAGGTGCCCCGGGGCAAGGTGATCAAATCCGCCGAAAAGGCCAGAGAACTGGCCCAAAACTGGGGATACCCGATAGTGCTGAAACCGAATCGCGGGGTCGGTGCGGCAGACACCTTTCTGATCCATAACGATGAAGAACGGGAAGCGTTTCTGGTCAAAAAGCACAAGGTGCGGTATATCATGGAAGAATTCATTCAGGGAGATCTGGTCAGCTTCGACGGGCTCACCGACCAGGACGGTCAGATCGTCTTTCATACAGCCCATGTCTTCAGCCAGGGGATTATGGAGACGGTGAACGAAGACCGGGATCTCTTCTATTATTCTCTGCGGGAGATTCCCGAGGATCTGGAAACGGCCGGGCGACGAACCGTGCGGGCCTTTCGAATTCGTGAAAAATTTTTCCACATCGAATTTTTCCGCACTCGGGAAGGAAAACTGGTGGGGCTGGAAGTCAATGTTCGTCCGCCGGGCGGGTTGACCATGGATATGTTCAACTATGCCAACAACATCGACCTGTATCAGGAGTGGGCCAATATCGTGGTCTACAACCGGTTTTCAGCCGCCTATTCCCGGCCCTACCACTGCGGGTATATCGGCCGAAAGCTGAACAAGAGCTACGCCCATTCCCACAGAGACATTATGCAGAATTTCGGACGGCTGATCGTCCATTCCGGCCCCATCGACTCGATTTTCAGTGCGGCCATCGGCAATTACGCCTATATCGCCAACTCACAGGATCCGGAGGAACTCCGGGCCGTGGCCGGCTTCATTCAGGAGACTTCCTGATCCATCAAGTCCGCCGACTGAACAGAGCCCTCAGCATGATCCACAGCCATTTCCAACCAGGATCGACCGGGATACGGATATGAATATCGAATACCACAAATGGTACAGCAGCCAACTGAACCAAGACATGGAACTCAAGGTGTACGGCCGTCAGGGCAAGCCGGTGATCGTTTTTCCCTCTTCGGGCGGACGGTTTTTCGACTATGAGGACAACGGAATGGTGGCGGCCTGCGGGCCGTTTATCGAGTCGGGCAAGTTCATCCTGTTCGCGGTGGACAGTGTGGATCACCAGTCGTGGCTCAATCAGGATATCTACCCTCAGGAGCGGGTCCTGCGCCATGAGGCGTATGAGCGGTACATCCTCCATGAGGTGGTCCCTTTTATTTTTCACCATGTCCATCGCTTCGACAAGATCATGACCACCGGCTGCAGCATGGGGGCCTATCATGCGGCCAATTTTCTATTCAGACATCCCGAGACCTTCGATTCGGTCATCGCGCTGAGCGGGCTCTACGGCCCCGATTATCTCTTCGACGGATACCGGGACGACCGAATCTACTACCATTTTCCGCTGTTGTATCTGCCCGGTCTTCACAGTCACGACCATTTGGAGGCCCTGCGAAGATGCCGGATCATCCTCTGCGTGGGGCAGGGGCCCTGGGAAACCTGTGACCAGTACGACTGTATCGGAGAGACCCGAGCCCTCAAACAGATCCTTCAATCCAAAGATATCCCCTGCTGGGCCGATTTCTGGGGCCACGACGTGGAACATGACTGGTCCTGGTGGCGGGTGCAGATGCCCTATTTTCTGGGGCGCCTGGACCGCTGAGCCGATTGCCTTGGTCGCCCGCTATTTCAGGGGGCCCACCGCCTCCTCCACCGCCTGAACGAGTCGGCCTTCCCGAATCAATCCGCTCACCGCTTCGATATCCGTTGACAGGATACGGTCCTCATCCAGGTGGGATACCGAATCTCGAATCGTCCGATAGGCGGCCAGGCTGCCTTCGCCCGGTTTGAGGTTGGTGAAAAGATCCATGGCCTGGGCCGCGCACAGCAGTTCGATGGCGACCACGTTTTCGGTATTCTCCACCACCTTGCGCGCCTTTCTTGCCGAAATGGTTCCCATGGAGACATGGTCTTCCTTATTGGCCGAGGTAGGGATGGAGTCTACCGAGGCGGGATGGCACAGGGTTTTGTTTTCGGAGACCAGGGCCGCGGCGGTGTACTGGGCGATCATGAATCCGGAGTTGAGCCCGCCGTCGCTCACCAGAAAGGCAGGCAACCCGCTCAGCATGGGGTTGACCAGCCGTTCCACACGGCGTTCCGAGATGTTGGCCAGTTCGGACAAAGCCATACATAGAAAATCGAGGGCCAGGGCCACCGGCTGGCCGTGAAAATTGCCGCCCAGCAGAAACTCCTCGGATTCGGCGAATATCAGCGGATTGTTGGTGGAGGAATTCATTTCGGTTTCCAGTACCCCGGCCGTGTAATCGACCGCATCCCGGCTTGCCCCGTGGACCTGGGGCGAGCAGCGCAGGGTGTAGGCGTCCTGAATCCGGCGGCAGTCCTTGTGGGAGGTGATGATCTCGCTGTTTTGCACCAGTCGCAGCATATTGTCGGCCGCCGCCCCCTGACCCGGGTGGGGCCGGACCTGATGGATGCGGGGGTCGAATTCGGTGCGGCTGCCCATCAGGACCTCCAGGCTCATGGCTGCGGCGATGTCGGTGATCTTGGAGAGCTCCAAGGCATCATGGGCCGCCAGCCCGCCCACGGCGGTCATCACCTGGGTGCCGTTGATCAGGGCGAGCCCTTCGGCCGCCTCCAGTTCTACCGGGGCGATGCCGGCGCGCTTCAAGGCTTCCTTTCCCGGGATTCGCTCGCCGTTGTAGAAGGCCTCGCCCATTCCCAGAAGCACCAGAGAAAGGTGCGCCAGAGGCGCCAGGTCCCCGCTGGCGCCCACCGAGCCCTGTTCCGGAATCACCGGGCATATATCCTTGTTGAGCAGCGCCGCCAACCGGTTCACCGTCTCCAGGCGAATCCCGGAATTTCCCCGGGCCAGGTCCTGAATCCGCAATGCCAGCACGCCCCGGACGATCTCCGGTTCCAAAGCCCTTCCCACCCCGGCCGAATGGCTCATGAGAATGTTTTGCTGAAGCCTGCGGGTGTCCTTGCGGGAGATGGTCACATCGCTCAGGGCCCCGAACCCGGTGGTGACCCCGTAGACCGGCCGCTCTTCGGCCACCCATTTTTCGATGAGTTTTCGGCTGGCTTTGATTCGATTTTCAGACCCTTTCGAGAGCCGGACCCCGGCGCCTTTTCTGGCAATGCCCGCCAGTTTCGACAGGGTCATGCCATCCTTTCCGATAATAATGTCTTCCATAAAGTGTCCGTCGATTTATTTGAAGGTGTGGATGATTTCAAGGGATGTTGAACAGATCCATCCCGATACATTAAGAAGATTGCCTTCTGATATCAAGATAATTTTCTTCGTCCGACTCCCCCCTGTCACTTCTCAGGATAAGCCTGCTTTGCAAACGGCGGCGCTTCTCAAATTTACTGTGGATTTCCTTTTTCAAGTATGTAAAAAATATCGGCCATGACAGAAGACACGGCACCCATTCTGCGGGTGGAACATATCATCAAATCCTACGGAGGACAGACCATCCTGAAGGATGTCTCTCTGACCCTCCAAAAAGGAGAGATCAAGGTCCTGATCGGTCCCTCGGGGGGCGGGAAAAGCACTTTTCTTCAGAGTATCAATTTTCTGGTGATGCCGGATGCCGGAGATGTCTGGCTCGAAGGCCGACGAATCGATCCCGCCGACCGCAAAGGCCTCTATGCCTATCGCCAGGAGGTGGGAATGATTTTTCAGGACTTCAACCTCTTCGATCATCTCACCGCCCTGGGAAATGTGGAGGTGGGGATGGTTCGGGTCAAAAAGATGAAGAAACGGGCGGCCCGGGACCGGGCCATGGCCGAACTGGAGCGGGTGGGATTGAAAGGTCAGGCCGAGCAATATCCGGCCCAGCTTTCCGGCGGTCAAAAGCAGCGCGTATCCATCGCCCGGGCCCTGGCCATGGACCCCAAAGTGATGCTTCTGGACGAGCCCACCTCGGCTCTGGACCCCGAACTCATCGGGGAGGTTCAGGCGGTGATTCGGGATCTGGGGAAAAACGGCATGACCATGGTCATGGCCTCTCATCAGATCGGATTTGCCCGCTCCCTGGCCGATGAACTCATTTTTATGGAATCGGGCCGAATCGTTGAGCAGGGTTCACCGGATCGCATGCTGGATCCGGGAGAAGGCAGCCGGATTCGGGATTTCTGCGCCAAGATCGCGGAAATCGGCGGGGAATAGGATATTTCATGCACCTGGAATGCCGCGGGTTGACCTTTAAATATCCTCGATCCGAAACCTATGTATTCAAGGATCTGTCCATTCGGCTGGCTGAACCGGGTTTTCACGCCCTTTTCGGACCTTCGGGGGTGGGTAAGACCTCCTTTGCCCGCATCATCACCGGCGATTTGCAGCCCGAGGCGGGAGCGGTGATTACTGAAGGGATTGATCGGCCGGCCTATACCTATAACCTGGAACGGTTGCCGGGCTGGTCGGCCGTGGGTCGGCACCTGGACAAGATCACCCCGGAATCCGAGGCCCACCGGAAACCGGCCTTGATCGAGTTTTTCGGGATTCAAAAATGTTTGGATCAACGGTTTTCTCAACTCTCCCTGGGCCAGAAAAACCGCATCAACCTGATCCGGTACCTGCTTCAGGATTTTCAACTCATGATCCTGGATGAAAGCCTGGCCAACGTGGATGAGATCACCCGGGAGCGGATTCTGCTCAACATCAAGCACCTGTTTCCGAATACCCTGTTTCTCTATATTTCCCACAACGTGGTGGAGGTGTCGAAGTTCTGCAAAAAAATTCTGGTCTTTCGAGGTCCGCGCAAAGATCCCCAGATCGCCGTGGTAGAAGGCCAGGATCTTCAAAAAGACAGAGAAACCGATCCGGAAAAGCTGGATCGCACCATGCTGGAGATCATGAATGCTTCTTAGGCGGATCTACCAGTTTCTCATCATCTACCTGTTGGGACTGTCTTTTCTTCTGGCGATCAAATATGTTCTGGGGCTCTCCGATTACGTCATCCCGGGCATCGTGGACATGTGGCGGGTGTTCGCCGGGGAATTCGGCCGGTACTTTCTGGATGCCCTCGACACTCTCTCCGTGGCGGTTGTGGGACAGGTGATCTCGATTCTGATGGCCCTGACCATCGGCATCGTCGGCCGTCAGGCCACCTGGTTCGGCTCCTTCGTCAAGGTGGCGGCTTACAACGTCCAGGCCTATCCCATCGTGGCCATCGCCCCCATCATCTTTATCCTTCTGGGAGACGGGTTCATCTCCCGGCTTCTGATCGCCGCCATGATCTGCTATTTTCCGCTGCTGCTCTCCATCATCGGGATCATGTCCGAACCCATCGAGGATATCGAACATTTTTATCGCGTGACCGGGCGAATGCGGTGGCAGCTGGAGGTGAAGATTCGAGCATTTGAAAACATGAACAAGCTGACCACCGTCATCGCCGGCAGCGCCACCCTGGCCATGGCCGGGACGATCGTGGCCGAGTTCATTGCGGCCAATGCCGGGATCGGGTATAGTATCCGCATCGCCCTCTACCAGAGCGATCTGGCCAAGGTATTGGCGGCCCTGTTTCTTATCGGAATCACCCTGTCGGTGTATCAGGGGCTGCTGGAATGGACCGGTGCCCGGGTGAGGGAACAGTGGGCAAAGGGATCATAGAAGGCCCGAAAGCATTTACCCATTTCAAGGAGGTGTCAGGTGACCGGAAAACGGTTTGCAGGCGTATTCATTGCGTGCGTCCTTTTGATATGTTTCGGGGTTCCCGACCATGCCCGGGGGGCCCGGGAAATCAATTACCGGCTCAAATGGCTGTTCAACGTCAGCACGGTGGGGGACCTCTATGCGGATGTCCACGGGCTTTTCGAGAAAAACGGCCTGGATGTGACGATCAAACCCGGCGGACCGGAGCGGGACGCCATTCGAGAGTTGGAGCTGGGATATGCCCAGTTCGGAGTGGCCTCGGCGGACCAGGTGATTCGGGCGCTCTCCAAGGGGGCTTCGGTGGTGGTGTTGGCCCAGTTGTTTCAGGTCAACCCGCTCCAATGGGTGTATCGGGCATCCAGACCGCCCATCAATGAACTGTCGGATCTCACCGGCAGGATCATCGGCATCACCTACGGCGGCAATGATGAAACCATCATGCGCGCCCTTCTGGCCAAGGGAAATGTCAGGGTGGAGGATGTCGATTTTTTCAGCGTTCGGTACAATTATCTACCCTTTTATCGAAACAAGGTTGAACTGTGGCCTTGCTACCGGAATGCCCAGGGACCGATTCTGGCCGAAAAACTTCGGGAAAACCAAGAGGAGGTCGCCTATTTCGATCCGGCCAAATTCGGAATCAAGTTTGTCGCCAATTCAGTGGTCACCTCTGCGGAAATGCTGAAAAACGAGCCGGAAACCGTCGAAAAATTCATGACGGCCCTGCTTCAGGGGTGGCGGGAATCCCTGGATCCCGGCTATGCGGACCGGGCCCTGGAAACCCTGGCTCAATTCGATGAAGACACCCCGCCGGACATCCTGATTCGCCAGCTCAACATCACCCGCGCCATGATCAAACCGGCCCCGGATATTCTCATCGGCGCCATTGATGTGGATGCATGGAAGCAGACCGAAACCATCATGCTGGACCAGAAGCTCATTCCCGAACCGGTGAATGTGGAGCGGGTGTTGATCGATCCGCTGAAACCGGATTCGGAAAAAACGGATCGGAAGGAAAAAGAGCGCTCATGAAGGGGAACCTGATCCTCACCCATGCGGCCCAGCTCGTCACCTGCAGCGGCCGCAAAGCCAAACAGGGCCGGGAGATGGCGGATCTCGGCATCATCGAAGACGGCGCGGTCGTCATCGAAAACGGCGCCGTCACGGCGGTGGGCAAAACCGATGGGATACTGAAGGAGAACGATCTTTCCCGGTACGAGGTTCTGGATGCTTCCGGCCGCGCGGTTCTTCCCGGCTTTATCGATCCCCACACCCATTTCGTATTCGGCGGATACCGGGCGGAGGAATTCTCCTGGCGGCTTCGGGGAACCCCCTATATGGAGATCATGAAGCGCGGCGGCGGCATCGTCAATACCGTGGAGGCCACGCGGCAAGCCGATCCTGATTCTTTGACCGCATCCGGACGGCGGCGGCTCGACAAAATGCTCCGGTTCGGGGTGACCACGGTGGAGGGTAAAAGCGGGTACGGCCTGGACCGGGAGACCGAGATCAAACAGCTGGCGGTGATGGGAGACCTGGACCGGGATCATCCGGTGGATGTGGTCCGCACCTTTCTGGGGGCCCATGCCGTGCCCAAAGAATACAAGGGCCGAGCGGAAGATTTTCTGGAACTGATGATGGACAAGGTCCTGCCGGAAGTGGCTGACCGGGGATTGGCGGAATTTTGCGATGTATTCTGTGAAAAAGGGGTGTTTTCGGTGGACCAGTCCCGCCGGCTTCTGACCCGCGCGAGGGACCTGGGCCTTCGCCTCAAATTGCATGCCGACGAAATCGTCCCCCTGGGCGGGGCGGAATTGGCCGCCGAACTCGGCGCGGTATCGGCGGACCATCTGCTTCAGGCCTCCGATGAGGGAATCCGGCGGATGGCCGAGACCGGGGTAACGGCGGTTCTACTGCCCGGCACCGCCTTTTCCCTGAAAGAACCCTATGCCCGGGCCCGATTTATGATCGACAGCGGATGTGCCGTGGCATTGGCCACCGACCTCAACCCGGGAAGCTGCTTTTCCGGGTCCGTCCCCTTGATTTTCGCCCTGGCCACCCTCTACATGTCCATGACCCCGGAAGAAGCGGTCACCGCCATGACCCTCAACGCCGCAGCAGCCATCGGCCGGGCCCACGAGATCGGGTCCATCGATGTCGGCAAACAGGGGGACCTGGTGGTCTTGGAATTTCCTTCCTATCAATTCATCCCTTACCATATCGGGGTCAATACCGTGGAAAAAGTGGTCAAAAAAGGGACCCTGGTGGTATCCCGATAACAGTCGGCTGAAATTCAATCCTCCGTTTCCCGAAGAGGTCGACCCGCTTGAGTTCCTATTCAAAAATTTCGAAGTCGTAAATCAGGGATTGCCCGATTGATCGCCGTTTGAATGCAGTATATGACAGGAATGGGCGGAGGAAAGCCCGCCGCCCGAATCCGATCCATTTTCAACCGGCGTCTACAGGGGAGAAGGAGAGTGATCAATCGCAGCATGTACCGTAGCTTGGTGGAGGAAAGAGACCAGTCCCTATGGGAGCAAACAAACGATGAACAGGCCATTCGGTTGCTCAAAGAGCAGATAGAGGCGCTGGAATGGTATGAGCGCCAAATCGAATCCTGTGATGATCCGCAATTAAAATCGGTCCTGGCCGAAAATCGGGATAAGGGAAAACAAAATGCGGCCATGCTGATCGAGTGGATCCGCCGGCGGGACGATACCTTTCATCGGGAACTCAGCGGCTATCTCTTCTCAGACAAAGCCTTGCCGTTTTCATCCTGAAGAAGGCATCCGGCGAATGCGGGAATGATTCGAATGAACCGTTTTCTGCTTCGTTCCGGTGTTTAGCGCTTTTTGAGGGTTTCGATTTCATCGTAGGAAAAGGTGTAGATTCCCTCTTTATCCTCCGGTTCCAAAATACGAAACACGAATTCATCCTCATCGGTGCTGGACGGGGTGGGAATTCCGACATAGGGGACCGGGTTATTCTTGAAGATGATTAAGCAGGTGTTTCCCGATTTGGCGTTCAACCCGATGGTTTCTTTGAATTGGGCAATACGTTCCATCTGTGTTCTCCTTTGAAAATGACTGTTTGGTTGTCTTCAGCAAATATGGCGGATGGAATGCGGTTTCACAATACCGTCTATTGCGTAGATTGAAATGCAAAGATTCGTATTTACCACCCATTCGTGCTAGGCCGAACGGATCGATTCGGAGCAGGTATGTAAACAAATATCCGCCATGTTCGGAAAATACGGGTTTTTACGTATTGTTTTTTTGATGCTTTTAGGTAAAATTCATCAAGTAGTTTATCATTGTGTATTTTTTTTAATAAAAAAAGGAGGGTCGCTTAAATGGGAGAAAAAGGTCAAGTCTATAAATGTGAAGTATGTGGTCAAGTGGTCGAAGTGAAAGAAGCCGGTGAAGGAGAACTGGTTTGCTGCGACCAGCCCATGGTGCTTCAGAAATAGATTACCTGTTTTTCAAGGCTGAAAGTATCCCCCTTCTTTCAGCGTTTTTCTTTTAAAAAGGCGGAATCTTATTAAGATTCTGCCTTTTCCAGTTCCTTCCAATTCCGGCAAAAA
>JBKHDE010000139.1:0-12367 GCA_046541495.1 Desulfococcaceae bacterium
AGCGGTGCGGTTCATCACAGTCCATCATGATAATCAGACGAATCAGAGTTCAAGACAACGGATTGTCTGAATTGTAATAAGAAACCTTCTACAACGTCTGGCTCGCCGTCACCGGATGGGTTTTCAAATACTCCAACCGGTTCAGACCGTTGATATACGCCTTGGCGCTGGCGGTGATGATATCCGGGTCGGCGCCGCGGCCCAGGGCCACCAGACCGTTTTCACGGAGGCGGACGGTCACCTCCCCTTGAGCGTCGGTGCCGCCGCTCAGGGCGCTGACGGAGAACCGGAGGAGTTCCGACTCGGTGCCGGTCAGCTTGGCGATGGTGTTGAAGGCCGAATCGATGGGCCCGTTGCCCCAGTCGGCGGCCCGGACCTTGCGGCCGTTGATGGTAAGTTCCACGCTGGCCATGGGCATCACCGAGGTGCCGGCGGTCACGTGGAGATAGGTCAGCTGAAAGATCTCCGCCGTCCGCAGGATGCCCTCGGTAACGATCACTTCCAGGTCTTCGTCCAGGACGTGCTTTTTCTTGTCGGCCAGGTCCTTGAATCGCTGAAACACCAGGTTCAGTTCTTCGTCGGACAGATCGTAGCCCATCTCCTTTAATCGGGAGCGCAGGGCGTGGCGGCCCGAGTGCTTGCCGAGGACCAACTGGTTCTTGTTGAGGCCCACCGTCTCCGGCCGCATGATTTCGTAGGTCATCGGGTTTTTGAGGACCCCGTCCTGATGAATGCCGGCTTCGTGGGCGAAGGCGTTGGCCCCCACGATCGCCTTGTTTGGCTGGACCATCATGCCGGTGATCATCGACACCAGACGGCTGGTGGGATGGATGTGCTCGGTTTGAACGCCGGTTTCCATGGGCAGGTAGTTGGGCCGGGTGTGAAGGGCCATGACCACCTCTTCCAGGGAGGTGTTGCCGGCCCGTTCGCCGATGCCGTTGACGGTGACCTCGGCCTGACGGGCCCCCACGCTGATGGCGGCCAGGGTGTTGGCGGTGGCCAGCCCCAGGTCGTTGTGGCAGTGGACGCTCAGCACCGCCCGGTGCATGTTGGGGGTGTGCTCTATCACGTATTTGGCCATTTCCGCAAATTCCCCGGGGATGGCGTAGCCCACGGTGTCGGGCAGGTTGACCACCGTGGCCCCGGCCTCGATGGCCGCGCCGAAGACTTTGCACAGGTAATCCGGATCACTTCGGGACCCGTCTTCGGCGGAAAACTCCACATTGTCGGTAAAGGACTTGGCGTATTTGACCGCATCCACCGCCGCCTGAAGCACTTCTTCCCGGTTCATCTTCAGTTTGTATTCCAGGTGAATGTCGGAGGTGGCGATAAAGGTGTGGATTCTGGGTTTGGCGGCATGTTGAATGGCGCCCCAGGCCCGGTCGATGTCGCTCTTGCCGGCCCGGCAGAGGCCGGCCACCTGGCAGTCTTTGATTTTGCCGGCGATTTCAGAGACCGCCTCGAAGTCCCCTTCCGAGGCGGCCGGAAAACCGGCCTCGATGACATCCACCCCCAGTCTTTCCAGTCGAGTGGCCAGACGCAGTTTTTCATTGGTATTCATGCTGGCGCCCGGGGATTGCTCGCCGTCTCTCAGGGTGGTGTCGAAAATATATACGCGATCGGTCATGTGGGTGCTCCTTTCAAAAAGATCGTCAAAAAAGATCGTCAAAAAATGGGTATGAAAAATTTCCAACCGAAAAAAACCCATTCAGCAGGAGCATGGGCCGCAGGATCGGAGGGTTTCCGGTTCCTGCGGCGTTCACCTGGTCCTTTTTTCTCAAAACGGTTTTCCTCTTTCGGTCAAATGTTCGGGCTACACGGCTTGCCGGACTTCCATGCGGCAGTCTTTGCTGCGAAACCCGTTGCCGCGGTCCTTGGCCAGTTTATATTGAAAGCTGTCGGCCAGGGCCTGCCAGCTGGCTTCGATTATGTCTTCGGAGACCCCGATGGTGGACCAGATGTGGTCCGGGTCCCGGGTTTCGATGAGCACCCGCACCTTGGCTGCGGTACCGGCCCGGCCGTCGATGACCCGGACCTTGAAGTCGACCAGGTGCATCTCGTCCAGGCCCGGATAGAAGCTGTGCAATGCCTTCCGCAGGGCGTTGTCGAGTGCGCTCACCGGGCCGCTTCCTTCGGCGGCGGTGATCTCTTCCCGGCCTTCTACGGAGACCTTCACGGTGGCGTGGGCGGTGCAGGGCAGGTCTTTGTCTTTTTCGATGGTGACCCGAAAGGCTTCCAGATCGAAGGTGGGTTCATACTGTTCGGTCAGCTTTTCCAGCAGAATGCGAAAGGAGCCCTCGGCCGCGTCGAACTGATAACCTTCCTGCTCCATCTCCTTGATGGCGGTGACGATCTGTCGGCTGTTGCAGCCGTTGCCGCCCAGTTCCACCCCCAGTTCCCGGGCCTTGAATTCCACATTGCTTTTGCCCGCCAGGTCCGAGACCAGCACATGGCGGTCGTTGCCCACCCGGGCCGGATCGATGTGCTCATAGGCCCGGGGCTCCTTCATCACGGCGCTGACATGGATACCGCCCTTGTGGGCGAAGGCGCTGCGGCCCACAAAAGGGCGCGAATTGAGCGGAACGATATTGGCAGTTTCGCTGACGAACCGGGAGACCCGCCGAAGTTTCTTCAGATCCTCTTCGCGGATGCAGTCGCAGTCCATCTTGAGCTTCAGAATGGGGATGATGGCGGTGAGATCGGCGTTGCCGCACCGTTCCCCGTAGCCGTTGATGGTTCCCTGCACCATGACGGCGCCCAGGTGGACCGCCTCCACCGTATTGGCCACCGCCATTCCGGAATCGTCATGGGTATGAATGCCGAATCGGATATTCTCCCGGGAGAAGGCTTCCTGCACCTCTCGAAACACGGCGGTCAACTCAAAGGGGAGGGCGCCGCCGTTGGTGTCGCAGAGCACCAGCATATCGGCGCCGCCTCTGTGAGCGGCCCACAAGGTTTCGAGTGCGTAGTCGGGATTGTCCTTGTATCCGTCGAAAAAATGTTCGGCGTCGTAGATCACCTCCCGGTCTTTTCCTTTGAGATACGCCACCGACTCCTCGATCATGGCCAGGTTTTCCGACGGGGTGTTGTTCATGATTCGAACATGAAGGTCCCAGGTTTTGCCGAAAATGGTCACCACCGGGGTGCCGCTTCTCACCAGCTCTTGAAGATTCGGGTCGTCTTCGGGACGAATACCCGGCCGACGGGTGGAACCGAAAGCGGCCAGCCGAGCGTTCTCGAATCGCATATCCCGGGCCAGCTCGAAAAACCGCCTGTCCCTGGGATTGGAACCGGGCCATCCACCCTCGATATAATGAATCCCCATGTCATCCAATCTGCGTGCGATCTTGATCTTTTCTTCCGCGGAAAAATTGATGTTTTCACCCTGGGTTCCATCTCTTAACGTGGTGTCGTACAGAAGCACCGGTTCCATGATCCTCTCCTCGTTGCCGGGCGGGATAAGACCCGCCCTCTGAATCTATTGCTTGCGGTTTTCGGGGCGAAGCGATCGCACTGCCGCGCCGGCCCGCCACATTTCCGAATTTTTGATTTCATCCAGCTCCGTGTTCAGCTTTTCCCGGTAATCCGGGGCGCTGTTGACATCCAGGACCCGGGCGGTCTCTTTGCCGGAGGTGACGCTCTCATAGAGTTGGTCGAAAACCGGCTCCACCGCTTTTCTGAATTTCGGGGCCCAGTCCAGAGCGCCCCGCTGGGCCGTGGTGGAGCAGTTGCCGAACATCCAGTCCATGCCGTTTTCGGCCACCAGACGGATCAGGCTCTGAGTCAGCTCTTCCACTGTTTCATTGAAGGATTCGCTGGGGCTGTGGCCGTGTTTGCGGAGCAGGTTATATTGGGCCTCCATCACGCCGGCCAGGCACCCCATGAGGACCCCCCGTTCGCCGGTGAGATCGCTGAACACCTCTTTTTCAAAATCGGTTTCAAAGAGATACCCGGAGCCGATGGCGATTCCCAACGCCAGCACCCGTTCCCGGGCCCGGCCGGTATAGTCCTGGAATACGGCGAAGCTGGAGTTGATGCCGCTGCCGTCAAGAAAATTAGTCCGCACCGTACGCCCCGATCCTTTGGGCGCGGCCAGGATGACGTCGACGTTTTTCGGCGGAATCACCCCGGTCTGGTCTTTGTAGACCACCGAAAAGCCGTGGGAAAAATAGAGGGCGTCGCCGTCGTTGAGGCATTCCTTGATTTTGGGCCACATGGCCATCTGACCGGCGTCCGAGAGCAGGTACTGGATCACCGTCCCCCGCCGGGCCGCCTCCTCCACCGGAAACAGGGTTTTGCCCGGCACGAACCCGTCGTTGACCGCCCGCTCCCAGGAGGCCCCGCCTTCCCGCTGGCCTACGATCACGTGGATGCCGTTGTCCCGCATGTTGAGGGCCTGGCCCGGCCCCTGAACCCCGTATCCCAGCACCGCCACCACTTCGTCCTGAAGGACCTCCCTGGCCTTGTCCAGGGGGAATTCCTCCGAGGTAATCACTTCTTCCATTGTGCCGCCGAAATCGATCTTTGCCATCTGGTTCTCCTTAGCTGTCTGTATCGTTAATTTACAATGATCCGAACCTGCCGGATGGATTATTTGGGTTCCCGGAACAGGGCGATGGTTCCGGATTTGGCGATCTCCTTGATGCCGATGGGCCGCAGCATGGCCAGAATGGCCTCCATCTTGCCCTCGTCGCCGGTGACCTCGATGGTGTAGTGGTCCATGCCCACATCCACCACCTTGCACCGGAAGATATCCACGATCCGCAGAATCTCCGGCCGGTTTTCCGGTTTGGCGTTCATTTTGATCAGCGCCATCTCCCGGTGGACATACTTGGACCCGCTCAGTTCATGGACCTTGATGACGTTGATCAGCTTATTGAGCTGCTTTTTGATCTGCTCCACCAGGGGCAGGTTGGCCTTGGTCACCAGGGTGATGCGGGAGACCTGCGGATCGGTGGTTTCGGCCACGCAGAGGCTTTCGATATTGAACCCCCGGCCGCTGAAAAGCCCCGAAATTCGAGAGAGGACCCCGGGTTGATTGTCCACCAGAATGGACAGCACATGTTTTTCTTCGTTCATCATGCGTTTCCTTCCTCCGGTGATCACACCAGCAGCATTTCCGTGATGGGGGCCCCCGCCGGCACCATCGGGTAGACGCATTCCTCCTGCTCCACCACGAAGTCCATGATCACCGGGCAGTTTGCGGCCAGTCCCTCGGACAAAACCGATTCCACCTCGGCCGGGCGTTGGGCCCGCAGCCCCTTGGCCCCGTAGGCCTCGGCCAGTTTGACGAAATCCGGGGTGTGATTCATGGTGGTACAGGCATACCGACGGTCGTAAAACAGCTCCTGCCACTGCCGCACCATTCCGAGATATCCGTTGTTGAGGATCACCACCTTCACCGGCAGGCAGTACTGGACAGCGGTGGCCATCTCCTGAATGTTCATTTGAATGGAGCCGTCGCCGGCCACATCCACCACCAGCTTGTCGGGCCGGGCCATCTGGGCCCCGATGGCCGCGGGCAGGCCGAAGCCCATTACTCCTAATCCGCCCGAGGTGATGAAATGGCCGGGCCGGTCGAAATGGTAGTATTGGGCCGACCACATCTGGTTCTGGCCCACTTCGGTGGTGATAATCGCCTCTCCCCGAGTCAGTTCAAAGAGTTTTTCCACCACATACTGGGGTTTGATGACCTCGTCGTTCTGGTCATAGGCCAGCCGGGCCCGGCTGAGCCAGTCTTCGACCTGTTCGGTCCATTTCCGCCGTTTTTCATGGAGGTCCCCCAGATCCTCCCCGGCCAGAAGTTCATTGAGCTGGCCCAGGGTGGTTTTGCAGTCGCCCACCACCGGCACCGTGACCTCGATGTTCTTGCGGATGGAGGTCGGGTCGATGTCGATATGGACGATCTTGGCCTGGGCCGCGAAGGCATCGGTCTTGCCGGTGACCCGGTCGTCGAACCGCACCCCTACAGCGATCATGAGATCGCAAGCGCTGGTGCACATGTTGGAGCGGTAGGTGCCGTGCATACCGATCATCCCCAGCCAGAGCGGGTCCGAAGCCGGAAACGCCCCCAGGCCCATCAGCGAAGTGGTCACCGGGCTTTGAATACGCCGGGCCAGTTCGGTCAACTCCTCATGGGCTTTGGAGAGGATCACCCCGCCGCCGGCGAAGATCATGGGCCGTTTGGCGGTCTTGATCAGATCGATTACCTTGTGAAGCTGCTTTACGTTGGGGTTGTAGGTCGGGTTATAGGATTTGAGCTTGACCGTCTTTTGGGGTTGGTAATCGGCGGTGCCGCTCACCACGTCTTTGGGGATGTCCACCAGCACCGGACCCGGTCTTCCGGATCGGGCGATATAGAAGGCCTCCCGGACGATTCTGCCCAGATCGGCGGTGGTGGGGACCAGATAGTTGTGTTTGGTGCAGGGCCGGGTGATGCCCACGATATCCACCTCCTGAAAGGCGTCGTTGCCGATCAAGTGGCTGGGCACCTGTCCGGTGAAAATCACCATGGGGATGGAATCCATATAGGCGGACGCGATTCCGGTGACGGTGTTGGTCGCCCCCGGACCCGAGGTCACCATGGAGACCCCCACTTTACCGCCGGCCCGGGCATACCCGTCGGCCGCATGAACCGCGCCCTGTTCATGGCGGACCAGGATGTGCCGGATCTCGGTTCTGGCCAGTTCGTCATAGATATCGATGACCGCGCCCCCGGGATACCCGAAGATGGTGTCGACCCCTTCTTCCTGAAGGGCCTTCATCAGTATTTGTGCGCCGGTGTACTTCATGTGCCTTTTTCCTTTCCTGTTCAAAGGCATGCCGATTGAAAGAAATTTCCGATGGGCATACCGCAGTGCGGCCGATCCGGAATGGGCGGCCGATTATTCGACGACCGCGCCCTTGCTGGCGGACGAAACCGTTCTGGCGTAACGCGCCATGTATCCCCGAGTGATGCGGGGTTCGGGTTTTTTTACACGGGAAAGCCGTGCCTGAATCTCTTCTTCCGGAACCTGAAGGGTGATCTCTTTGGCCGGAATGTCGATCTCGATGGTGTCGCCCTCCTGAACCGCGGCGATGGGTCCGCCGGCCATGGCCTCGGGAGACACATGGCCGATGGCGGCCCCCCGGGTGCCGCCGGAAAACCGGCCGTCGGTGATCAGCGCCACCCGGGCGTCGAGGTTCATGCCGGCGATGGCCGAGGTGGGGGTGAGCATTTCCCGCATGCCGGGCCCGCCCCGGGGGCCTTCGTATCGAATCACCACCACATCCCCGGCATGGATCCGTTTGTCCAGAATGGCTTGAGTGGCCTCCTCTTCGGATTCAAAGACCCGGGCCGGCCCCTGATGGCGAAGCATCTCCTCCCGAACCGCCGACTGCTTGACCACACAGCCTTCCGGCGCCAGGTTCCCGAAGAGCACTGCCAGACCGCCCCGGGCGTGGTAGGGGGAATCGACGGGCCGGATCACATCCGGATCCAGGACCCGGGCGTTTTGAATGTTTTCCCCCACCGTTCGGCCGGTGACGGTGATGCACTCGGTATGAATCCGGCCGCTGTCGGCCAATGTCTTCAAGACCGCCTGAATCCCCCCGGCCCGGTTCAGATCCTCGATATGGTCCTTTCCGCCGGGGCTGAGAGAACACAGATGCGGGGTCTTTTCGCTGACCCGGTTGATCAGGTCCAGGTCGATCTCCACCCCTGCTTCCAGAGCGATGGCGGTGAGATGAAGGACGGTGTTGGTGGAGCATCCCAGGGCCATATCCACGGCCAAGGCGTTCTGAAAGGCCGCCTCCGTCAGGATCCTTCTTGGAGTGATGTCTTCCTTCCACAGGGTCATCACACTCATGCCGGCCAGTTTGGCCAGACGGATGCGGGCCGCCATCACCGCCGGAATCGTGCCGTTTCCGGGCAGGCCCAGGCCGACGGCTTCGGTCAGACAGTTCATGGAGTTGGCCGTGAACATTCCGGAGCAGGACCCGCAGGTGGGGCAGGCCGCGTCTTCGATTTCCGTCAGTTCCTCCTCGGTCATTTTGCCGGCGTGCACCGCGCCCACCGATTCGAAGACGGTGATGAGATCCACCTTATTCCCCGTGGTCGGGTGCTTTCCGGCCAGCATGGCCCCGCCGCTGACCACCACCGCGGGCAGATCCAGCCGGGCCGCGGCCATCAGCATGCCGGGGACGATCTTATCGCAGTTGGGCACCAACACCAGGGCGTCCAGGGCATGGGCCGTGGCCATCACCTCCACGGAATCTGCGATCAACTCCCGGCTGCCCAGGGAGTATTTCATGCCCACGTGATTCATGGCGATGCCGTCGCAGACCCCGATCACTCCGAATTCGATGGGGGTGCCGCCGGCCATGTAGACCCCGACCTTGACCGCCTCCACGATCTTGTCCAGGTGGGCGTGGCCCGGTACGATGGTGTTGGCCGAGTTGGCGATGCCCACTATCGGGCGCCTGATCTCCTCGTCGGTGTACCCCATGGCCTTGAACAGGGCGCGGTGGGGGGCTCTTTCGATACCTTTTTTAGCGTTGTCGCTTTTCATGAGGGGTGCGGTCTCCGAAATAGATGATTTTGCGCAAAAAAAAATCCGTTACCAGCTCGGGGCTGATAACGGATTTTGTATTCTTATGCTCGGCGAATTTAGGCCATTATCAACCCCTGTTCTCTCTCGGGAAGGACGCCGAGGAGAATAATAATAAGGCTAATAATGTTGATAAGGCCGAAAATGGATTTCATTCGCTGGATATATTTCCTTGTTAATTTTCTGTAGCCCTAACAGGGATTTTCGGGGATGTCAACTGATTTGTTCGAGAAAAAAGAAATTTCATGAATTCATTACGGCCGGAAGGCCGTTTGGGGAAGCAGACCCGCCGGCTTTTTCAGGGCAGCTCCCCCTCCCGGGGTAAGATCAGTCTATGATATTTCCATTTGAATCCCCGTATTTAAAAGCGGAACTCTACAGGGGGGTATTAGTGATCGCAGGCGTTGGAACCGAGGCTCAGATTGCCGGACAGGTAGGCATTGACCAAGTTCTCGGGCTGGTCCACCGGGGCGCCCACCAAGACCTCGATGTTGTGTTCGTCCAGCAGGGAAACGGCACGTCCGCCCATGCCGCCGGCGATGACGAGTCCGGCCCCTTGTTCGGCGAGCCATCGGGGCAGGACCCCGGGTTCATGGGGCGGCGGTACCACATCCTCCCGATTCAGAATGGTTTTGGTATCCGGGTCCACGTTGATCAAGGCGAAGGTCTGGCAGTGCCCGAAATGGGGGGTCAGTTTTCCTTCGGCCAGGGGTATTGCAATACGCATGAATTGATCCTCCTTAAATAGGTTGTACAAGAATTTACCCGACTTGGGTCGGGTCTGTAAAGTAAAGACCGTGCTCGGACCCGATGGTCCGAAGACGGTTCCATAATAGCCGTATGTCTTCTGTTGCCCCACCCGGCGCTTCGGTAACGGCCCCGGCCGAGACCTGGGCCGCCGTGACCGCCTTGTCGTACCGGACCCGCCCGGCCGAAAAAGCCCCGGCGGCGGAGGCCGATGCTTCGATGGTATCGGCCATCTCCGGATTGAGGTCCCATTTGTTGACGCAGACGGCGGTGGGAATTTTAAAATGGCGGGTGAGCGACAACACCCGTTCCAGGTCGTGGGCCCCCGAGAGGGTCGGTTCGGTCACCGCCAGGACCAGGGAGGCGCCGGTGAGGGAGGCGATGACCGGGCACCCGATGCCCGGAGGGCCGTCCACCAGGACCAGGTCCAGCCCTTGGTCTTCTGCCAGGCGGCGGGCCTCGCCCCGCACGGTGGTGACCAGCTTGCCCGAATTTTCTCCGCCGGGTTTCAGCCGGGCATGAACCATCGGACCCACCCGGGTCTCGGAACGGTACCATTCTCCGCATTCCCTTTCCGGAAAATCGACGGCCCCTTCGGGGCAGAAGTGGACGCAGACCCCGCAGCCTTCGCAGCCCACCGGGTCTACGAACAGCTCTCCTTTTTCATTGCGCTGAATCGCGTCGAATCGGCAGAGATCGAGGCAATAACCGCAGTCGGTGCAGTCCCCGCTTCGAATCACCGCTTCATTGCCGGAGATAAAGCTTTCCCGGTGGTCGACCTTGGGGCCGAGCACCAGGTGAAGGTCCGCGGCGTCTACATCGCAGTCGGCCACCGCCGCTTTTCCCGCGAGAACGGCCAGGGCGGCGGTGATGCTGGTTTTGCCGGTGCCGCCCTTGCCGCTGATGATGACGATTTCGGTGATGTCCATGGGTAGAGGCTCCGTTCTCAATTCGACCGCCGGGCTTCCCGGCTTGAAGTTTGAAGGCGTTCAAGCAAGGATTCGAACACCGGTTTAAACTCGGGGACCGCATTCACCAGGGGTTCGCCTCGTGAATAGGCGACGGCGATGCGCCGGTCGTCCGGAATCTCGGCAAGAATATCGATGTCCTCGGCCGCACAGTATTTGTTGGTGCGGTCGTCGCCGGCGTCGGCCCGGTTGATCACCACACCGAAAGGGATCTTCAATTCCCGAATCGTTTCCACGGCCACCCGAAGGTCGTTCAGGCCGAAAGGCGTCGGTTCGGTGACCAGAACGGCCCGGTCGCAGCCGCTGACCGCCGCCACCATGGGGCAGGAAGCTCCCGGCGGGGCGTCGACCAGGACCAATCCGTCCGCCGAGGCCCGAGCCTTGACCGACCGAATCAGGGGCGGCGACATGGCCACCCCGACATCCAGGAGCCCTCGAATCAGGGTGATTTGCCCGCTGCGGCCGATTTCCACCGTTCCGATCTCCCGGTCCGTTTCGGTAATCGCGCCTCGGGTGCAGATTCGGGCGCACCCGCCGCAGCCGTGGCAGAGTTCCGGAAACACCAGCGGATTCCCGGGCAGGGTGACGATGGCCTTGAACCGGCAAAAAGATCCGCATTCTCCGCAGCCGTCGCATTTGTCGGCATCGATGAGGGGCACTTGAATCGATGCCCGGAAGGTTTCATCGATGGCCGGACGAAGAAACAGATGGCTGTTGGGGGCCTCGACGTCGCAGTCGAGAAGCTGCACCGGCCTTGCCGCGGCCAGTGCCAGGTTGACCGCCACGGTGGTTTTGCCGGTGCCGCCTTTTCCGGATGCGATGGCGATTTTCATTTCCGGGACCCGCTTTCGTTTATCAATTGTGGAATCATGTTTCGATCTCCTACCAGTGGCCGTCCACATCGGCCCCTTCGGCCGGGTTCAACTCCCCCGACTTGTATCGGGCCACGGCATCGGCCACCGTGCCTTCGACACCGGTATACACCTTCACCCCGGCGGCTTTCAGGACCATGAACGCCTTGGGTCCGCAATGGCCGGTGAGCACGCAGTCGGCTTTCAGGCGGGCCACTGTTTCCGCCGCCTGAATACCGGCCCCCTGGGCCGCCTGTAGATTCTGAACATTGTCCACGGTTTCGTATTGATCGGATGCGGTGTCGTACACCATAAACTTGGCGGCCCGCCCGAATCGCGGGTCCACCGGGGATTCCGGTTTCTCGCCGCTGGATGTCACAATGATTTTCATGGTTCCTCCATTTTCATTTCGGCGGGGGGCCGGTTCAGCCTGATTTCCGCTCGTTTTTTCAGAAATTTCGTTCGGAAGCGATCGACCGGTTCCGGGTCTCTGTTGAGGCGCCCGGTTTCCGGCGCCGCGACCGCGTCCGCCCCCGCCTTGTCGGCGGCAGCCGCTTCCTTTCGATCCTCCGGCCATCGGGCCGGTTCCGTCTCCTCGAGGCATATCGATTATCTCTCCTTTTCCGTATCGTCGGTTCCGGGCCTTTGAGGCCCGACTCGGTGCGGCCGTGTTCTTCCGCGCCCTCTGAAGGCGCATTGGCGCACCCTGCATCCCGGCATTCGGTAGACCGCCTGATTCAGGGTTCCGTTGAGCCAGGCTTCGGTGACCGCATCCACTTCGCCGGCCACAAAGGGAATCAGTGTAAACCCCCGGGCCAGGGCCATTTCCCGGACCCTGTTGGATACGGCGCCGCAGATCAGAATGTCGGCGCCGAGCGCGGCCAGACGCCGCAGCTTCAAATCCGGGTCTTCCTCCGGAAGGGATTGATCGCCCGCGGAGACCACCGAACCGTTGTTGACCTCAACCAAACGGACTTTCCGGGACACGTCGAACACCGGGGAAATCCGGCTGTTCCATATCGCGATTGCCAATTTCATTCGCCTGACCGTTTCTCTTTGTTGATCTCGGCAAAAGATAAAGCAATGGCTGTGCCAAAGACTTCCGAAAAGGAGAGGTTTAAAATTTAAAAGAGTAAAAAAGGGCAGTTAGAGAAATGTTATTGGATGGATTCGGGTGGAGAAATAATCGATAGGTCGCAAGAATGCAACCTTT
>JBKHDE010000140.1:0-12334 GCA_046541495.1 Desulfococcaceae bacterium
TGATTTTCAGGTCAGACCCAATTTTTTCTGAATCTTCTTGGTAATCGACTGCCGCACATTCCAGAAACCATCCCAGGGATCGCTTTTCAGAGATGAAAGACGATTGGGAAGGTTTTCAATCGTATAGGCGTCGGCTTTCAGGCTCGGGGCGAGTTCATTCCACCGGATGGGGGCGGAGACCGGCGCTCCGGTCCTCGATCGCGTGGAGTATGCGGACACGCTGGTCGCGCCCCGGCTGTTGCGGAGATAATCGATAAAGACCTTGCCCTTTCGCTTCTGCTTGCTCATGGTGGCCACGTACCGGTCGGGATCATTCTTGGCGATGTCTTTGGCCACGGCCTGGGCGAAGGCCTTGACCTCGTCCCAGTCAGACCGGCGGGTCAGCGGCAGCACCACATGCAGCCCTTTTCCGCCGCTGGTTTTAACGAAGGATTGCAGGCCCAGGTGATCCAGCCGATCGCCCACGGTGCGGGCCGCCTCCACGACCCGGTCCCAGGAGACCTCCGGTGACGGATCGAGGTCGAAGATGACCTGATCGGGTCGTTCGATTCGGTCGATGCGGCATCCCCAGGGATGGAATTCCAGCGCCCCCAGTTGAACCAGACTGATCAATCCGGGAAGGTCCCGAATAAACAGATAGGCCCCCTTCCCTTTCTTTTCTTCGATCATAATCGTCTCCACCCCCTCGGGCGGGCCTTCGGACATGTGCCGCTGGTAAAAACACCCTTTCTGATGTCCCCGGGGACAGCGCACCAGGGTAAGGGGTCGGTCGACCAGATAGGGAAGCACCCAGTCGGCGACTGTTTCATAGTAGCGGGCCAGTTCGATTTTGGTGATTCCCTGTTGGTGGTAGAGCACCTTGTCCGGACTGGACAGATGGATGCCGGCGACGGCGGTTTCCCCGGATGACTTTTTCGCCCCTCCGGCGGAAGGTTGTTTTTCTCCGGAACTCTCTTTTTTTTCCGCGACGGCCCCGGTCGGTTTCGGCTCCTCCCGCACAATATCTTCGGGGGATTTGTCCTTTCTCAAGCCCATAAATGAGGGATGGCGAAGATATCCGTCCTCTGTCCAGGCGGTGA
Organism: Desulfococcaceae bacterium; assembly: GCA_046541495.1. GTDB lineage: Bacteria > Desulfobacterota > Desulfobacteria > Desulfobacterales > Desulfococcaceae > JAABSQ01. The sequence continues at coordinate 1,080 of JBKHDE010000140.1, forward strand.
ACTCGACCTCGCCCACCAACTCCGGACGCACCCAGTGCGCTCCCTTGGCCGCATACCCGTTGGGGGGATCGACAAAGGCGGGCGCTTCGATTTCCAGCGACCGGAGTTTTTCCCCCAGGTTTTTCAGCGTATCGTCATCGAATCCGGTGCCCACCTTTCCGGCATAGATCAGGTCGCCGTCCTGATAATAGCCCAACAGCAAGGCCCCGAATCCGATTCGAGATCCCGAGGGCTCGGTAAATCCGCCGATGACGAATTCCTGACGTTCGATGCACTTGCTTTTAAGCCAATTTCGGCTCCGTTTCTGGGTGTATCCGGCATCGATCTTTTTAGATATCACCCCCTCCAGGGACATGCGGCAGGCATGCCGGTAGACCGATTCGGCATCGCCCTCGATGTGATCGCTGTACCGAATCCGGTTGTCGCTGTTGCCCATGACCTCGAACCTCTCCTTGAGCACCGCTTTTCGGTCTTTCAAAGGAGACCCGGTCAGGTCATATCCGCTGCAGAAAGGCAGATCGAACACGTAAAAAACCAGATCGGCATCCGTCTTTCCCTTAAGGCTGTTCTGGAGGGTCTGGAAATCGCTGTGGCCGTCGGCATCCAAGGCGACCAGTTCCCCGTCGATAAGGGCCTCTTCAGCCGGAAACGCCGCCATGGCGTGGGCCACCGGTTCAAACTTGTCGGTCCAGTCCTTGCCGTTTCGGGTTATCATTCGGACCTCGTCTTTTTGCTTCAGGGCCAGAATGCGGTAGCCGTCCAGTTTGATTTCATGGAGCCAGTCGTCCCCATCCGGCGGATGGTCCACCAGGGTGGCCAGCTGCGGCTTGAATGTTTTGGATGGGCTGCCTTTGCGGGCGCCTTTCAGGCCGTCGAGGTCGGAGAAGTCATTTTTATCCGAGACCTTTTTGTTCCGTCCCTTTTTTTGGGGCGTTTTCTCGGCCTTTTCGCCGGAATCCTTTTCAGAATTGACCTCACCTTTTCCGGACCAGACCCGCTCCCGGTCCTCGGCGATCTCTTCCATAGATCTATCGGAAGCCACGCTTTTCGGAGCTTCTTTGAGAATATCCCCTTCCTTCAGGGGCCGGGCCGCATCATCCTTTTTTTTGATCAGGAGCCAATTTTTTCCGTCCTGCCCCGACTTGCCCTTCATTTCGATCAGGGCCCATTCGCCGGTCAGCTTTTCGCCATGGAGGCGGAACTTGAGATCCCCTTTGGCATACCCTTTTTCGGGATCACCGATCGGCTCCCATTTCCCGCGGTCCCACAGCATGACGGTGCCGCCCCCGTATTCGTCTTCAGGGATGATCCCTTCGAATTCGCCGTATTCGATGGGGTGATCTTCCACATGTACCGCCAGCCGCTTTTCACTCGGATCGAGGCTGGGGCCTTTGGGAACTGCCCAGCTTTTCAACACGCCGTCGAGTTCCAGGCGAAAATCGTAATGGAGTCGGCTGGCCGCATGCTTTTGAATCAGATATCGATTTCCCTCCCCCGAGGCCGCTTTTTCGCCTTTGGGTTCGGGAGTATGCGAAAAATCCCGCTTTTTTTGGTATTCACCCAGATCGCCGGTTGGTTTTTTGGATTTTGCCATAATCTTAAATTCGGCTCGTCAGCTTCCGGACGCCTTCTTTTGCGAGCTCTTTTTGGCGCCGGTGGATTTTTTCTTGCCTTTGCCCTTGGCGGTTCCGCGTTCTTTTTGGGTCTGTTCCACCGATTTTTTCAAAAGATCCATCATGTCGATGACATCCCCTTGCTTGGCGGCCTTCTTTTTGGAGGGGGTCTCGGGGACTTCGGCGGATTCGGCCTTCTCATTGATCCAGGCCAGAAGCGCCTCCCGGTATTCGTTCTGGTATTTTTCCGGTTCCCATTCCACCGACATGCTCTCCACCAGGTTTACCGCCATATCCATCTCCTTGTCGGAGATCCGATATTCTTTCACGTCATCGCCGGGAAAATCGTAATCGGCCATCGGCCGAAGTTCCTGATGGAAGCGCAAAATCATCAAAATCAGGGCACTCCCATAGGGAATCAGGGCGGCCAGGTGCTCTTTTTTTCGAATCACGATCCGGGCCACGCCCGCCTTTCCGGCCCGGGACAGGGCCTCCCGAAGCAGTACATAGCCCTTCCGGCCGGCTTTGCCCGGGGTAAGATAATAGGGTTTGTCGTAGTAGAGCAGTCCGATCTCGTCCAGTTTTACAAAATCTTCTATGGCGATGCTGTCGCTGGTGCCCGCATCCGCCTTTTCGAAGTCCTCGGGGGTGAGCAGCACGTAATGATCGCCGTCGAGTTCATACCCTTTGGCGATCTGATCCCAGGGAACCTCTTCGCCGGTGGTTTCATTGACCCGCTGATAGCGGATTTTCGCCCGGTCCCGGCTGTCAAGGAGTGAAAATTTAAGGTCGGTTTTCCGTTCCGCCGGCATCAGTGACACCGGCACGTTGATGAGCCCCAGGGTGATGGCGCCCTTCCAGATCGGACGTGCCATAATTTGCCTCCGTCCTGTCCGAAGTTGTTGGTAATCCTCTCTTTCCTCATGGAAAATAGAGGAACATCTGATATAATGACCAAACCGAGAAGGAGATGGAATAAGGGAATAAAGGTAAATGACCCGAGAAAAATACGTATTTCGAACGGTTAAGCGCCGCTTTATTATCCGATCAGGGCCTGAAAAGCCTTCAGTTCCTCGGTGCTTTTAACGATGATTTTGATGGCGGCCAGGATGGGCACCGAGATCAGCATGCCGCCGATCCCCCATATCCATCCCCAAAACAAAAGGGAGATGATCACGGCGATGGGATTGAGTTGAAGCCGTTTTCCCACGATGGTGGGGGTGACGAACTGCCCTTCCAGTGCGGTGAAACAGAGAAAGACAAAGGGGGGCAGAAGAATCTGAGGCCAACTGGTAAAGGTTACCAGGGAGACGGTGGCGATGATCAAAGTGGTCACCATGGCACCTAAATAGGGTACAAAATTGAGGGTCATGGCCACCACCCCCCAGAGGACCGGGTTGGGCATCTTGAGCAGGGCCATGGCGGCGGCGGTCAGGGCCCCGAGGAATACATTAATCATGGCGATGGTCACCAGGTAAAGGGCCACCTCCTGTTGCACCTGCACCATGATCTTGGCCCATTTCCTTTCTTGCCCTTGGTCTTCGATCTCTTCGGCCATATGCTTGAGGGTGGGGCGGCCTCTCGAGAGCAGAAAATAGGTCAGCACCAGAACGATCGCCAGCATGATCGCCATGGCTTTGCCCTGAACCATGATCCGATCCGAAAGGGTCGGCCCCTTGACTACTACTTGTCCTTCTCCTTCTCCTTCTTCTATTTCGTCTGTGAGTTCGGTCAACTTTTCGAGTTTCTTGGTGGTTTCTTTGGCCTCCTCAAGAGAGTTTTTTAAGGCGCCCAGCTTGTATTCGAGCTGGCTCACCAGATAGGGCCGCCGGTCGAACCACTCCGAGGCCGGGGCGGCGATGCGGTAGGCCACGAGGGAGAGAACGGAGACCAGAAGAACAAGGACCAGGATGGCCGCCAGCGCGTTCGGAACCTTAAACCGGGTCAGAAAACTGACCGCCGGTTGCAGCAGAGCCGCCAGCAGCAGCGCGATCACGATCGGCAGCAGCAATCCACGGGCGAAATAGATGGTATAGAAGATACCCAGAACCAGCAGGCCCATCATGATGCGCCCTTCGACACGGCCGCTCTTCAACAGTCGCTGATTGATTCGGGAATTATTCTGTTTCAGGCCGGCCGACTCTTCCGGCGCGTTATTCGAAGAGGGCTCGGTTTTCGGATCTGATGCTGATTCCATGGTCATGGCGATTCTTTCGATTGAACTTTTAAATCCTTTAAACTGATCGGTTGTTCAGCCCCCTGTTTATTGCTTCGGTTGACGGGCGCTTTGGAATTCTTCGGCCGTTTTTCGCTTACACCTTTTTGATCATTCGGCTGTTCCCCTTTTTCTAAAGCCGCCTGGCAGATATTCTGTTTGCCGGCGCTGCCGGACAGCAGTGTGGCCGCAATCCCTGCCGGACCGAAAAGCGCCACCCCGCCGACCGCCTTGCCGATGGAAAACAAGGCGCCTGAGACATCGACCCGGACGTTCGGCTTTGACAGGGTGCCGTCAATCTGAAGCGGATCGACAAATTTGTTGAGGCTCAGGTTTATCCCGGCCACATCCTTGATGCCGAGATTCTTTTTGGAAATGGTGTTGAGGGGGATTTCGATCTCTTCGGTTTTCAGGTTGATTTTACCCTCCCCGACGATGGCCACTTCGGGTGTATCCAGCACGAGAGCCATACTATCCGCCAGACCGTCTTCGATCTCGAACCGGGTGACCATGCAGTTGATATCCACATATTCGCGCTTTTTATCAAAAGGATTGAGGGTGTCGATCAGAGCGGAGAAAATGTTTTTTCCAAGCAGACGCATGTACTGGTTGTAAAGCCTGCCGTCCGACATCTCCAATCCGGCTTTTCCGGAAAGATCGGCCGCCAGTTCGGCGTAAGTTTTTCCGCTGCCGGAAATATCCAGGTTGATATTCATGTTGCCTTTAATTTTTGGGGCCGGGTCCTTCCCGCGTACCATTTCATCCAGTTGGATGCTGTCGGCATTCAGCACCGCCGTGATCAGGGGCGGATTCGCTTGGGACTGCACCTCCATTCGACCGTTGATGGCGCCGGTGCCGATCTTTGATTGTAAGGTGTCAATGTTCAGATGACCCCCTTCAAGGGTGGTATCGATTCGAAATTCGGTTAAAGAAAGACGCGGCAGCAGCAAAGTGTCGGCCTTCAAATGAATCTCGCTGTTGTAGGATTTGAGGATGTCCAGCGGCAGGGGACGGTCGGGTATGAGTTGGTCTTTTTCCTCGTTCGCATTCCCGGTTTGGGCATTTTCCCCATTTTCCTTCGAGTAGTTGTCGATGAAGGCGGCCAGGTCGAGGTGCTCCGAAGTGACGTCCACCAGGAACGCAAAGGGCTTAGCAGCGGCATCGATTTGTATTCTGCCGGTAAAATCGCTGTCTCCGATCTCGGCGTTGGTTTTATCCAGATGATAGGTCATGGTGTCCGGATAGCTGAAATCGGTGGTGACGTCAAAGGGCTGAAACATCGGCACCTCCAGCATGAACACCGCCATCAGCTTCGAAAAATCGGGGCCTTCGGCAGAGACGGTGGTTTTCAGACCCTCGATTTTACTGATTTGGGGTATGGAGCCATCGATGTCCAAGGCCATTTCCCCGATGGTGCCGTTGATTTTTCCTTCCATGGGCTGATCCGGGTCGGGATATTGAAAATCCCCGTTCAGATCAAAAGGGGAGTCCACGGTCACCGAAACCCCGAACAATGCCATGAGGTTGGAATAATCCGGCCCCTCTACCGAGATATCGGTTTTGAGTCCGGCCATTGAAGTGAATTGGGGGAGCGATCCGTTCATGGAAACATCCATTTCTCCGAGGGTTCCTTCGGCGTCCACCTGCCAACGGTCCGCATCCATGCTTTGAAAGATATTTCCTTGTATCTCGAAGGATTTGTCAATGGAAACGGATTTTCCGAACAGAGCCGTCACTTCGGAAAGGTTCGGCCCCTCGGCGGATATTTCCGCTTTTACGCCGGTCAGAGAGGTCAGTTCGGCCACCTTGCCTTCGGCCTCGAAGGCCATGTCGCCGAGGCGGGCGTCTCCGGTTACCTGCCACCGGTCCGTCTTTGGGTCCGGGGCGATCTTTCCGGAGACCTGAAATGGTTTTTCAGCCGGCACCGATACCCCGAAAAGAGCGGCCAATTCGGATAGATTGTCTCCTTCCGCAGATATGTTGAGCGTTCCCGTTTCGGCCGTACTGTTGACGGGAATAATGCCGTCCGCTTTCGCCTGCGCATCGCCCAGTTTCGCCTTTAGATCGACCCGCCAGGCATTCTCTTCGGTCAATAAGCCCGCCTGGGATCCTGCCTTTCCATAAATGGAAAAATCTTTATCCAGATAAGTCCCCACGGCATCCACCCGCACCGAGCTGTCGAAGGAATCTGCCTGGGCGGTGAAGGTCTTCAGTTTGCCCTGGTAGCTTTTGTTCAAGGTATGATCCTGATAGCTGAAATCACCGTTTTCAATCTTCACTTTGCGAAAGAAATTCGACGGCTGCTGATCCTTTTTTTCCTTTTCGGGGGGCTGTATATTCAGCTCGCCTTTTTCATTTGTCTCCAGATGTATAGCAGGCTGTTTCAGGTAAATGCGTTGAATTTCGGTTCGTTGATCCAGAAGAGAGAAAAGGTCGATTTCCAGCTCTGCATGGGGAATGGTCATCAGGGTGGGGTTGGCCCCCCAGTCCGCGTTTTGGATTTTGATGTCGTTGATTCCCAGCGTCGGGGAAAGATCGAGTTCAAGGGTGACATCCCCCTGAATCGTCGTCTTTCGGCCGGTGGCATCTTCCAGGGCTTTGGAGATTCTTGGTTTGAGGTTGTTCCAGTCGTACAGGGCCAGGGCGATGTAACCGGCACCCAGCAGAACAACGAGGATCACTGCGATCGTCAGGATCGTGTTTCCGGCTGTTTTTGCCCATCTCATATGAACTCCTTTATTATCTTGTATTCCGTTGCATTCGGAATGAATTCAAGTCAATTGCACCTCTCGGAGTTCATAAGTATAGCCCTTCGAAAAAGCCGGGGGGATGGGGGAAAAGGGGTATTCGAGTCCGGGAAAAACATTATTCATCCCGCCCCGCCGGATTCAGTTCCCGAACGGAGGTCCTTCACAGATCGCAGGATAAAAGCATTCTACTGAGTTCATGGGCCGATTATGGGGAATCGGCCGTATACAATTCATGTTCGGTAGAGTTTACAGTAGAGTTTACAATGGATGAGGTCTAAAGGAACCTAAACTTCGGAAAAATTCATGTACAAAAAAGAAGTCATCCCTGAACACCCGATACCAAGGAGATAAAATGAACCTCATCAAAAAGAAAAATACCAGAATCGCCTTCATCATTTCCGCCCTTGCCCTATCTGTTTTCCTGATCGGATGTGGGAATGAGCCGACCGAGTCCCGTCGGCCCATTACGGAGAAACAAAATATGGAAGAATCGGTGCCGCCTCCTCCGAATTTAGACGGTCCCCGGGAGCCGGAGGCCAATAAACCGCCCCCGCCGGCGGGGAAAACCGATCAGACGCGGTAAGCGAAAGAGGGCGCATTACGTGTTCTTCCGCAGCCCCGGTTTTACCATCTCTTCGGGTTTGACGATGGCATCGAATTCATCGGCGGTGATATACCCCAGATCCACCGCCGTTTCTTTCAGGGTGCGGCCGGACTTGTGGGCTTCATGAGCCAACTCGGCCGCCTTGTCGTAGCCGATCTTCGGACTCAGGGCGGTCACCAGCATCAGGGATTTATGAAGCAGGGCCTCGATCCGTTCCCGATCGGCCCGAATGCCCACCACCATATTGTCGGTGAAACTGACCGCCGCATCCGAGAGCAGCCGCACCGATTGGATCAGGCTGTAAAGCATGACCGGCTTGAAGACATTGAGTTCGAAATTGCCCTGGGACCCGGCGAAACCCACGGTGACATCGTTTCCCATGACCCGGGCCGCCACCATGGTCATGGCCTCGCACTGGGTGGGATTGACCTTGCCCGGCATGATGGAGCTGCCCGGTTCGTTGGCCGGAAGGATCAGCTCGCCGATCCCGCACCGGGGGCCGCTGGCCAGCCACCGAATGTCGTTGGCGATTTTCATGAGGCTGCCGGCGATGGTCCGAGTGGCGCCGCTGGCCTCCACCACGGCGTCATGGGCCGCCAGCCCCTCGAATTTGTTGTCTGCCGCCTTAAAGGGAAGGCCGGTGATCTCCGCGATCTTTTCGGCGGCGGTTCGATCATATCCTTCAGGCGCATTCAACCCGGTGCCCACCGCCGTGCCGCCGATGGCCAGGCGGTATAGATTCGGCAGACACCCCTCGGCCCTGCCGATTCCCAGTTCCACCTGTTTGGCATAGCCGGAAAATTCCTGACCCAGAGTCAAGGGGGTGGCGTCCTGAAGATGAGTGCGGCCGATCTTGACGATATCGGCAAAGGTGTCGATCTTGTTGTCCAGCTCCGATTTAAGATGCTTCAGCGCCGGAATAAGCCGGTTTTGAATGGTTTCGGCGGCGGCGATGTGCATGACGGTCGGGAAGGTGTCGTTGGAAGATTGGGACATATTGACATGGTCATTGGGGTGGACCGGGTCTTTTGCCCCGAGTTTTCCGCCGGCCATTTCAATGGCCCGGTTGGCGATCACCTCGTTGGCGTTCATGTTGGTCTGGGTGCCGCTGCCGGTCTGCCAGACCACCAGCGGAAAGTGCGCGTCGAGAAGCCCGTCCATGACCTCCTCCGCGGCCCTCACCATCCATTCGCCGATCTCCTTATTCAGAAGTCCCAGTTCCATATTGGCCCCGGCGCAGGCTTTTTTCAATATTCCGAGGGCGCGGATCACATCCCGCGGCATTCGCTCATCCCCGATCTTAAAATTTTGCAGGGAGCGTTGGGTCTGGGCCCCCCAGTATCGGTCGTGGTCCACCTGAATGCTGCCCATGGAATCGGTTTCGATGCGTGTCGGCATGGTTCTCTCTCCTCTCGAATTCACAGGCATTGGAAATCATGGAAATGCCTGCCTGCGGGGTCCGGTACCGGGGCCCTCGGGCCAGGCCGGACCGGATCTCGGGTGAATAATGGGAATCGTGATTAATCCTGATTTTAACATAAGGCGGTTTGAATCGACCGACAACCCCATTTCGGGCCGTTTGCTCTTGGCCGAATTGCAGTTCTTCTCTTGCCTAAATGTCGAATTTATGTCATGATCGTTCATTATTCGAAGTCACCTGAAAAGCCTGTACCCTCTTTTCACCTGATAATTCGGAAAATGACCACCGGACAACCGGCACAGAAGGACAGTCCAACAAACCCCAACAAAACCCATACAAAATAATGATCAATTCGGAAATCGAGACCACCAGCCATAAACTCGTCATTCGAAACCTTCGAATTTCGGACTATGACGACATCAGCGACATTATGCGAGAGGCTTACGCCCGAATGGGCGGAGAATGGAAATTCGAAGAATTTTCCACCCTTCTCTCTCTGTTTCCCGAAGGCCAGATCGGGGTTGAAGACAAGGGGACGGTGGTCGCGGCGGCCCTGACCCTGATCATCGACCAGTCCAAGCTCGAAATGGAGCATTCCTATGATGATGTGGTATCCGACGGCCGATTCAAAAAGCATGACTCGGACGGGGATTACCTGTACGGCATCGACCTTTTCGTCCACAAGGATTATCGCGGCATGCGTCTGGGACGGCGTCTCTATGACGCTCGAAAAGAACTCTGCGAAAATCTCAACCTCAAGGGAATCATCGTCGGCGGTCGTATACCCGGGTATGCCAAATACAGCAAGGAACTGACCCCCACCCAATACATCAAAAAAGTTCGTAATAGGGAAATTGTCGACCCGGTCCTGACCTTTCAGATCGCCAATGAATTCCATCCCAAACGGGTGATTCGGAATTACATTCCGGAAGACAGCCACTCCAAAAGCCATGCGGTCTATCTGGAATGGAACAATATCTACTATGAATCCCCCCGAAAGAAGATGATCTGGGGCCGAAAGTCGATCGTCCGGCTCGGTGTGGTTCAATGGCAGATGCGCCGGTTCAGTTCCATCGAGGATCTGCTTCAACAGGTGGAATTTTTCGTGGATACGGTCTCCGGATACAACGCGGACATTCTTCTGTTTCCGGAACTCTTCAACGCTCCCCTGCTGGCCGAATACGATCAGCAGGACCCGCCCAAGGCGATGCGCTCTCTGGCCGAATACACCGAGCGGCTGCGAGATGAAATGCTCAATATGGCGGTCACCTACAACATCAACATCGTCAGCGGCAGTCTGCCGGAATACGACGGCGAACGGCTCTGCAACGTCTCTTTTCTGTGTCGCCGGGACGGCACCTGGGACGCCCAGTACAAGCTCCACGTCACCCCGGACGAGGCTGAATACTGGGGGCTTCAGGGCGGAGACAAACTCCGGATCTTCAACACCGACGTGGGGCGGATCGGGATCCTGGTCTGCTATGATGTCGAGTATCCGGAGCTGCCTCGAATCCTCGCCCAGATGGGTATGCAGATTCTGTTGGTGCCGTTCTGGACCGACACCAAAAACGGCTACCTTCGGGTGCGCCGCTGCGCCCAGGCCCGGGCCATCGAAAACGAATGCTATGTGGCCATCTCCGGCAGCGTCGGAAACCTGCCCAGGGTCGAAAACATGGATATCCAGTATTCCCAGTCGGCCATCTTCACCCCGTCCGATTTCGCCTTTCCCCATGACGCCATCGCGGCGGAGGCCACCCCGAATACCGAAATGACCCTTCTGGCGGATGTGGACCTGGATCTGCTCAAAGAGCTTCGCAAGCTCGGCAGCGTCCGAAACCTGGAGAGCCGCCGCAGCGACCTGTACAAGGTGGATTGGATCAAAAAATAGGTGTTCATGGAGAAAACACCTGACAACCTTACATACAACCATACATGAAGAAGGAGGATAAGCCATGATTCCCCGATTCCATGGAATCCGTCCAGGTATTTGCGTGTTTGTTTTAATGCTTTTTCTCATCGGATGCGTCGGCGACAATGCCGCATCTCCGGATAAACAGGTGGTGCGAGGGAAAATGCCGGAACATCCGGCGACCTCTGTAGAGATGGCCGCAACAGAGGAAGCACCGACTTCCGAAGAAACCGCATCCGCAGAAGATATTCGGGTGTCGAAGAAAAATCTTCCGATCGATCAAAAAAGCCTTTTGTCGGAAGAAGGCCTGAGCCCCGAGGAATTGCAAAAAGCGGATGTTCTGCTGGCCTCTGCTGACAAGAAGGCGAAACCCGCCTATGATCCGAAAGAACGGACCGATCCCTTTGAGCCGGTTATAGAAGAGTCCCCGGGCACCGGCGGAGGCGATGGGGGGGGCGTGGGAACCTGCCCTGAGATCGTTATCGGTCCGACACCGCTTGAAAACATGCATCTTGAGCATCTGAAGCTCACCGGCATCGTGCGCTTCGCCAATCAGGGTAAAGCGGTTCTGGAAGATCCCAAAGGCAAGCCGTATATCATATCCAAGGGCACCAAAGTGGGCATGAACGCGGGCGTGGTCGAAGACATCCTGGAAGATCATATCATCATCAAGGAAAAGCGGATCGATCAAAACTGCAAGATCACCTATCATGACGAGGTGGTGAAATTGAACAAACCGAACGA
>JBKHDE010000141.1:0-12219 GCA_046541495.1 Desulfococcaceae bacterium
TGAACGGGAACTCTTTCAGACCATTTTCCGATCCATCCCGATTATGCTCACCGTCTATGATCCCACCCTGAAAATGATCCATCTAAACCAGGCATTGTATGACACCACCGGATGGACCGAAGCCGATGTGCAGGAAAAAGGGATCATGAAACTGGTGTATCCGGACCCGGACTATCGGCAGAAAGTGGCGGAATACATGCAATCCCTTCAGCCGGGATTCAAAGATATTCAAATGGCCTGTAAGGACGGCACCGTCAGACAGACCAGCTGGGCCAACATCCGGATTTCCGACGGCAGACAGGTGGGGATCGGCCTGGATATAACCGAGCGCAAAAAGTCGGAAGAAGCCCTTCGGCAGTTGAATGAAACCTTGGAGCAGAAAGTCACCGAACGCGCTGCTTTGGCCGACTTCAGGGCGAAGCAGCTTCAATCCCTGGCGGTGGAATTGATCCAAGCCGAAGAACAGGCGCGCCGGCGGATGGCTGAGATCCTCCACGATGATCTTCAGCAGATTCTGGCAAGCGCCCGGATTCAATTGCAGACGGCATTGCTAAAGATTCCGGATTCGGAAATTTTAAGCAATGTGGAGCACCTGCTGGAAGAGTCTATTGCCAAGTCTCGCCGGGTTTCTCATGAACTGAGCCCGCCGGTGCTGTATCATGCCGGGCTGGTGGACGCCCTCGAATGGCTGGTTCGAAAAATGGAAGACCGGTTCGGTCTTTCAGTGGAATTGACCACCCATTTAGAAAAACCATGCGAAAATGAATCCATCAAGACCTTCTTGTTTCGCGCCGTTCAAGAGCTTCTTTTCAACGTGTTCAAACACGCGGGGGTAAAAAAGGCCCAGGTAGATCTTTCCGAATCCGACCGATGCATCATCATTACCGTCGCCGACCAGGGCAAGGGCTTCGAACCCGACATCCTGAAGACCTCGACGGCCGAAACCGGATTGGGACTGATGAGTCTTCGGGAGCGGGCCCAATACCTTGGCGGAGATTTGGAAATCGAAAGCCATCCGGGAGACGGGGCTTCATTTATCCTGAAAGTTCCCCTCAGTTTGGAAATCACCGAAGAATCAGATTATAATGAGGTTTCAGACAAAGCGGATCAACCCATTGAGCTAAACGAATTGAAAGTGAACCCTGAGAAAAACATCCGAATCCTGTTTGCCGACGACCACCAAGTGATGCGGCAGGGTCTGATCAGAATGATCGCCGACCAGCCGAACATTCAGGTGGTCGGCGAAGCGGCCGATGGCCGGGAGGCGGTGGAGATGGTCCGTCGATTGCGGCCGGATGTAGTCGTCATGGATGTCAATATGCCGAAGATGGACGGCCTGGAGGCCACCCACAGGATCAAAGCCGAGTTCCCCGAAATGCGGGTGATCGGACTGTCGATGTTTATGGATAAGGAAATCGGCAGGGCCATGCGCGAGGCCGGGGCGGAGACGTTCGTCAGCAAAACCGGCTCCTCGGGAGAGCTTCTGAAGGCGATCTACGGGATTCGAAACGGCTCCTAAGGCGGTTTGCCGAAATACCGTGCCCGCCGCCGGGGGATGAATCCCCCGGCTCACCCCGGAAAGCGCCCTGAAGGGCGCTTCCCCCCTCTCGAATTCCTCCCGAGGACGAGCCCGCTTCAGCGGGCTTTTTCGGATTCAGCCGGGGGATTCATCCCCCGGCGGCGTTCGGATGGTATTCTAACTTCCGCGAATCGCCTAAAGGCTGAACAGACCCACCGAGCCCACAGGTGATTCCTCGATCCTGCGCACGTTCGATGCCGATTTCGGGTTCAGAATTCCTTATAGATATCTTCCTCAAAGGGAATCACCTGGTGCGGGTGAATCGTCTTGCCCGGGTCCGTTTTTTCAGGTTTTCGGAAGGTTCCGACAGGTTTCGCTCGGGTAACGACCGTCGAAGAACCTGCCGTTCGGGGATTATGATTCTCTCTTGATTTATAAGTCATCTTCCCGCCGATGACGCCGACCAGATGCTGAATAACGCCTTTCATCTGTTCGGCCTGAGCATTCATTTCCTCGGCGGCCCCGGCCGACTCTTCCGCATTGGCGGCGGTGTTTTGAATCACTTTGTCCATATCCGCCACCGCAGTGTTGATCTGTTCAATCCCCTGGGCCTGCTCCCGAGCGGAAACCACGATCTCATCGATCAGTTCCCCGACCTTTTGATTATGACTGAGCGTGGTGTCGAATTCCGCTTCGGTTTTTTGGATCAGCTCGGAGCCGGTGCGGATTTCGGCGGTGGTTTTTTCAATCAGCTCCTGGGTGTTTCTGGCAGCTTCTGCGGCTCGGATGGCGAGGTTTCGCACTTCATCGGCCACAACGGCGAAGCCCAGTCCGGCCTCTCCGGCCCGGGCCGCTTCCACGGCGGCATTGAGGGCCAACAGGTTGGTCTGAAAGGCGATTTCATCGATGCTTTTCACGATGGTAGAGACCTGATCGCCCCGGGCCTGAATGGATGCCATGGCCTGGCCGGTCTTTTTCATGAAACCATCGGCGGACTGAAGGGATGTGAAGGCCTCATCACGGGAAGCCTTCATCTGCTGGGCATGGTTCGCGTTCTGGCGGGTCATGGTGGACATTTCCTCCAAAGAGGAGGTGGTCTCCTCCAAAGCGGCCGCCTGCTCACCGGCGCCTTCGGCCAGGGATTGCGCCGTGGCGGCGACTTCATTGGATGCCGCCGTCACCTGCTCGGAGGTGTCGTCGATAATCTCCATGGAGCGCATAATGGGTTGGGCAATTCGCCGTGCAAAAAAGAGAACCAGCACGATAGTCATTGCCAAAAAAAGCCCCCCCGCAATCCAGATGGTATTTCGAATCTGTCTGGAAGGGGCCAGGTACTCGGCGACATTCTGAGTGGCGACCAGAGTCCAGCCGGTGAGAGGCAAGGCGGTAAATCCGGCGATTTTGGAAGTGCCTTGAAAGACATAGGGTTCAATGCCGGTTTCTTTACGCGAGATCCGCTCGGCGATGGCTTCCATGCCTTCCAGCTTGTTGATATCCGTGTTAAATACCAATTCCGAATTCGGATGGGCGATGACGACGCCCTCCTCATTCAGCAGATAGGGGTAGCCGGTTTGGCCGATGTGAATACCGGTTATCTCTTCTACCAGAAAATCGGCTTTCAATACGGTCACCAATACCCCGATGAATTTTTCGGATTCGGAAAAAATAGGCGCGGCGACCGGCACCACCGGCTGTTCGGTGACCCGGGACTGAACCATGGCGCCCACATAAGCCTTTTGGCTTTGGACCGTTTTCTGAAAGTATGGGCGGTCCGCCACGGAAATGCCCCGATATTGTCCCGCGCCGAGTCCGGCGAAAATGAGGCCGTCGGCGTCCGTGACAAAAACCGCTTCATAATCGGCGCCGATGCGGCCCATGCTGCGCCGCAGTTTTCGATCCAAATCCTGGATTTCCCGGCCGGAACCTTCGAACCCGCTCGACTGAACATGCTCAGCCGCAGCGATGGTGGCGTTCCCGGCGGCCAAGTTCTGAGCCAGTTTCAATTCTTCCTGAAGAACCAATTCAGTCAGGTCCGCAAGCACCCTGGAAACCATCACCGCCTGGCCTTTGGATACATCTGTGAGTGCTTCGGAGGATCGGGTCACCGAAAAAAAACCGAGAAAGCCGACAGGGATCACCACGGCCAGAATTCCCCCGACGACCAGCTTAAAGGCAAGAGATTTAGTTTTCATTCTTATTTTACGACTCCATTATTGATGCTTTCATTTTTGTGGATTTTATCAAAAACATGTTAAATATATTAACACTGAAAAAAAGTCTGTGAAAGTTGAACAATTGGAGTCCCAAGCAAAAAGCCCCCACCGAGGTCGGTGAGGGCTTTTTTTATTGATGTCATTTGATTTGTTTTTTCAAATTCTTGAATTTCAAAACAGCCTTTCTTCCTCCATAAAAGGAGCAGAGGGTTCTTCTACCGAGGCGAATATGATCAAAGCAGCTGAAATAGTTCTGACATTAACCAACCGAGGCCATCTCATCCGGCCCTTTGCACAGGGCGGACATGGCGCCGGGGTCCATTTCCAGTATGGCCGCCCCGGCCCGCCAGGTGAAATCCCGGCGGACCCGGGCGGCTTATAAAGAAATCAGCTTCCCTTTACACCTTTGGCAACCCGATCGCCGATTTCCGGATCGACATTGCGCCAGTATTCGAAGGCACGCTCCAGCACCGGCTCGGAGACGCCGTTTTTGAGGTGACAGACGATGTTGGACACCAGCCGGTCGCGCTGGGCGTCATTCATGACTTCTCGCACCAGGGTGCCGGGCTGGACAAAGTCGTCATCATCCATTCGCGGCGTGTACGCGGCACGGATGAACTCACCGTTGGCGCTCCATACGGCTTCTTCGGGATAGCGCTCCGGGTCGGCCTGGGGGCCGCCCTTGGAATTCGGCGCATACACCGGGTCGGAGACGTTCATAATCCGCATGGTACCGCCCTTGCTGTAGCTGTGAACCGGGCTCTTGGGCCGGTTGACCGGAATCTGCTTATAGTTGACCCCCAACCGGGCCCGGTGGGCGTCGGCATAGGACATCAGGCGGGCCAGCAACATCTTGTCCGGGCTCGGACCGATTCCGGGCACGAAGCTGTTCGGCTCGAAGGCGGCCTGTTCGATCTCGGCATGGAAATCGCCGGGGTTGCGGTTCAGGGTCATTCGACCGACCTCGTGCAGCGGATAGTCGCCGTGGGGCCAGACCTTGGTGAGATCGAAGGGGTTGAACCGATACGTTTTGGCCTCCTCGAAGGGCATGATCTGCACCTTGAGGGTCCAGCTGGGGTAATTTCCCTCCTTGATGGCGTTGTGCAGATCACGGCGGTGATAGTCGGCGTCTTCGCCGGCGATCCGGTCGGCCTCGTCATCGGTCAGAAAGTCGATCCCCTGATCGGTCTTGAAGTGGTACTTGACCCAGAAGCGCTCCCCTTCGGCGTTGACCCACATGTAGGTGTGGCTCGTGTAGCCGTTCATGTGCCGATAGCTCTTGGGGACCCCGCGATCGCTCATCAGGATGGTGACCTGATGGGCCGATTCGGGAGACAGGGTCCAGAAATCCCACTGCATGTCGTGGTCCCGAAGGCCGCTGTCCGCACGGCGTTTCTGGGAATGGATGAAATGCTGGAACTTCATGGGATCGCGCACGAAAAACACCGGCGTGTTGTTGCCGACCATGTCGTAGTTGCCCTGGGGGGTGTAGAACTTGAGCGCAAAACCGCGCACGTCCCGCCAGGTGTCCGGGCTGCCGGACTCGCCGGCCACGGTGGAAAAGCGGGCCAGCATCTCGGTCTTGGCGCCCGGCTGGAAGAGGTTCGCCTTGGTGTAGGCGCTGACGTCCTGAGTCACCTCGAAGTGTCCGAAGGCCCCCGAGCCTTTCGCATGGGGTTGGCGGTCCGGTATCATCTCCCGGTTGAAGTTGGCCATCTGCTCGAGCAGGTAGTGGTCCTGCATCAGAAGGGGGCCGTCGGGTCCTACGGTAAGCGAGAATTCGTCGCTGGAGACCGGGTTCCCGGCATCATTGGTGGTGTTTTTTCGATCCTCGTTTTTCATGGATAATTCCTCCTTTTTCGGGTGGTGGCGATATTGCCGTTCAACTCAACCCCAGCCGGCTGAAAAGTCGACTGAGCCTCCCCTTCCCCGCCTGAAACTGAATTCCAAGTTGCAAATCAGGGGGTTCAGTTTTTTTATGCGTTTTGACATTTTTCGCAAAAACCTTCCAAATAAACCCGTTTGTCCCTCACGACGTACTTTTCCTCCATCTCCGGCGGTATTTCGATGGCATCATAAGACGCATTTTCGAAGTCGACGATTTTGCCGCATTTCACGCACCGGAAATGATGATGGGGATTGAGGTTCGGGTCGAACCGTTTCGGGTCTCCGGAGCTTTCAACAATTTTGGCCAGCCCGATCTCCTGGAAGGTTAAGAGCGTACGGTTGACCGTGTCCAAAGAGATGTTGCCGTAATACTCCCGCACCTTCTTGAAAATCGAAACCGCGGACGGGTGTTCGGAAGATGAAATCAACTCCCGAAAAATGGCGATCCGCTGGGGCGTGATGCTCAAGCCGTGCTCCCTGCATTTGCTTTTGAAGGCATTGATTGTTTTTTTTGGTTCATCGTTCATGAATGCCTTTCGGAAAATGTTTCAGATGAATGAGCAAAGACGAGTCACCCGGCGCTTTTGGTTGGTTGTATTTCCATGCAGCATCAGGAAATCAGAAGGTGCAACTCCTAAATGACAGTTTAGATTCTATAGGACTCATTCCTATTTGTCAACCGGCATTGAAAAAATATTCATTTCACCCCGAGGAAAGCAGAATTCTTGTCGGCATCGGTCCCCGGCGAGGGATGGTGGATGACGGAAGACAATCCGGCGGTTGACTTTTTCGATCATGGGGTGCATAGGCTGAAGAAAAAATACCCTTTTTAACGTCGGACATCTAAAATGCACAGCAAGGTTGTCGAGGATTATCTCAAAGCGATCCATGAAATCCAAAAGGAGGATACATGGGTAAAGACCTCCACCTTGGCCCGGAAACTGGCCGTGACCTCCGGATCGGTGACCGACATGATCAAACGGCTGTCAAAAACCTCTCCCAAGCTTCTGGTCCACCGGTCCTACAAAGGCGTTCAGTTGACACAGGCCGGGCAGCAGGCGGCATCGGATGTGATTCGGCGGCATCGGCTGCTGGAAACATTTCTGCACCGGATATTCGGTTTTCAGTGGGATGAAGTGCATGAGGAGGCCGAAATTTTGGAGCACTATGTCTCCGATCGGTTGACCGACGCCATCGACGCCTATCTGGAACATCCCCGGTTCGACCCGCACGGCGAACCCATCCCCCGCAAGGGCGAGGCCGCGTTCACAGACCCGCGCCTGTCATTGGCGTCCGCTCCGCTGCTTCGACCATTGCGCATCGCGCGCATCCGCGAACCGGCGCCGGCCCTGCTTCAGTATCTGGAAGAAATCGGTATTCATCTGGACCAAACGGTCACCCTGCTGGAAAAAGCCCCGTTAGACGGCCCTCTGACCCTGCGACTGGAACCTTCCGGTCCCGATCGGTCCATCAGCCTGGAAACGGCCGAACACATTCAGGTGGAACCGTTATCGGGCGAATAACCTGTTCACCATTCCGGATATGAATTTGGCCACCCAAATTCAAAATTTTGGGTTGCCAAATTTTTTTTGAATCCCTATCTTCTTTTTGAAGTTTACCAGATTTATGAGTCAGTCAATCTCACCCGTTCCCAAGGAGGACCGCCATGTCCGTTTCAACGCGCAAAGGGATAATTCGTATTTCATTCAGCGCTTTTTTCCTGTTCCCCCTGATGGGGCTGGTTTTCTTTTCATCGACCGTGAACGCGGCCTACGAGGGTGCTTATCCCTACCGGGCCGTCGCCACCATCGGGATGGTGGCCGACATCGTAAAAAACGTGGCCGGCGAAAAAGCGGATGTGGAACATATCATTGGGGCCGGAGTCGACCCCCACGCCTACAATCCCACACGGGGGGATGTGGCGGCGCTGCTGAAGACCGATATCGCCTTCTACGCCGGATTGCTGCTGGAAGGGCAGATGACCGAGGTGCTGAAAAAGGTGTCTCGAAGGCGGCCGGTCCATGCGGTGACCGAGCGCATCGACAAAAGCTATCTGCTCCGGGATGAGGCCACCGGACACCCCGACCCCCATGTCTGGATGGATGTCCGGGGATGGATGAAGGCGGTCGAAGTGGTGACCGAGGCTCTGTCCGAGTTTGATCCGTCCGGTGAATCCCTTTATCGAAAGAATGCGAAGACCTACTTGGCCGAACTGGATCGCCTGGATCGATATGCCGAACAAGTGATCGGCTCAATTCCCGAGGATCAGAAGGTCATGGTGACCGCCCACGACGCCTTTCGATACCTGGGTCGGGCCTACGGAATCGAAGTGCTGGGGATTCAGGGCATATCCACGGAATCGGAGGCCGGTCTCAAAGACATCAACCGGATCGTCGGGATTCTGGTGGACCGGAAAATTCCGGCGGTGTTCGTGGAAACCAGTGTGTCGAACAAGAACGTGCGGGCCATGGTGGAGGGCGCCGCGTCTCGGGGCCATTCGGTCAACATCGGCGGGACTCTGTTCTCCGACGCCATGGGAAAGGCCGGAACCTATGAAGGCACCTACGTCGGCATGATCGACCACAACGCCACCACCATCGCACGAGCCCTCGGCGGAAATGCGCCTGAGAAAGGAATGCAGGGCAGGCTCTCCGGCAGCCATTAAAAAACGCCCCGGAGGCAAGAACACCCTAAAAGGCTACCCCCAAATGGATACCCCAAATGGATACCCCAAAGGATACCAATGATGAAAAACAGAGCCGCTGCCGAACGTACCCTCTTTCCGCAGGAAGATATTACCGTCACCCCGCCGGCGGAGTCCCCCCTGTGGATTCATGACCTTACCGTCGCCTATCACCGAAAACCGGTTCTCTGGGATATCGACCTGGCCATTCCCGAGGGACGCTTGATGGCGGTGGTGGGGCCGAACGGCGCCGGCAAAAGCACCCTGATCAAGGCGGTGCTGGGCCTGGTGCCCAGCGCCTCCGGCCGAATCCGGATTTATGGAAAACCGTATCGCCGGCAGCGGCACCTGGTCGGATACGTGCCCCAGCGGGAGAGTGTCGACTGGGATTTCCCGGTAAACGCCCTGGATGTCGTGGCCATGGGGCTCTATCGAAAAATCGGGTGGTTCCGCCCGGTGACGCGAAAGTACCGGAAGACCGCCCTGGAAGCGCTTGACCAGGTCGGCATGGCCGAGTTTGCGGATCGCCAGATCAACCAGCTCTCGGGCGGGCAGCAGCAGCGGGTCTTTCTGGCTCGGGCTCTGGTTCAGGATGCCCGGGTTTATCTCATGGATGAACCCTTCACCGGGGTCGATGTGGCCACGGAGCGGGCCATCGTCACCCTGCTCAAGGCGCTCAAGGAAGAGGGCAAAACCTGCGTGGTGGTCCACCATGATCTTCAGACCGTTCCCGACTACTTCGACCATGTGGCTCTGCTCAACATGCGGCTGGTGGCCGCCGGCCCGGTCAGAGAGGTGTTCACTGAAGAAAATCTCAAAAAGACCTACGGGGGCAAGCTCACCCTGCTCTCCGACGCCCTGCAGGCCTATGCCAGCGATCCGAGGCTGCCCAAAGGCAAGGATAGGGGGCGACCATGACCGGGTTGCGGACCCGGGCAGCGTCGGCCACCCTCGCGGCCGGCATGCTGATGCCGCCGGTATCCGCATGGGCCGCGGGAAGCCTGGCCGAAAGCGCCCTGGAGTGGCCCTCCTGGGCTGAACTGATTCGGGTGATTTCCTTGCAGGACTACAACACCCGAGTGGTCGTCATCGGCACTACCCTGCTGGGAGCGGCAGCCGGTCTGGTGGGCACCTTTTTGCTGCTGCGAAAGCGGGCCCTGCTGAGCGATACCCTCAGCCACGCCACCCTGCCCGGCATCGCCCTGGCCTTTATGATCATGTCCACGGCAGGGGGAGAGGGAAAATCGCTTCTGGGCCTGATGGCGGGCGCGACGGTCTTTTCGGTGCTGGGCACCCTGTCGGTGATGGCGATCCGGCGTTGGTCCCGGCTCAAGGACGATGCGGCCCTGGGGATTTCCCTGAGCGTCTTTTTCGGCCTCGGCATTTCGCTGCTGGGGATCGCCACCCGAATGGAGACCGGCAACGCCGCCGGGCTGAGCGCCTTTATCTACGGCAAGACCGCTTCCATGCTTTTTTTCGACGCCCTGCTGATCACCCTGGCGGCTTTGGGCGCGGCCCTGTTTTGCCTGGCCTTTTTCAAGGAGTTCGGCCTGATTTGCTTTGACGCCGATTACGCCGCCACCCAAGGCTGGCCGGTGGGCCGGCTCGATCTCATCCTGATGTCCCTGGTGGTGATCGTGACCGTGATCGGGCTTCAGGCGGTGGGCCTGATTCTGGTGGTGGCCCTGCTGATCATTCCGCCCTCGGCGGCCCGGTTCTGGACTCGGCGGCTGTCGGTGATGCTCTGGCTTTCCGGTCTTATCGGGGCTTTAAGCGGGCTGATAGGCTCAGCGGTCAGCGCGCTCATGGCCAACCTGCCGGCAGGCGCAATCATCGTTCTGGTGGCCACCGGGTTCTTTCTGTTGAGCCTTTTCCTCGGAACCGACCGGGGATTGGTCCGGATCACGGCCGAACGGCGCCGCCTGGCGGGTCGGATCGCCCGGGAGAATCTGTTGAGGACCCTGTTTGAGATGGATGAAGGTCTGTCAACCCAGCAAGCCGAATTTCCACAGCCTCGGAATCACGCCTATGAAACCCTCCTCACCGAACGATCCTGGTCTTCCAAGCAGCTGCGCCGAACCCTGGGAAAACTCATCTCCAAAGGGCTGATCGAGGCTCGGCCGGGGGAACGATACCGACTGACCGCATCGGGATCCCGAACCGCCGCCGAAGTGGTGCGAAAACACCGGCTCTGGGAAGCCTACCTGATCGCCCATGCCGATGTCGCCACCGCCCAGGTGGATATGGGGGCGGACAAGATCGAGCATGTCCTGGAACCGGAGATGATACGGGAACTGGAAACCCTGCTTCCCGAGTATTCCAAGGCCGGCATGCCGGCCAGCCCGCACCGGTTCGACGGACCGAAAGGGGGTCTCTGATGGAATGGACCTTTATCGATACCTGGATTGTGGTCACCGGGGCCCTGAGCGCCATGGCCTGCGCCCTGCCGGGCTGCTATCTGGTGTTGCGCCGCATGAGCATGATGGGAGATGCCATCAGCCATACGGTGCTGCCCGGCCTGGCCATCGCTTTTCTGATTACCGGCAGCCGGGAGAGCCTGCCCATGCTGATCGGCGCCACCGCCGTCGGTGTTCTCACCGCCTACCTGGTGCAGGCGGTGCATCGGCTGAGCGGACTCGATCGGGGGGCCTCCATGGGCGTTATCTTCACCGCTTTTTTCGCCCTGGGGCTGATCCTGATTCGGCAGGCCGCCGACCATGTGGACATCGATCCCGGGTGTGTGCTCTACGGCGCCATCGAGCTGACCCCGCTGGAGGTAAACCGAATCTTCGGACAGGAAATCCCCCGGGCCGCCCTGACCAACGGGGCCATGCTCCTGGTCAACATTCTGTTCGTTCTCCTCTGTTTCAAGGAACTTCGAGTCACCGCCTTTGATCCGGCCCTGGCCAACACCCTGGGTATCCATGCCGAGACCATGCACTACGCGCTCATGACCCTGGTGGCGGCCACCGTGGTATCGGCCTTTGAAAGCGTCGGGTCCATTCTGGTCATCGCCATGTTGATCGTGCCCGGGGCCGCGGCCTATCTGCTCACCGACCGGCTCTGGAAGATGCTGGTCTTGAGTCAGATCATCGCCGCCCTCTGCGCTCTGCTGGGCCATATCGGGGCCATTACCATTCCCACCTGGTTCGGGTTCCGGGACACCAGCACCGCCGGCATGATGGCGGTGGCCGCCGGCTTCATTTTCCTGGCCGTCTTTCTGCTGGCGCCCCGATACGGGCTTTTGAGCCGCTTCATCAGTCAGACATTGTTGAGTTTGAAGATAACCCGGGACGACATCCTGGGATTTCTGTACCGGTATACCGAACTGGCGCCGAAGGATGCCCGGCCGGTCACGGCGACAGACCTGGTCGGCGCGATGCGGTCCAAAGGATGGGTTCAATTCGCACTCTGGGATCTGCGGCGCAGAGGCTGGATCCGCGGGTCCGGCGCCGCAATCGCCCCCACCCCCCGGGGTCTGTCCGAAGGCCGCGGTCTGATCCGGTCCCACCGGCTGTGGGAGGCCTATCTCTTTCACAAGCTCGGCATAGACGCGGACGCGGCCCATTTTCCGGCCCATCAGCTGGAGCATTTCACGGATGAGGCGATGCAGAGCGAATTGGCCCGGTCTGCGGAGAATCCCCGGGTCGCCCCGCATCGTCGGAATATTCCCGAAGCTGACGAAGGGTGATTTTCAAGATATACCCTTTATATAGCATAAGGAATTTAGCACTTGAGGAATGAAATATGGGTTTAAATTCAAAAAATACGCTATACCTTGATAAAGACGTGAAACCTCCTTTTACTGTCACCCGGCGGGGGTTCCTGGGTTGGATGGCCGCAACCGGCACTTCCATGTTGCTTCCCTCTTTCGGCCTCGGCGCCTCTCAGGAAAAAT
This sequence comes from Desulfococcaceae bacterium, assembly GCA_046541495.1. Classification (GTDB taxonomy): domain Bacteria; phylum Desulfobacterota; class Desulfobacteria; order Desulfobacterales; family Desulfococcaceae; genus JAABSQ01. The sequence continues at coordinate 12,201 of JBKHDE010000141.1, forward strand.
CCATCCACACCCGGTCGAT
>JBKHDE010000142.1:0-12212 GCA_046541495.1 Desulfococcaceae bacterium
AGCCGCCGATTTGAAGGTCGGGGCCGTAGTATTTTTTCAGGGCCCGAACATGGGCCCTGGAGGACTTGGAATTGAAAATGCAGCTTGCGAAAACATCGCCCGCACCGGCCAGAAAAGCGCGCTTCTTGGCGAGAACCACATTCTTGCCCTGGTCCTTGTAATACCGGCTCAATTTCATGAGCGCCAGATTCGGCAGTTTGCTGTCCACGTCGAGCAACAGGACCGATTTTTTCGGAAGGCGGGGCGGCCTTTTGTTCTTGCAGGTCGGGGTCTGCGGTTTCGGCAGGGCCAGTCGGCCGGCTTTTATCGCGGGAGGGACCTCTTTTTTGGCTTGATCGGAGAGGGTCATGATGAATTGTACCCTCGGCAGCAACGAATCGACCCGCTTGATCCAGGCGGAAAACCGGCCGGCGGCGCAGATGAGATCCGGACGGTGGAGGAGGATCACCCCCGGCATTTCAAAAGGATTTTTATTCGCCCGAAAGGCGTCATACAGGTGGCGGGCCATATCCATCAACGGCAATATCATCGTTTGTTGGTCGGGGGGCAATTCTCGCCAGATCGTCCCGGGGTCTTGGGAGCGATCGAAAAGGCGGCTCGAATCGATCCCCGAATGATGTTCCAGAAGCTCGCTGAGTTTGATCAAGGTGGATAAGGCCGTCCGTTTTTTGTATTTGGCGCCTTTGCAGCGCAGCAGTCTTAGAAATGCCGCCGGATCGGTGAGTTTCGCATGCGGGTGGAACAGGGAATGAAACCGGGTCGCGATAAAATGGGGATTGGTGAAATCAAAGTCGTCGGTCCCCTGGTGGGCTGCAAACCGAGGCCCGTAGGCCAGCATGAACCGTAGGACCGGGTTTGGGGAATGCCGGATTTTTTGGTAGTTGCCGCCAGGGGGTAAAAACTCCGATTTTTTCTTGGGGATGGGGCGATGGGTCCCTTCTGGAAAAATCCTGAAACCGCTTCCGAGGCGACGGTGCTGGTATTTGCCTTTCCCTTCCGTTTCCGGATGAAAAAACAGAACGAACTCCAGATGCAGCGGGTCGGAGGCGTTATGGTACAAAGGTTCAAGCAACGAACCGAGAGACGAAACGGATCGGGGACCGGCGATGGACAGGGTGATCAGGCGCAGTATTTCCAGATCGGCGCTTCCGGAAGGTAGAATGGTCCATTTCGGAATCGACCCGTTGTTTGCCGAAATTTCAAATTTTCCGGTCTGGTTTTCTTTGGCGTTCTTGCAGTACAGATGGAGAAAATACATTGGTTGCCGCACCCATTCTTTTTCTGAGTCAAGAGAGCGTTTTCGGACCGTGAAATATCAAAGGCGCATTGGCGTGTCAAAGGGATGTCTTTGATCAGGGCGTGAGTGAGGTCGGGATGGCAGCATGTGGCAATGGGTTGACGGCCCTGGTGCCGAATCGGAACTTCCTACCTGATAAATACCGGATCTCTCCTATTGAACTTTTGGTTTGATCATGTCATGTCTTTTTTTCGATTGTCTGTGTGGAAACGCCGCCCCATCGAAACTTTAAAGGAGAAAGGATGCGCACACACCCCCTCTTTAGAATGCTTCTGCCGGTTTTCTTTTCATTTCTGTGTTTATCCAATCCGATAGCTTCGGCTTTCGCTGAAACCGGGTCATTCCCGCCGACGATCCGGGATATATTGGACCAGGGACACATCACCATCGCCATGACGCAAAATGACATGCCGCCCTTTTATTTCAGAGATGCCTCGGGGGATTTGAACGGCATTGATGTCATGCTGGCCAAAGGGATCGCCGAAAGACTCGGGGTCCGGGCGGTTTTCAATCGGGAGGCGACCTCCTTCAACGGCGTGGTGGATCTGGTGGTCGAGGGAAAGGCGGATATCGCCGTTTCCAAACTGAGCCGAACCCTGGACCGGGCAAAGGTGATCCGGTACACGGACCCCTATATCGTGTTTCGGCAAGGGCTCCTGATCAACCGCCTGGGGCTTGCCAAAAAAACCCAGCGGATGTCGGAATATGAATTCATCCGGAATTTTAATGGGAAACTCGGGGTGATTCGGGCTTCCAGCTATGTCGGCTATGCCCGGGAAAATTTCCCGGCCGCGCAGATCGTTGAATATGACACCTGGAATGAAGTGGTGGATGCGGTCTTTACGGGAGAAATACTGGCAGCCTACCGGGATGAGATGGAGATCAAGAAAATCGTCCGGGGAAGAAAGGACGCCCTGGTCAGATTGAAGACGGTCCTTATTACGGATCAGGAAGACCCGATTGCCGTGGCGGTGGCCGCCGACAAAACCCATCTGGTCGCCTGGCTCAATATCTATCTTCAATCCTGCCGCCTGAAACTGACTTCTGAGAAGCTTCTGGATATGTATCCGGAAATATTTGATGAAAACGGAGATGCACCATGAGGGGTCCGAAAAAACAATCGGTCTGGGCTTTGCTGAATCATCCGGTGCTCATTCTGGTTTCCATCCTGATCGGAATTTTCATCGGTCTCTTCTCTAAGCGGATATCGGCCCTGCTGGCGCCCATCGGAGAAATGTATCTCTATTTCATTCAGATGTGTGTGATTCCGATCCTGATTGCGGCCATCGTGTCGAGCATCGCCAAAATCATCCGGACCCAAGAGGGGCGGGAATCTTTCAAAACCATTGCCCTGGTCTTTACGTTCGGGCTGCTTGCCGCCAGTCTGGCCGGAACGATCGCGGGGGTGGCCGGCAAACCCGGGGTCCTGGGGCAGGAAAAGGTGGCGGAACTCGGTCGAATCATCAAGGATTCCGCATACCCGGTGGATATGGAAATCTCGCTTTCGGAACCGCCGGTCGAGGCCGGTGAGGACGCCGGGTTTCTCGATTTTTTCGTCAACATGATCCCTTCCAACATTTTTTCCGCTCTCTCCTCGGGCCGCGCCCTTGAAATCGTCTTTTTTTCGATCATTTTCGGAATCGCGGCCGGATTCACGCCGCCGGAAACGAGCAATTTCATCATCACCCTCTCTTCCTCCCTCTTCGTTGCATTTCAGGTGATCATCAAATGGGCGATGTACGGGCTTTTTATCGGCCTGATCTGTCTGATCTCGGATCAGGTGGCCAGCGTGGGGCTTCCCATCCTTACGGCGGCCCTGAAATTCATCCTGATCTTTTATCTTTCCGGGCTTTTTTTCATTTGCGTCTGCATCCTTCTGATCTGGAAAAAATCGGGAGAGAGGCTTTCCACCGCGGTCAAGGCGATCAGCGAACCGGTCATCATCGCACTGGCGACCAGGAGCAGTTTCGCCACCCTTCCGGCTTCCATACAGGCCCTGGAAGAAAAATTGAATTTTGAAAAAACCTCGACCAACCTGGTGTTGTCCCTCGGCATCACCATCTGCCGGTACGGCAATATCCTCTACTTCGCGGTCGCCGCCTTTTTCGTTTCCCAGCTGTACGGGAATCCATTAAACACCTCGGATATTTTCATCATTATCATCGGATCTGTGTTTGCGGGGACCGCCACGGCGGGCGCATCCGGAATGGTGACCCTTTCCATGATCGGGATTGTGCTATCGCCTCTGGGGTTGCCCATGGAGGCGGTGCTTGTCATTTTTATGGCCGTCGACCCGATTGTGGACCCGTGGCGGACCCTTTTGATTGTTCTCGGCAATATCACCGCCACCATGTTCGTAGCCGAAAAACAGACTGTAACCACAGAGGACGGGGTGCCCCTATGGCGAGGCTCAGGCTTCGAATCAGCGTAAGCATCGTCACCCTGATTTCCACCCTGATCATTTTCACCGGGCTGATCGTGACCGGCGTCAACTATTTCGGGTCGAAACAATCCCTCTATTTTCTTGCCGATGATTTGATGCAGGAGATTTCCTTTTCGGTTTTGAGCAAAACCCGTGCCTATATGGCCCCTTCGGAGCGGAACACCCGGCTGATCCGGTATCTGATCGAAACCAATTACGGAAATGAAACGCTCCTGCTGGACCATTTCGAGGAGCTGCTGAGGCATAACCTCGAATTCAACATGGTCTATTTCGGTGACGAGACCGGACACCTGTTCATGAAAAAGCGGATGGCGGACAATACCTTCAGCAACAAGTTCATCACCCGAAAGGCGGATCATGTGGAAACCATCTGGGAGCATGAAGCCCCGCTCTATCCGGATGAGTTCACGACCATCCGGGAGCCGCTCGATTCCGGATATGATCCGAGAAAAAGGATCTGGTATGAACAGGCCGTGAATGCAAACGATCTCATCTGGACCGAGGTCTATTTTTTCGCCTCGGACAATCAGCCGGGCATTTCAAGCGCCATCCCCGTCTTCGATGCAGACGGAACCATGCTGGGCGTCGCCAGCATCGATATCGGCATCATCGAACTCTCCTATTTTCTCGGTTCCCTCAAACTCGAAGGCACCGGAAAAGCTTTCATGATCAATGAAAAGAACAAGATCATTTCTCTGCCGGTCAAAGACGAGGAGCAGATTGAAACGCTCTTCAAAAAACGGGTGACCCCCGAGGGGAAGGTCACCATGGAGCTGATTTCGATTGAAGACATCGATGATGCCGTGATTTCGAAATCTTTTGCAAGTTTTTCGGAAAAAACCAGGAACCGGGATGAGGCGATCGCCAACAATCTGCCCTTTTCATTCGAGCATGAAGGAAAACGGTACCTGGCCAAATACACCCCGTTTCCCGAAGACACCAAATTGTCTTTCACCATCGGCGTCATCATTCCCGAGGAAGACATTATGGGGTTTGTCTACCGGAATACGATGCTGGTTTTCCTGATATCCTTCGCCCTGGTGCTGATTACCCTTATCGTCGGCGTCTTTTTCTCCCGATCCATCTCCATACCCCTGATTCAGCTTTCCCGCGAAATGGAAAAGGTGCGGAACTTCGACCTCGATTCGGAACGGGAGATCCGCACCTTTCTGATCGAAGTCGACAACATGAAACATTCGTTTTTCAATATGAAAAAGGGGCTGCGTTCATTCAAAAAATATGTGCCCGCCGATCTGGTGGCGCAGCTGATCGTCACCCAGAAAGAGGCGGTGCTCGAGGGCAAAAAACAGAACCTGACCCTCTTTTTTTCGGATATTGCGGGGTTCACCGGTATTTCGGAATTTTTGAAGCCCGAGGACCTGGTGGACCAACTCGGAAATTATTTCGAGGTGATGAGCCGAATCATTCTGGATCACAAGGGCACCCTGGATAAGTATATCGGGGATGCGATCATGGCATTCTGGGGCGCGCCGATTCCCGTCGCCGATCATGCCGAATACGCCTGCCTCGCGGCCCTGAAATGCCAACGCGCACTCTTGTGCATGCAGAAAGAGATGTGTCATCCGGACCCCTTCTTCCATACCCGAATCGGGATTCACACCGGAGAGGCCATCGTCGGAAACATGGGCTATGAAGACCGGTTCAATTATACCGCCATCGGGGACAGCGTAAACCTGGCCAGCCGCATCGAAGGGTTGAATAAGGTCTACGGCACCCGGATCATCATCACCGAAAGCACTTATCAGGAGGTGAAAGACCGGTTTGAAGCAAGGCTGCTGGACCGGGTCGCCGTGAAAGGGAAAACCAGAGGCATCGACATCTATGAACTGTTCTGTGAAAAGCGACCGGAACGAAAGAATGTCGCCCGATTCACAGGCATGCACAACCGGGCGATGCAGGACTATTTCGATCGGAACTGGCAGCAGGCGATCGACCGGTTTGAACGCATCCGCAAAATAAAAGCCGGGGACAGGGCCGCGGCCCTGCTGATCCGGCGCTGCCGGGGCTACTTGAAAGAACCGCCGCCCCCGGACTGGAACGGAATTCATGTCATGCGCAGGAAATAATCCGATACGACGGGCCATCGGCATCATCGGGGGAGTCGGCCCCTATGCGGGGCTCGACCTGATCCAAAAAGTGTTCGACAACACCAATGCATGTTCCGACCAGGATCATTTGGAGGTATATCTTTTATCATGCCCCTGCCGGGTCCAGGACCGCACGGCCTACCTCATGAACCGGTCGCTGCCCAACCCGGGAATCGAGATCTGCAATATCATCGAAAAGGCCAGTCTGATCGGGGCCGACGTCATCGGAATCCCCTGCAACACCAGCCACTCGCCGGCTATTTTTGATGTTCTCGTCTCCTATATCGAGAAACGAAAAATCAAGGTCCGTCTGCTTCACATGATTCAAGAGACCCTGGGCCATGTCCGCCGATGCCGACCGGATATCCGGCGGATCGGTCTGCTCTGCACCCTGGGAACCTATCACAGCGGCGTGTATCAGCAGGTTTTCCAGGCGGCGGGCTATGAAATCCTGGCCCCCGATGATGACGGGAAACACCAGGTGCATGAGGCCATCTACCACAAGGCATTCGGCATCAAGAGTTTTTCCAACCCGGTCACCGAACCGGCCCGGCGGATGCTGCGGGAGGCCGCCGACCGTCTGACGGAGGCCGGGGCCGAATCGATCATTTTGGGATGCACTGAGATTCCGCTGGCCCTAAGCCCGTCCGATGTTCAGGCGCCGCTGATCGACCCGACCGATATCCTCGCCCGCGCCCTGATCCGGGAGGTGGATGGTTCCAAGCTGAAGGCGCGTCCGTTGGCCGTGCGCGTTGGGGATGCCGAGGTTAAGCACGGCATGGCGGTGTAGGCCGGCCTGCCGGAAAAAGAAACCGCCGCCGTTTTCGAACCCGGTAGGGCCTACTCACCGCGGCGGTTTCGGGGTTATTCGTCCGGGCGCGGCCCGGAACGGGGTGAAGGGGTTGGTCAACGCCTGGTGCGCGGGGCCGGCATCCGTGAACGCGCGGCCTTCTGGCAAAACGGCGGTGAGTTCGCGAGGCGGAACCCGATGTTGTTGTTGCGGTTATCCGGCTCCCAGTTGTTCCGGTTCGCCGACCGGCAGTTCCTGGCGTTGTTGTTCCAGGAGCCGCCCCGAAACACGCGGTTCTCGCCTTTTCTTCCCTTCACCCGCGGGGAATCATTCCCCGTAAAAAAGGCGCTTTCTCGCGGTGTGGGTCTGGGCGTGGGATGTGTGCCCCAGCAGGCTCATGGCCGACCGGACCATGGCATCCTCATCCATTCTGCCGCTTTCAAACGCCTTTTCATTCCTACGCATCTTTCTCTGAAACCGCAACAGGTTTTCCCGCTTCAGCCGGACCAGGCCGGGGAAGATCCGAAACCCGAGAAAGGGCAGCCCCTGCATGACCGGGGTGATAAAGGTGCCGGGTTCTTTCAACCGGAGTTTCAGCCGGTCTTCTACCTCCATCTCACGGTTCAACTCCTTGAGCACCTCGGCCACCGGCTTGCAGGCGCGTTTGAGAAGCGGCTTGATCTGGTCGAAGGAGGCCGACACCCGGTCCGCGGCCCCGCCGGAAATCGGCCGGGCTTCGTCTTCGGGCACCTCCACCATCACCAGGGTGCCGTCTTCGAGTTCAATCAGTTTGGTGCTCATGGGAAAGGCTCCTTTCGCTAAGGAATTTGGGATGGGAATGGGAATTCGCAAACAGATAGTGTTACATAATGCATTTCCCATACAGATTCCGTCAACTCTTTTTCCGGGATATAAGTACCTCATCAATAATTTCATAACATCCGTAGGGGCAGGCCCCCGTGCCTGCCCTTAGCCGGGGCAACCACAGGGGGATTGCCCCTACAAAATCAGGTACGGAAATATATGCACAGGTACTTGGTAAGCGGGAAGAGATATCCGTAGAAAAGAGAATTGCATATTTTTGGATAAGCCGCTATTTTAAAAATGAAGAACGGATCAGACGGATCATCAACCTCCAAATGCATACGCGATTCCCCATGATACCCCGGGAAGATTTTCAACGTGAGCTGAAGGAGGAAGTCCTGAAAAGCCTTACGGAAAAGGATATTGATCGAATTCTGGAAGGATTGAGTGATGAATTCCATCTGGAGAAGGTACTCGTATGAAATTTCAACGAAGAGAAAGGTGCAAGGATATGCCTGTGGATACTTTCCATTTTTTACGATCAAAACCATTCTTTCTTTGGATAACCGTGTTCGTCCTCCTGGGCGGAAACAGCCTTTCGGCTGATGAATCAAAAACGGCCCACGGTCCCGAGCCCCAGACGGAGGTGATTCGGCACATGGAGGCCCGAATCTTATCCCGGATCAATGAGGTGCGAAAGGAGCATGATCTGCCGGACCTGGAAGAGAATGAGCTCCTCAGCAGGGTCGCCCGAGATTACAGCAGGCAAATGCTTCAGGAGGATTTTTTCAGTCACTTCGGCCCCTCGGGTAGAACGGTGGCCGATCGGGTAGAGGCGGCCGGGCTACAATACCGCTGGGTGGGGGAAAATCTGGCCATGACCGAAAACATCAACCAACCCGCCGAGGGCCTGGTTCAGGACTGGATGGACAGCCCTTCTCACCGTAAAAATATTCTGGATGAAAATTACCGACAGACGGGAATCGGCATTTGGAAAGAGGGGGATAACTATTACTTCACGCATGTGTTTATGCGGAGCATGCGTTCATTCCAGAAGGAGCAGGAAAAATCGGAAAAATGAATTCGAGTTTTCGATTACGACTATTTTTTGCATTATTCTCAATCTTCTTTCTCTATGTCTTTTCAATCGCGTATATTCTCAATTTTTTTTACCCGCTCCACCTCCCCGAAGACGCCGAAAATTTCGCCGTAACCGTGGTGGCCGATGACGGTTCACCGCTTCGAAGTTTTCCGGATGCAAACGGTGTCTGGCGGTATCCGGTCGGCATCGAGGACGTTTCGCCGCTATATCTTGAGGCGCTCATCAACTACGAAGATCGGTATTTTTGGCGGCATCCGGGTGTGAATCCCCTTGCCCTGGTTCGGGCGCTGATTCAGTTTGTTCAGGCGGGAGAGTTCATCTCGGGCGGCTCCACCCTGACCATGCAGGTGGCCCGTATTCTTCATCCCCATTCCCGCACGCTGCCGGGAAAGGCGGAGCAGATGTTCCGGGCGCTTCAACTCGAATTTCGCTTTACGAAAGCGGAAATTTTGACGTTGTACCTCAATTACGCTCCCTTCGGCGGACCCATCGAGGGGGTTCAGGCGGCCGGTTTCGCATACCTGGGCAAATCGGCCAAGGAGTTGAGCCATGCCGAGGCGGCGCTTCTGGCCGTATTGCCTCAAGCACCCACGCGGCTTCGACCCGACCGCCATCCGGAGCGTGCAATCCGGGCCCGGGACAAGGTGCTGGATCGGATGGCCAAATTCAAGGTCTGGAACCCGGAGCGGGTGGAATCGGCCAAGATCGAGCGGGTGGCGGCGCGGTTCGAACCCCATCCCCTGAAGGCGCCTTTGCTCTCCCGTCGTTTGCAAAACAAAGCCGAGCCGCGAAAGCCGGTCACCACCTATATCGACCCTTTTCTTCAGGACGCCGTAGGGGATCTGGTGCGGGGGTTTGTCGCATCCACCCCGGCCCGCACTTCGGCGGCGGCCCTGGTGGTGGAAAACGAAACCTTGGCTGTGCGGGCCTATGTCGGGTCCGCCGATTTTCTGGATGAGGAGCGGTTCGGGCATGTGGATATGATCCAGGCGGTTCGGTCTCCCGGGTCCACCCTTAAACCGTTTTTGTACGGGTTTGCCCTGGAAGAGGGGTTGATCCATTCCGAGAGCCTGATGGTGGATGCACCCTTTTCCTTCAGCGGATACCGGCCGGACAATTTCACCGATCACTTCAGCGGCCCGGTGGGGGCGGCCGAGGCCCTGCGGCGATCCCTCAACCTGCCGGCGGTGGATCTCCTGGACCGGGTCGGTCCCCGGTTTTTCGATGCCCGGCTTCGACAGGGGGGGTTGAAACTTCAGTATCCATCTCATCAAGGGCCCAATCTGACCATGATTCTCGGCGGGGTGGGGGCATCGCTGGAAGATCTGGTTTCCGCCTATACCGCCCTGTCCCGGCGAGGTCTGGCCGGCCGGCTTCGATATACAAAGGAGGACCCGGTTATGGAGCGGCGCATGCTCACCGAGGGGGCGGCCTATATCATTCGCCAGGTCCTGGAAGAGAACCGCCGGCCCGATCTGCCGGCCGGGCGGTTGTTCCTGGATCGATCCCGACGGGTGGCCTGGAAAACCGGCACCAGCTACGGGTTTCGGGATGCCTGGTGCATCGGGGTGACCGAGCGCTATACCTTGGGAGTCTGGGTGGGGCGTCCCGACGGTACGCCTTCTCCGGGGCAATACGGCCGGGCTGCGGCGGCGCCTCTGCTTTTCAACATCGTCGACAGCCTGCCCAGGCGGTACGGCCCGTCTTCGGCGGCGCCGGATTCGGTGGCCCGAAAGGAGATCTGCTGGCCCTTGGGCAAACCGCCGGCGGATGAAGACGATCCCCTCTGTCATGAGCGGCGGCATGCATGGATCCTCAACGGAGCGGTCCCGCCCACCCTGCCGGACCGGATCGACCGCCATTGGCTGCCCAATCCCGTGACGGTGCTGGTCAACCCCGAAACCGGGCTGCGGGTAGAAGCCGAATGCCCGTGTCCCGATCCGATCGTGCAGAAGATCGCTCGATGGCCCCGGGCAGCCGCGCCCTGGCTCTCCCCCCGCATTAAGGGTATGTCCCGAATTCCCCGTCCGGACCCGATCTGCCGGCGGCCGGTTGCGGCCCGAATGGATACCATCCGGATCATGGGCGTGGAACCCGATACCGTATTTCGGCCCCCCGGACTGCGTACCCGGCTTCCCTCCATCACCCTTCAGGCCCAGGGCGGACGGGGCCGGCTCTATTGGCTCCTCAACGGCGAACTGATCGGGCATTCACCCATCGACGACGTGCGCCATTACCGATTCGATCGCCCCGGCCGATATCAACTGACGGTGATGGATCTTGCCGGGAACTACGATTCGGTGAATTTTACGGTGTTGGGCGGACGGTCCAGCGGGTAGGAAGAATTATAAGGGTTTATGATGAGAATACATTTGGTGACGGGGTCGCTTCGGAATTTTCCCGGACGGTTTCAATTTTAGTTCAAACGATTGCCCAAAATTGTCGAACTTTTATTAAAGTCTACAATTTTCTTACCTAAGATCTTTACTTTCTGAAGCATTTTTGCGCTTTTCGCATAAATTTCTCATCCTTTTTTGAAGTTAATTTTTTTAACATTATTTCATTATCTTTTATTTTCAAAGCTTTAGATAAAATGGATAAGCTACTGAGTTTTTATGGTGATTTTTGGATTTCATTTTGCTATATAGATGTATCTTCGTAATCCAAAAATGAAAAAGCCAAACCTTCCGCAAGGTAGGGACGGAAAGCCACGGGTCTCTCAGGGGTGAAAACCACAGGCCTTTGCGAGAAAGCCGGGTTGCCATTGTTGCTTAATGGTAATCCGGCTTTTTTTATCTATGGACCGCAATGGACTTGAGAGAGGTGATGTTTATGAAAAGAAATGCTGTTGTTTCCGTATTCCTACTGCTTTTTATCTGTGCAATACCTTCAGTCTCTTATTCCGCCGTAAAGCTTGGGATGGAAGTGAATCCCAATCCGGTTAGGCCTGGTGAAATTGTAAACGTTGCAATCATTTTAGTAAATGATGGAACTACAGATACGGGTCAGATTACATTAGAGCTTCTTTATCCGGCTGGTTTATCTGATTTAGACGATACACTGATCACGACCGGAGGATCATCAAATACAGTGGACTGTCCAGGTCCGTGGTGTGATTCTGGCGAATTGGTAACTTGGAATATTGGCAATATTTCATCGAGAGGAGGCATAAGAGTTACTTTACCGCCGTTGGTTTCCAGAATAGAAACAGATGGTACACTTATCCAGTTTGAGGCTACAGCTAAAGTAAATGGTATTCAGCAGGCACAACTCAGCAAATCTGCGGTGGTGAAATCCAACCCGTTTTTCGAACTGGAAGTAGATGAAAATACCGACCCCGTGAAGTCCACCGACTTTTTAGAATACACACTCACTTATGGGAATATTGGGACCTCTGTATCGGATACTCATCTCATTTTTCCCATACCTGTAGGCACGAACTTTATTTCGGCGACCGGAGGTGGTACTGAAGAGGGAGGGGAGGTTACCTGGAATTTAGGAAGCCTTACAAGCGGGGCAGGGGGGGAACGCCGAGTAGTGGTTCAGGTGAACACTGGAGAGGGGGATATTCTTGAGGTGGAGAGTGCTCGTATAACTGGTATGGATTCTGCTCTTAATTCTCACGAAGTAATAGCTGACAGAATAACCCAGGTTAACAATGATGAACG
>JBKHDE010000143.1:0-12105 GCA_046541495.1 Desulfococcaceae bacterium
GCGGGCAGGTCCATCCTGGAGCAGCTGAATAAACGGGATTCATCCCTCGGCGACGTTCGGATGGTATTCTAACTTCCGCGAATCACCTTCCGCTCTCGTCTTCCCCGGGTTACCCAGGCCGCCAGGACCCCCGACAGAAATCCGAAAAAGTGACCGCTCCAGCTCACCCCCGGAATGTAGACGAACAACCCGGCCAAAACCCCGCCGTAGACCAGAAACACCGCCACTGAAAAGAGCAGCGCTTTCAATTGCCGGTGAAAAATCCCGATGAACAGCAAATAACCGATCAGGCCGAAGATCACCCCGCTGGCCCCGATATGAACGGTGTTGGGCTTTCCGACCATCCATACGGCCAGGCCGCTGACGACGACGATCACCAGCAAGGCGGCGACCCCCTGCTTTCGGCTGAAGGAAAGGGCCGCGAACAGCAGAACGAACAGCACCCCCGAATTGGCGATCAGGTGCTGAATATTGCCGTGAAGAAACGGGGCGAAAACAATTCCCCAGAGCCCTTCGGTTTCTCGGGGTCTTAGACCATAATACCGTAACTCGGCTGGAAGGATGACATTCAGAAAATGGATTCCCCAGATGAGCAGAATAATGAAAGCGGCGATTTGAATGTTTCCGTAAATTTCAGGGGAACCTTGTCGGTCATTCATGATAGTTCACTTCCGGACGGTTTCGATTCAGATTCGGTCCAATCGGTTTTCGTCGCTTCGGCCTGGGCGGCATTCATTCATCGGGTTTATTGAATTTGCGGCATCAACGTCCATTTAATGACCCAATCCGAGGTATCGGGGTAGTGGTCGAGACAGACGATACCCCCGTTTTGGAATTTAAAAATCGGTCGGTCCGGATCGCCTGCGACCAGGTAGGCGGCCATTTTTTCCATAAACGGCAGATGCCCCACCAGCATGATGTCGTCTTTCACTGAAATTTTCTTGGCGAATGCCGCCACATCATCGGTGGCGCCCAATCCTTCGGCGGCGGCCACCCCCTCCGCAGGGCGCAGGTGTTCGGCCATGATTTCCGCCGTCTGCTGGGCCCGTTTCTTTCCGCTGTGCAGCATCTTTTTGACCGTTACCCCGTATCCATGAGCCACTTCCGCGATGCGCTTGACATCCGATTGGCCTTCGGGGGAAAGCCCTTTTTCGGGATCTTTATCCTTGGGAAGGTTTTTACCGTGCTGAACCAAAAAAACTGCCATAATTACGCCTCCTCTCTTGTGCTTTGAACCGGTTTTCGATATAGTACCGCGTTTTAATCCCGCCCGCTCACCGGGCGAATTCGCAATACAGATCATAACATAATCCGATATATCGAAACCTCAACTCACCTGCCGGAGGAACCCTTCCATGAGAATCGTCACCCGACCCGATTTTGACGGCGTCGTCTGCGCAGCCCTTCTGTTTGAAGCCGAGGAGATCACCGAACCGATTCAATGGGTCGAGCCCAATGAAATGCAAAAAGGCGCGGTTGCGGTTCAGCCCGGAGACATCATCGCCAACCTGCCCTACCATGAGGCCTGCTCCCTCTGGTTCGATCATCATTATACCAACCAGCCCGACATTTCCTTTGAAGGGGCTTACAAGATGGCGCCCTCGGCCGCGGGGGTGATTTACGAATATTACGGAGACATCTGGTCCCGGGACTATGATGAACTCATTCGGGAAACCGACCGGATCGATTCGGCGGACCTGACCATGGACGAGGTGCTTCATCCCGAAAACTACCCCTACATCCTTCTTTCCATGACCATCACCGGTCGGGACAAATCGGATGCGACCTATTGGAATCGGGTGGTCGATCTCTTACGGAGCCGAGACATTGACGCCATCCTTCAGGATCCAGAGGTTCAAAACCGGTGCCGGCAGGTGATCGAGCAAAACCGGGTGTTCAAGAGCCTACTGAAGGCCCACACCCGGCTCATCGAACACGTCACCGTTACCGATTTTCGGCCCCTGACGGAGGCCCCCCAGGGGAACCGGTTCTTGGTCTACTCGCTCTATCCCGAGGCGGTAGTCAGCGTAAAAGTCCGCTACGAGGGGGTTAGCCAAGAGAAGGTGATCATCGGCGTGGGCCATTCCATTTTCAATAGGAACTGCAAAGTGAATGTGGGGCTGATGCTTTCCGGATTCGGGGGCGGCGGCCATCGGGGCGCCGGGTCCTGCACCGTCCCCGCGGGTCAGGCCGAAGAAGCAATCGCCACCATCGTGAGTACACTGCTGAAAAACGAACCAAACGAGTGAGCCGCGCTATCCTGAAACCGAAGGGCTCGAAGCGATAGGGCACCGACCGGCGACCCGCCGGTCGATGCAGACCCTCGCCCGCTCAGGAATGAGAAACGGGTGGGCTCTCAACAAAAAGCGAGCCGCTATGCGTCGGTTTCGGATTCCCGGGGCAGGATATTGGTGAACTGGTATTCCTCAACCGGTTCCCCCTGGTAGGCCTCGAACTCTTCTTCCCCCCATTGTTCGATGGAAAGGTATTTTTCGCCTTCGTCATCCTCATAATCCCAGGTCAGAAAATCGCTTCCACCGCCCCTGCCGTCTTTATAAAACTGACCCCCGCCGAACTCCTCCAGGTAGTATCGGGTTTCCTCAAAAACCAGTTCGTCCGGGGGGTCTTCGTTCTGGGTGATGTACTCCCGAACCTCCCTGCCGAGCCGGCTGAAGTCGATGGGCCGGCTGATGGACCATTCCGCTTCATCATCGGACTCCCGCTGAAGGTAAATGGTGTCGTCATGGCTTTTGAGCTGCCACTCATGCGTAATATCGCCGTTGCCCCAGTCATAATAATGGTAGGCCTCGACCTGCCAGGTCCGCATATCGTAATCCAGAAGATAGCCGACCTTCAGATTGGATAGGTTGAGGTCCCTGAGGGGGTCCGGTTCAGCCGCCTTTTTCTTTTTAAAAAAATCCAACCAGCCCATACGCGCTCCTGTTTACTCGAGACCCATCTTCTTTTTCAGTTCCAGTAGATTCGCCGATGCCGTGGCCGACCGACCGCTCTCCAGAGCGGAGGTGATTTCATCATCCACCGTCTTATCGGGGGTGGCGATGTCGGCGTAGGCGAGAGCCAGGGATTCATCCTCTTCCACTTTGGCTTTCATTTTTTCGAGCATGGCGATGGTGCCCGAGGAATCCATTTTGGACAGCTGCTTGTTGATCTTCTTGGTGGACGAGGCGGTCTTAGCCCTCGCCTTCAATGTAATCAGTTCGTTTTCATGGGTGGAGATCGTGGATTTGATCTTGTTGACATTGGCCTGAAGCTGATTGGCCATCTGCCCGTGACGTTCCGCTTCCTGGGAGACCCGAACCGCTTCATTGGCGTGCTGCTCTTTTTTGGACAGGGCTTCGGTGGCCAGCCGTTCGGCCTCGGCCATATCCAGCTGTCCGTTTTGCCCCCGTTGAAGCAGCATCATGGCCTTTCGCTCATAATCCGCGGCCAGCTTCTTTTTGTTTTCAGCCTCTTTTCGGGTACGAATGGCGATGGCTTTGACCTCCGCCAGGCTGGTCATGGCGCCCTGCAAGTCTTTTTTAAGATCTCGAATGCCCTGTTCGGTCAGTTTAATCGGGTCCTCGAATTTATCGATGACAGCATGGGCTTCGGCCTCGCCGATTTTAAAAATTCTGGAAAAGAATGACATGGTGATGTCCTCCTAATCAAACGATGGGAAATTATTTCCGGATAATGGGAATAAAAGTGAACAGTTTCAAAGCATCAACAATTGGCTGCATACTTGAGCAGTTCCGGACCATATTCGGACATGGCCAGACTCAACGCCTTCACGGATGCGTCGAGTTCATTGTAATCGAGGTTTTCCAGTTGAAGGGTATCCCGAAACAGCAGCATTTCCCCGTCCCCATCCAGCACAAAAGCGCCGTGCACCAGTTCCCGATTGATCTTCAGCAGCCACTTGAAAAAGTCAGGGTCGCAATCGGGTTTCAGCTTCATGATCAGCTGTTCGATGATGAGGATGGGGGCCTCGCAGTCGATGATCAGGTTTTTAATCCCCTCCTCCTCGTTTTCGACCACCACCAGTTCTTCTCCGGGATCTTCGTCGACGATAAGGATGTCCATATCCTGAAGATATGTTTTGACCGTCTCAAAATTTCCACTCATAGACACCTCCGGCAGATACGTAATTGGGTTAAAAAGATTATGTTAAATTCGGCCGCTCGTCAGCCACCACAATCAGCCGATCGTCCTCGTCCAATGTATGATTTTTTTCGGGATTGGCAATGAATTTCTTCCCGGTCTTGTCCTCGATGCCGATACAGAGCACTTCATGGCTCTCTTTGAGTTCGCACATGGCTTCAAAAAAGGTGTGCCCGACAAACCGGGGCGGCAGTTTGATTTTATAAAGGTCTTCCCCGAACCGCCTGCTCACCAGTTCGCTGATCATGCGGGTGATGCCGTGGTCGAGGGCCGCCTGCACCAGAAGGTTGGTGCTCAGCTCCCCCACCACGATGATCTCGTCGGCATGAGCCCGCTGGCAATGCTGCACATTTTTTTCATCCATCAATTCGACGCAGGTGTAGACATCCGGATTGACGCTCTCGATGGTCAGGGTGTTGAGCACGGTTTTGGCATCCTTGGCATAGGCGTCGAGTTTGTCGTCTGAAAGCACGATCACCGCCTGGGCCTGATCGATATTGGCTTTATGGAGGGTTTTCGGCTCCACCTCTCCGTTGATGAAATAGAGATCGGGATCATCCATCGGTTTTTCGGGAATATCCGCCAGGACAACCAGGGGGGCCGTCTTGTACTTGGTGTCGGCCCGCAGTTCCTCCACGATTTTATGTCCTCTGAAGTTCCAGCCACAGATAATGATATGATCTTTCACATGGGTCCCCTTCATGCCTTTGTTTTCCAGAAACCGTCTCTCCACCAGAATGCTGGCGATATTGGCGGTTAAAATTCCCAGAAAGCCGATGCCGGCGATCATGATGGTGATGCCCACCATGCGTCCGCCTGCAGTGGCCGGAGAAATATCGCCGTAGCCGACGGTGGTCAGGGTGACGATGGACCACCAGAGGGCATCGGGAAATTTAATTTCTTTTTCAAAATAGACGAATCCGAAGCTTCCCGCAATCGTCACCAGAATGACGATTGCCAGGACCTTGAACATCTGTTCACGGCGGACCAGGGCGACGGCTTTTCGAATGAATTCAAGGAAACGGCGCATGGCAAGGCAATGGTATGGTTGAGGTCATTCTTCCTGTTCGGATCAGCGCAGAAGGAAGTATTATATGAAGCAATTATATTTATCAAGCAAATAGGTAAAATTCTATCCGTCGACCATCGGCCGAGGGGCGGAATTCACTCCAGAAAATCCGGCCCGGCCATTCAACCCCTTACACGGTAGGGAATTCACCCCTATCGAATACGGTCCCGACCCCATTGATTCCACCCCTTTTTTGATGAAAATATAAGCAAAGGCATAGGGGTTTCGGTATTGCATAGAAAGGATGCATGAGAATGAACGTCATATACGCTATCGTTATGTTTCTGACCGCTTTTTCCGCTGTCGGCGTTTCCGCCGCCGAAAACGGAGCCGCCGCCTCGGCCGGCTACGGAATTCAAATCATGAACACCGCCATCGGGTTTGCCCTGGTCTGCACCTTGGTTATTGCGCTGTTCTCTCTGATACGAAAAATCATCATCAGCCGACCCCACAATTTCTGACCGGTCGAATCGATTTAATTCTCTGGTTTATTCTCCGGCATCTTCTTGATCTGCCTGTTCCTCACCCGCGGCAGGGCCTGATCCTCGTCGCCGTTTTCCCTTGTTCCTCCGTTCGGATTTTGATAATCCAAGGCGTGATGGCGCCTGTCACGCCTCTGTGTTATAAATCCGTATGGCCGAAAATCGACCCGATATCAATGAATATGTCCTGGCCCTGAAATCGTCCCCTCGCATGGGGAATCAGGTGGTCTATCATACCCTGTTGCCGGCCCGTTCCGCCGTCTGTCGCAATCCTGACAAACCCTGGCCGCAGGCCATGGAAAAGCTTTTGGACGCCGCGGGCATCGGGGCGCTTTATTCCCACCAGAGCCTTGCCATGGATCGGGTCCGGTCCGGCCGGCATGTGGTGGTCGCCACCCCCACCGCCAGCGGCAAAACCCTGATCTATAATCTTCCCGTTCTGGAGCGGATCTTAAAAGATCCCGACGCCAAAGCCCTCTACCTGTTTCCCCTCAAGGCACTGGCTCAGGACCAACTGAAAGCCTTTGAAGCCCTGAGCGGCTGTACGACCGATTTTCAACCCTCCGCCGCCATTTACGACGGCGACACCACCGCCTGGCGCCGAAAGCGGATTCGAAGTAATCCGCCCAATGTGCTCATCACCAATCCGGACATGCTTCACCTCTCCCTTCTGCCCCATCACCGGTCCTGGGCCTCCCTGTTCGCCGACCTGGAAGTGGTGGTGGTGGACGAGGTCCATACCTATCGGGGCGTCATGGGCTCCCACATGGCCCAGGTGTTCAGACGGTTGAGGCGGATCTGCGCCTATTACGGGGTATCCCCCGCATTTGTTTTCAGCTCGGCCACGGTGGCCAATCCGGGGGAACTGGCGACCCGACTGACCGGCCTGGAAGACGACCGGAACATCGAAACGGTGGTCGAGAGCGGCGCCCCACAGGGGCGCAAGCACCTGGTCTTTGTGGACCCGGTCCAGGGGCCGGCCCGGACCGCCATTTTGCTGTTGAAGGCGGCCCTTCACCGGGGGCTGCGGACCATCGTCTACGCCCAGTCCCGAAAACTGACCGAACTGATCGCCCTATGGGCCGGCAGCCGATCCGGTGTTTTCAAGGACCGGATCAGCGCCTACCGGGCCGGATTCCTTCCCGAAGAACGGCGGGAGATCGAGCGCCGGCTCTCCGATGGGGACCTTCTGGCGGTAATCTCCACCAGCGCGCTGGAACTGGGGATCGATATCGGGGACCTCGATCTCTGTCTTCTGGTGGGGTATCCCGGCACCATCGTCTCCACCCGGCAGCGGGGCGGCCGAGTGGGCCGCAACGGCCAGGATTCGGCGGTGGTCCTGATCGGCGGAGAGGATGCCCTGGACCAGTATTTCATGCGCCACCCGCAGGAATTGATCTCCCGGGAACCGGAATCGGCCGTGGTCAACCCGGTCAACACCCATATTCTTCAACGCCACCTGGTCTGCGCCGCCGCCGAAATGCCCTTGAAAGCGGGGGAACCCCTGCTGGCGCCCGAGCCGGTCCGAGAGACGGTGACCGAACTCGAGCGGAAAGGAGAACTGCTTCGCAGCGCGGACGGCCGGGAGATCTATGCCCGGCGAAAAAGGCCCCACCGGGATGTGGATCTTCGCGGCGCCGGAGACCGGTATCAGATCGTCTCCGCCGAAGACGGGGTCCACCGGGGAGAGATCGACGGCATACGGGCCTTTCGGGAGGCCCACCCCGGGGCGATCTATCTTCATAACGGGATCACCTACCGGGTGGACACCCTGGATCTCAGCACTCGGACCGTGAAGGTCTCCCCCGCAAGGGTGGATTACTACACCCGGGTCCGGGGCCGCAAGGATACCGAGATTCTGGACGTGTTCGATAAAAAAACGGTGGGTGCGGCCCGGTTTTACACCGGCCGGCTCAAGGTAACCGATCAGGTCACCGGGTATGAAAAATGGCGGATTCACGGCCGCAGAAAAATCAACATCCTGCCGCTGGACCTGCCGCCGGTCATTTTTGAGACCGAGGGGCTCTGGTTTCGAATTCCCGCCGAGATTCAGCGACGGGCCGAATCCGAATACCACCACTTCATGGGCGGCATTCATGCGGTGGAACATGCGGCCATCGGCATCTGCCCCCTGCTGGTGATGGCCGACCGGAACGATCTGGGAGGCATCTCCACCCCCTTTCACCCCCGGGTGGGCGGTCCCGCGGTATTTGTTTACGACGGGGTTCCCGGCGGCGCCGGATTGAGCCGACAGGCATTTCAAAAGGCCGAGTCCCTGCTGGAGGCCACCCTGAAAACGGTTCTGGAATGTACCTGCGAGTTCGGGTGTCCCTCCTGCGTTCACTCTCCCAAGTGCGGTTCCGGCAACCGGCCTATCGATAAGGCATCCGCCGCATTTCTCCTGAAGCTGCTTCATTCGCCCGAGAGCAGTCGGCCCGGGGAGACAAGCACCCCCGCTCTTCCGGATTCCACTCCGGCTTCACCCGACCCCCTTCGAATCGGTACACCGACCCATCCTTTTCCTTCCGAACCGAAGGCGCCTCCTCCTCCGGAAGATTTTCATTTCGGGGTTCTGGATATCGAAACCCGGCGATCCGCCGAAGAGGTGGGCGGCTGGCACCGGGCCGACCGCATGGGGATCAGCTGCGTGGTATTGTATGATTCCCGGGATGACTATTGTTTCGAATTTCATCAGGATGAGGTGGATGCGCTGATAAAGCGGCTTCAGCAGTTCCATTTGGTGGTAGGGTTTAATATTAAACGGTTCGATTACCGGGTCTTGAGCGGTCATTCCGATTTCAATTTCGCCGGCCTTCCCACCCTCGACATGTTGGAGGAAGTACAAAAATGCCTCGGATTTCGGCTTTCCCTGGATCATCTGGCTCAAAATACCTTGGGGGCCAAAAAGAGCGCCGACGGTCTCCAGGCCCTGAAGTGGTGGAAGGAAGGACGGATTCGGGAAATCATCGATTACTGCCGCACGGACGTGGAGATCACTCGGGATATTTTTTTGTACGGAAAGAAAAACGGCTACCTGCTTTTCAAGAATAAGGCGGGTCAAATGGTTCGAGTGCCGGTCGACTGGGGGTCTTCCCCTGATATTTGGGGTTGAACCCGAAAATACCGCATGTTATGAAAATTAGTAGAGAAAGTCCGGTATACAAACACCCCTGAAAGGAATTCACCATGAAATATGCGATCATTATTGTTCTCGTTCTCGGCGCTCTGACATTCGCCATGATGAACTATCATTTTATCTTACTCGACGACAGCCTCAAGGTTTTGAAAAAAACGGAATGGACCCTGGACAGCACCTTTGTGGATGCCAGGGGAACCAAAAAAATAAAACTTCTTCTGAATCCCGCACTGGCCAAAGCGGGATTTCGAGACCTTCTCAAAAAAGAAGGTATTTCTTTAGAAAAATAACGTTCAAAAAATTTTTGTGCAAAAAAGAGATTTTGTGTATATTAAGGCTTGACAAAGCTTTGAACAGAAAGTATAATTGCTCTGTTTGATTGATAGAGAGTAATTTACATTCTCAAACGGCCTTTTATATCGCCGGTTTTAGTGCATAGATAAATCATTGATTTTCAGCAGGCATATTTCAGACGATGAAGACCTTTTGAACACAAAAGACTATATGGGTAA
This sequence comes from Desulfococcaceae bacterium, assembly GCA_046541495.1. GTDB lineage: Bacteria > Desulfobacterota > Desulfobacteria > Desulfobacterales > Desulfococcaceae > JAABSQ01. The sequence goes on from JBKHDE010000143.1 coordinate 9,361, forward strand.
ACTACCTCCCGTGACGGGATATTATGTGGCAGACGCCCCCGTCTGCCGTGGATGATTCACAAGACTTGATCCCACACAATCAGAATCATCTCCCGTAATATCAGCCAATTTCATTTAAGTGAATTTTTAACGAAGATTTTTCAATTAATACAAGCGGTGATAAACCACAATCGGAGAAGTTGCATTCGCCGGTTCGGGCGACCCGGACCAGCGTACGGCAACAAGGCGATACTCGTATAAAGCTGATTTTACTAATAATTGAATACTTACGTTAAGAAGATACAAAAGGAGTTTAAGGAGCTGTATATGAAAAACGATAGAATACACATGATCGGTGTCGGATCTCCGGTGGTCGACCTGGTGATCGAGGTTCCCGAACAAGTGGTGAAATCGGTTCCGGGACAAAAAGGGGGAATGGAACTGGTGGACTCCAGAACCATGTCGTCCTTGCTGGCGATGATCGGCGGGCAACCGGTCAAGGCCACCGGCGGCTCGGCCGGAAATACCACCTTTGCCCTGAGCAGCATGGGCTTGCGGTGTTCATTCATGGGGAAACTGGGGCGGGATGAAAACGGCGCCTATTACCGGGACTATTTCAAACAAATCGGCGGCGACTGCTCCCGGTTCAAACTGGACGGAGACGCCGCCACCGCCAGCTGCCTCAGCCTGGTCACCCCGGATTCCGAGCGAACCATGCGGACCGACCTCGGCGCCGCCATGGCTTTTTCCCCCGAAGATATTCACCCCGAGGATTTTGCCGGTTGCGATCATGTCCATGTGGAAGGCTATCTTTTATTCAATCCGGAGCTGATTCTGGCGGTTCTGAAAGCCGCCAAAGAGGCCGGCTGTCGGGTGAGCCTGGATCTCGGGTCTTTCGAGATCGTAGACCACGCCCGGGAAGCACTTCCCGGCATTTTGGAAAATTATGTGGATGTGGTGTTCGCCAATGAAGAGGAATCGGCGGTCTATTGCGGTAAGGACGACCCCGAGTACGGGCTCGAGGAACTGGGAAAGCTCTGCTCCATCGCCGCCGTCAAACTCGGCAAGAAGGGGGCCCTGGTCCGGGACGCCGCCGGAGCCCATCATGTGCCGGCCTTTCTGACCGACCGGGCCGTCGACACCACCGGCGCCGGTGACTTCTGGGCGGCCGGGTTCCTGTACGGCCTCATCAACCATCATCCTGTCGATGCCTGCGCCAAAACCGGGGCGTTGCTGGGAAGACACGTGGTAGAACATCTGGGCGCGGCATTGCCGCTGAAAGCCTGGAGAAACATTATGGAAGAAACCAACCAAATTTTGAATCGAATCTAGGAGGAATTTTTATGCTGATGGAATCCAATACCGATTACAAAGTTCGCGATATCGAAATGGCCGATTTCGGGCGCAAGGAAATCGATATCGCGGAACAGGAGATGCCCGGCCTGATGGCCACCCGCGAAAAATACGGCCCCGAAAAGCCGCTCAAAGACGTTCGAATCATGGGCAGCCTGCATATGACGGTGCAGACGGCGGTCCTGATCGAAACCCTCGAGGAACTGGGCGCCGATGTCCGCTGGGCGTCCTGCAACATCTTTTCCACCCAGGACCACGCCGCCGCGGCCATCGCCAAACGCTCCATTCCGGTCTACGCCTGGAAAGGAGAAACTTTGGAAGAATACTGGTGGTGTACCATGAAAGCCATCACCTGGCCCGACGGCAAAGGTCCCAATCTGGTGGTCGATGACGGCGGCGACGCCACCCTGCTGATCCACCGGGGCTACTATGCGGAAGAAAACCCGGCCATACTGGACGAGCCCACCGATAACAAAGAGCTTAAAATCATCAACTCCCTGCTGAAAGAAAACCTTCAGGAAGACCCGAAGTTCTGGCACAAGGTCGTGGCGGAATGGAAAGGCGTCTCCGAGGAGACCACCACCGGGGTCCATCGGCTTTATCAGATGAGCGAACGGGGCGAACTTCTGGTTCCGGCCATCAACGTCAATGACTCGGTCACCAAGTCCAAATTCGACAATATTTACGGCTGCCGGGAATCCCTGGTTGACGGCATCAAACGGGCCACCGACGTCATGATCGCCGGCAAAACCGCCTTGGTCCTGGGCTACGGAGACGTGGGCAAGGGCTGTGCCGAGGCATTGTCCGGCCTCAAGGCCCAGGTCTGGGTCACCGAAGTCGATCCCATCTGCGCCCTTCAAGCATTGATGGCGGGCTACAAGGTCACCACCACCGAGGAAGCCCTTCCCCATGCCGACATCTATGTCACCACAACCGGCAATAAAGATGTCATCACCGCCGACCATCTGTCAAAAATGAAGGATCAGGCCATCGTCTGCAACATCGGCCATTTCGACAATGAAATTCAGGTCGACGCCATGGCTGAGATTGAGGGCATTCAGAAAATCAACATCAAACCCCAGGTGGACAAATATGTGTTCCCCGACGGCCATGCCATCTTCCTGCTGGCTGAAGGCCGCCTCGTAAATCTGGGCTGCGCGACCGGTCATCCGAGTTTTGTGATGTCCAATTCCTTCACCAACCAGACCATCGCTCAGATCGATCTCTGGCAGAATCCGAGAGAAATCGGGGTGTATCGCCTTCCGAAATCTCTGGATGAAGAAGTGGCCCGCCTGCACCTCGAAAAACTCGGCGCCAAATTAACCAAGCTGAGTGATGAACAGGCCGAGTATATCGGCGTGCCCAAAGAAGGACCATTCAAATCAGAGCACTACCGCTACTAAACCCTGCCCC
>JBKHDE010000144.1:0-12059 GCA_046541495.1 Desulfococcaceae bacterium
GCGGAAGGCGGAAGGGTGTATTCCGCGGGTGTCTTCTTCTTCAAGGCTGAAAAAGCAGGGAAGGAGGGGCGGGCGCGAAAGCGGCCGGCGATTCGAGAGAGGGAGGGATTTTGAATCAAATATCCAAATTCGCTATGAAAAAACTTTCATGAATTAAAAAATTTGAGATTCTGTTGGTTTCGCGAATCGATACGATTCTTAGAACCGGATCGATTCGCGATAAGTGCGGTGCGCAAGATCATGAAGCGTCCCTATTCACATCCGTTCACATAGAGATCATGCGCGGAACATTCATTGTCGGTTCTTTTTTCGCCCCCGTTTCCGATGAAATAAGAGCAGCAGGAGCGCCATAAATTAATTTGGCACATGGTAATCTGCGCCCAGGAACCCCACAGACCCAATAAGCTTTTTTCTTGCAATAACCTGTTGTGATTAATCATTAATCCCCCGTGTGTCGAAAGCGTTGTGTTGACCGGATTTGTATACTTTTGTGTATGCAAAATGTCAATCCCTTGTATGCAAAAAGCAAAATTCGGGCCATATACTGCTGCTTTTTGATATTTTTTTCAATACGGTGAATCCCCGAATTGAGAGCGGAAAATGAAGTAGTATAGTGCAGAATCGGTGCACATTCGGTATTTGAAAGATGAATACCCGAGGCCGTAGGTCGAAGCGACAGGATTATTGAAGAATGGGGTCGGCTATGGTAAGAAAATGTTCACACAGCTGAAAAAAATCCGAATGACTTTGCGTTGAAAGTGGGTTTTTTTAATGGCCAAAATACTCTAATTTTGAAAGGGTCATGAATGAATACCCCCGTCTTTCCTGACGATCTTCGGCACATCCTTGAAGAAACCGTCAAAACCTATTCGCAGAAAAACGATCTCCACCGTTTCTGGCGAACCCCGCTTCTGGCAACCGCCGTCGCGGATGACCGGTTCGATGTTTTGCCCCGGATCGCGGCGGAGGATCATGTCCTGCCTCGGGATCTGCTGGATACCGCCCGATCGGTGGTGGTCTTCTTTGTGCCGTTTTCAAAGGAGCTGGCCAATGAAAATCACCCGGGGGATAATCCGAGCCGAAGCTGGGGTCTGGCTTACGAGGCCACCAACCGGCTGATCGGCCATTTATCTGAGGTGCTTCAGCAGGAACTGGTAAACCGAGGAGACCGGGTCGCGCTGACCCCGGCCACCCACAATTTTGATCCGGAGAAACTGATGGCCCGGTGGTCCCACAAGCATCTCGGCTATCTGGCGGGCCTGGGCCGGTTCGGAGTCAATGCCCAGTTCATTACCCCGGCCGGATGCGCCGGACGGATGGGCAGCCTGGTCACCGATGCCGAACTCGGCGACAGCCCGTTGGTGAATGCGGAAGAGCTTTGCCTTCACAAAAACGGCCGAAAATGCCTGATCTGCGTGGAGCGCTGCCCGGTGGGGGCGGTGTCGGTTTCGGGCATCGACCGGAAGCGCTGCTGGGAACGGCTGAAAGAGAACATCGCCCATCTCGATGCGTTGTCCGGGCTGGATTCCTCCACCCATGTCTGCGGCAAGTGTCAGGTGATGGTACCGTGCAGTCTGAAAGACCCGACCGGAAACAGCGGCCGCCGATCGTGAAAGGGTGTGGACATTTCCGTGTTTCACCCTTAAGATGAGAGAAGCGGGAATCGAAAGGAGCCTAATGGAAAACGATACCAAGCGAATCGCCGTATTTATCGATGCGGACAACGCCCCGGCCAAGATGATCGATTTCATCGTTTCGGAGCTGGCCAAGTTCGGGGTGGTCAACATTCGAAAGGCTTACGGCAACTGGAAAAACCCCTGCATCAAAGGGTGGGAGGAATCCCTGTTCGAGTATGCCATTCAGCCGGTTCAGCAGTTCGATTTCACCAAGGGGAAGAACGCCACCGACATCGCCATGACCATCGACATCATGGACACTCTCTACAACAAGAATATGGACATCTTCTGCATCGTCTCCTCGGACGGGGATTACACGCCCCTGGTGACCCGCATCCTTTCGGAAGGCAAAACGGTCTTCGGATTCGGGGAGCGCAAGGCGCCCACGGCCTTTGTGAACGCCTGCTCCAAGTTTCTCTACCTGGAGGAGCTGAAGCAGCCGGGATCGCCCAAGGAAGAGTCCACCTTCTCCCGGGCCACCGGCAACGAGCTCAAGTCCGATTCCAAGCTGATGAACCTCATCCGCAACGCCATCGACGCGGGCCAGGATGACGACGGCTGGGCTCATCTGGCCTCCATCGGCTCTCATATTTCCAACCAGGCCTCCTTCGATGCCAGAAACTACGGATACAAAAAGCTCGGGGATCTGATCCGGGCCATCGATCTGTTCGAAGTCAAACCGCTGGACAGCGGCCAACTCCTGGTGCGGGACAAACGCCGCATTCGCCAGCTGAACAAATAATCCACCGTTCCACCCGGCTCCCGCGCCGCATGAATGCGGGATGCCGGGGGTGTCTTCACTCGATCACCCTTCAAAAAGGCAGGTGCGCCCATGCGTGAAACCATCCATTTTACATTGAACGGCCGAAAGGTGACCCTGGACACGGACGGCGACCGGAACCTGTTGTGGGTCCTGCGCAGCGACCTGGGGATGACCGGACCCAAGTACGGGTGCGGAGAAGGGCTGTGCGGGTCCTGCACCGTTCTGATCAACGACGAAGCCATGCCCTCCTGCCAGATGCGGGCCGCGGATGCGGCCGGGGCCGATATCGTCACCATCGAGGGGCTGGCCTCCGACGGGAAACTTCATCCGCTCCAGGAGGCCTTTATCGAAAAGGGTGCCTTTCAGTGCGGATACTGCACCCCGGGCATGATCCTGAAGGCCTACAGTTTGCTCAAAACCAACCCGAATCCCTCCGCCGAAGACATCGTGTGGGGGCTGGAGAACAACCTCTGCCGGTGCGGGGCCCATGTGAGGATCGTGGAGGCGATTCAGAGCGCGGCCCGAACCATGAAAGGAGGCGCGTCATGACTCATCCGGATCAAGACCTGCATCCGACCACCGAATCTCCGAATACCGCACCGATGACCCGGCGCGGGTTTCTGAAACGGATGTCCGCCCTGGGCGGCGGCATCCTTCTCTACTACACCGTCGGCCCGGCCGAACTGCTGGCCCGGACCGAGCGGACCGGATATATCGGATCCGGCATTCCGGTCGATTTCAACGCCTTTCTGCGGATCGGCGCCGACAACCGGGTCACCTGCTTCACCGGCAAGATCGAAATGGGCCAGGGGCCCATCACCTCTTTGCCCCAGATGCTGGCCGAGGAGCTGGACGTGGCCTATCAGGATGTCGATATCGTTATGGGCGACACCGATCTCTGCCCCTGGGACGCCGGCACCTGGGGATCGCTCACCACCCGGTATTTCGGGGTGTTTCTGCGGGAGGCGGCCTGCGAGGCCCGGGGGGTGCTCAAGGAAATGGCCGCGGAGCGGCTCAAGGTGCCGGCGGATCGCCTGGACACGGCCGACGGAGCGGTATTTGATTCAAAAAACCCAGGCCGAAAGATCCCCTATGCAGAGCTCACCGGCGGTAAGGTGATCGAACGCCATTTAAAGGAACTGCCGCCCCTACAGCCGGTGTCGGAATTCACGGTCATGGGCCGATCCTTCGACCGCCGGGACGGAGAAGAAAAGGTGACCGGAAAGGCGGAGTATGCGGCAGATATTCGGCTGCCGGGAATGCTGTATGCGAAGATTCTGCGTCCTCCGGCCCACGGGGCCCGTCTGAAAACGGTGGATCCCTCGGCCGCTGAAAAGATGGACGGGGTACGGGTGGTCCGGGAAGGCGATTTCGTGGCGGTCCTTCATGAGCGGCCGGATCGGGCGGACCAGGCCCTTTCGAAGATCAACGCCGAGTTCGATCCGCCGCCCGAAGGCGTGGATGATGAATCGATTTTCGATTACCTGGTGAAGAAGGCGCCGGCTCCGAATGTCGTCTCATCCGAGGGGAATCTTGAGACCGGAAAAAAGTCGGCCGCCGAGGTGCTGGAAGAGACCTATCTGAACAGCTACGTGGCCCATGCCCCCCTGGAGCCCCATGCGGCGACGGCCCGATTCGAAGACGGCAACAAGATGACGGTGTGGGCCTCCACTCAGGCGCCGTTTCCGCTTCGGGACCAGATCGCCCGAACACTGAACCTCTCGCCGGACAATGTCCGGGTCATCACCCCCTTTGTGGGCGGCGGATTCGGCGGCAAATCGGCTTCTCAGCAGGCGGTGGAGGCGGCCCGGCTGGCCAAGATCACCAACCGGCCGGTACAGGTGGCCTGGAACCGGGCCGAGGAATTTTTCTTCGACACCTTTCGGCCGGCGGCGGTGGTTAAAATCGATTCCGGGCTCGATTCGGAAGGCAGGATCACTTTTTGGGATTACCACGTCTATTTTGCCGGCGAACGGGGGTCGGACCAGTTCTACGACATTCCCCATCATCAGATAGCCGCCTACGGAAACTGGATGGGGAGCAGCACCTCGGTGCATCCTTTTGCGGTGGGGCCGTGGCGGGCTCCGGCCGCCAATACCAACACCTATGCCCGGGAGCTGCAGATGAACCTGATGGCGAAACGGGCCAAGGCCGACCCGGTGGACTTTCGCTTGAACCACCTTAAGGACCAGCGGATGATCGGGGTGCTCAAAGCGGCGGCCGACCGGTTCGGGTGGACGCCGGCGGTTCCGCCCAGCGGCCGCGGTCTGGGAGTCGCCTGCGGCATCGATGCGGGCACCTATGTGGCCACTATGGCCGAGGTCGGGGTGGACAAAGACAAGGGCCGGGTGGAGGTCAAACGGGTGGTCTGCGCCCAGGACATGGGTTTCGTGGTCAACCCGGAGGGGGCCCGTATGCAGATGGAAGGCTGCATCACCATGGGCCTCGGTTATGCCCTGGAAGAGGAGGTGCGGTTTAAAAACGGGGAGATCCTGGACCGGAACTTCGATACGTATAGCCTGCCCCGGTTTTCCTGGGTGCCGAAGATCGAAACGGTGCTGGTGGACAACCCCGGCCTGGATCCCCAGGGGGGCGGAGAGCCGGCCGTCATCAACATGGGGGCGGTGATCGCCACTGCCGTTCACGATGCGGTCGGCGCCAAGGTATTGCAGCTTCCCATGACACCGGACCGGGTGAAAAAGGCCGTTCAGGCGGGGGCGTAATCAACCGAATAAAAAAACCCGCCTCGGTTGAGGCGGGTGGTTCTTCAAATGCTGTTTCGCTGACGGATCAGCTCTCTCGGCCGCCGGCGTACTCCCGAATTTTTCCAATCAGGGCGTCCGCGCCGTCGGCCTTGCTCACGAAACCGTCGGCCCCGGCCCTGTACATCTCCTGCCGGACGATCTCTTCATCCCGCATGGACAGGGCAATGATCTTCACCTTGGACGGCAGGGCCTTGAGTTTGCGGGCGACCTCCTGCCCGGTGAAATCGGGCAGCCGCACATCCAGAAGAACCACATCATAGTCATTCGATCGGCAGGCATCGACAGCGGCGGCCCCGGACTCGGCTTCACCTGAGACCACCATGTCGGGCAAATCCTCCAGCATCATTCGAATACTCTGCCGCAAGACGGCATGGTCATCGACGAGAAGGACGCGCAGTTTCTTTTTTTCAGAGTTCATTGATTCTCCTGTCGGTGTGGTTATCACCATGTCCGTCCCTATTGAGGCCGAAACCGCACCCGGGTATTCGTGACCAGAAATCATCGGCCGGTGGTTCGCCGTTCGGAACCGGATACGGCGTTCGGCACGGCGGGGTTTTCGGGTCCCCCATCTGTTCGTCGATAATGGATGAGGCGAAACATGGCCTGTGCTTCAGCCGGAATTGATCCAATATAAGGATAAAACGATAAATATACAAGAGTGAAATCCATCACCGGCCGGCGGTTCGGCCCTCCGGTGATGCCTCAGGTATTCCTTGACAGGCGGGCGGCTCCGTCGGTATTTTTGAATCCCCGGCAAAACCGTCGGGGACCCATGCCGGCGAGCAAGATCAGTCCGGCGGGCACGGGCACATGATCCAAAGGAATCCTGAATGGACCCGACACTACCCTTCGAGACGCCGCCGGTCCGGCATGCCAACCTTCGAACCTTTCTTCTGGTCGGTTCGCTGCTGGTCGGACTCTATCTGACCACTCTGGTCAATTATCTCCTCTTCCACAGCCTGGCGGAGCTCTTCAGCATCATCGTGGCCGGCACCGTGTTCATGATCGCCTGGAATTCCCGCCGCTACATTCAAAACCCATATCTTTTGTTCATCGGCATCGCCTATCTGTTCATCGGGGCCCTGGATCTGCTTCATACCCTGGCCTATAAAGGCATGGCTGTCTTCACCGATTATGATTATTATGCCAATCAACTGTGGATCGGGGCCCGGTACATGGAGGCGATTTCCCTGCTCCTGGCGTTTGCTTATCTGAAAACGGAAAAACCGGTGCGACCGTACCGGGTGGTGACCGCCTTCACCGCGGTCACCATGCTGTTGATCGCCTCGATTTTCTACTGGAAAGTTTTTCCGGAATGCTTCGTGCCCGGGGAAGGATTGACCCCTTTCAAAAAGATCAGTGAATATCTGATCTGCATTGTCCTGGTGGTCAACATCCACCTGCTGCTGGAAAACCGCCCCAAGTTCGATGAAAGGGTCTTTCATCTTCTGCTCTGGTCGCTCATCTGTACCATCATTTCGGAACTGGCCTTTACCTTCTATATCAGCAATTACGGGGTTTCCAACCTGGTGGGCCACTATTTCAAAATCTTCTCTTTCTTTCTCATTTACCGGGCCATCATTCGCACCGGTATTGAAAAACCCTATGATCTGATCTTTCGGGACCTGAAAGAAACCAATCAAAAATTGAACCAGGAAATCACCGTCCGCAAACAGACGGAAGCCGAGCGCGAGGCCCTGATCGGCGAACTGCAGGCGGCGTTGAAAGAAATTAAAACTCTGGAGGGGATTCTTCCGCTCTGCTCTTTTTGCAAAAAGATACGCAATGATGCCGGCGAATGGGAGCAGGTGGATGTCTACATCCACAAATACTCCCAGGCGGATGTGAGCCACAGCATCTGCCCGCGGTGCATGGAAAAGCATTATCCGGACCTGATGTAGCCGCCGTTTTCCCCCGCCGCCTCCTTTTCTTTTTCGGCGGTGGTTTCCGGGTCCGGATATCAATGGACCTTCACCAAAGGAGAACCCTATGTCAAATACCGTACACGGCTGGATGGGTAAGATTCTTAAGGTCGACCTTTCCGATAACCGAATCACCGAATTGCACACCCTGGATTATGCCGACCGGTTCCTCGGGGGCCGGGGCATCGCCACCCGCATTTATTGGGAAACGGTGGGTCCGGAGGTCGGGGCTCTGGACCCGGAAAACTGTCTGATTTTCATGACCGGCCCTCTGGGGGCCACCGGGGCTCAGGGCGCCTCCCGGTTCGAGGTGGTGGGAAAATCCCCCATGCTGGTGCCCGAGGGTTTCTGCTACGGAAATGTGGGCGGATTTTTCGGGCCTTATCTGAAAAAAGCGGGCTATGACGGCGTCGTGATTACCGGCAGATCCGAAAAGCCGGTCTATCTGCTGATTCAAGACGGAACGGCCCGGCTGGAAAACGGCGCCGATCTCTGGGGAAAAGGGACCTATGCGGTTCGGGATGGCCTGAAGGCGGCCCACGGCGAGAATGTGCGGTTCATCACCACCGGTCCGGCCGGGGAGAACCGGTGCCGCAACGCCAACCTCATGACCGACAACGAGGGGAGCGCCACCGGCGGGTTCGGCGCGGTGATGGGGTCCAAACACCTGAAAGCGATCGCGGTCTACGGCGCCGGTTCGCCGTCGGTGGCCGATCCGGAGCGGTTGAAGGAATTGAACAAGATCGCCATCCACCTGAACCGACACGAACCGATGTTTCTGCCGTTTCCGCCGGAACAGGTCCGTCGCACCGGCAAATCGTCCTGTTTTCAGTGCGGCCTCGACTGCGATTACCGCAATGCCCTGCTGACCGCATCCGGGAAAAATGTGGTGCGAAAATGCCAGGCCATGTTCGTCTATTTTCCCTGGGTGGCCAAGACCGGAGAATCGGCCGAGACCGCCCTGGACGCCACCGGCATCTGCAACGACCTGTCTCTATGTACCATGGAGATGACCAACGTAGTGCAGTGGATCGAGTCCGGTTTTAAAGCCGGTTTTTTGACCGAAAAAGAGACCGGGTTGGATATCTCCAAGCTGGGCAGCCGCCCCTTTTTCGAAAATCTCGCCCATCAGATCGCTTTTCGAGAAGGGTTCGGCGACATCCTGGCCGAGGGACTGCTTCGGGCCGGGGAGAAACTGGGGCCGGACGCCCGAAAACTCTTTTCCAACGAGGTATCGGACGTGGGATCGGGCGCCACTTACTCCGGCCGGGAATACCTGATGAACGCTCTTCTCTACGCTTTTGAACCGAGGCAGCCCATCGCCATGCTCCACGAGGTCAGCCGGATCATCGGGCAATGGGTCCTGAACCTGGACCACCCCGGGGCCACCCCGGTCACCGCCGAGGTCTACCGCAAGGCGGCCCGGGTCTTCTGGAATCATGATCAGGCCTGGGATCTCAACAACCGGGAAGGAAAGGCCATGGCGGCCACCCGCACCATCGACCGGACCTATGTCAAAGACAGTTTGCTGCTGTGCGACAGCAGCTGGCCGATGATGGTCTCCTGGAACACCCCGGACCGGGTCGGCGATCCCACCCTGGAGAGCCGGGTGTTCGGCGCGGTGACCGGCATCGAGATCGACGAACCCGGCCTGCTGACCTACGGCGAGCGGATTTTCAATCTGCAGCGGGCGATTTTGTTGCGGGAAGGATTGGCGCCCAAAACGGACGATGTGCCCGAGGAATTCAACTTCACCGACCCGGTGGAGACGGTCTTCATGAATCCGAAGGTGGTCGTGCCCGGCCCTGAAGAGGAAGTGATCAGCCGCAAGGGGAAGATACTGGACCGGGAAGATTATGAATTCATGCGCCGGGAGTTTTACGAATTGCGGGGGTGGGACCCGGAAACCGGCATGCAGCGGGCGAACACATTGGATCGGCTGGATCTTTCCGATCTGGCGGAGGATCTGAAAAAGAATGGACGGGTCATCTCTTAATGCTTATTCCGCTGCCGGGAGCGACCCCGGGAAACACTCGGCAGCGGGTCAGGGAACCACATCCGTATATTTGGTCAGGAATGCGGATTGATCATGCACCGCCTGCAGGGAGATGCCGTGCCGAGTCAGCTCGGTTTCGATTCGGTCCATCCGTTTCTGGACGATCCCCACATGCAGCCGCATGAGCTGACAATATTGAATGGTCCGCAGGGGTTCGCCGGCCAGGGCCTGTACCGGGCAGCGTCCCCCGCAATAGGGGTGGACCCCGCACCGGGTGCATCCCAGCCAGTCTTTGTAAGCCACCAGCGGTTTCAGGTCCCGATTGGTGATGTCGAGATTTCCGGATGCGTCCAGCTCTCCCAGACCCATCTCCGGGGGCAGGTCCGAGCAGGCGCAGATCTGCCCCCCCATGATGTCGAAATTTTGAGCCAGTTCAACGGCGCAGGCCGAATGGCCCCGTTCCCTGCCGGTGGCCAGGTAGATCACCAGTTCGTTCAGGTGGATGATCGGGAGCGGCTTTCCCTGTTTCAGCCGATCCAGGTAAATGTCCATCAGGGTTTCCAATTCCTCGGCGTATCGGCCGGCAAAATCTTCAAAATGGTCAAAGGGAGCCCGACTTTCGGCCCAGTGCCAGAAGAGATAGTCGACCTGACCGGCGTCATAGAGCTTGAGGAATTCCTGAAAACAGTTGATCAGAGATTGACCCTCCCGAAGGGTCGACCAGAAGAGCACCGGCCGGCCGGTCGATTCCCTGAGCCTCTTGAGATTGGCCTCGATGATGGAGAGATGGGTGCCCGGCCGGCACCGATTGTGCTGCGTTTCATCCCCGTCGATGGAGACGGTGTACAGCCAGATCTCCTTCATCAGATCCGCATGCCGGTCCAGCCGAGGGCCCAGCAGTTCGCCATTGGTATTGACCATGAACCGAACCCGGTCGTGAATGGGGGATGCGGTCAAAATTTGGCGAATCCGGTCCATCTTTTCGGGGGCCATGAAGGGTTCGCCGCCGTAAAAACAGACCGTGATCATCTGGTCCGGCCGGGATTCGGCCAGGCGAACCACGATGGCGGCGTCAATTTCCGGTTCACTCTCCTGAGAGGTGGTCAGCAGGTTCCGCGGATCGTCATTGCCCAGGGTCACGGCGCTGTTGATGCAGCCGGCGCAGTGGGCGTTGCAGCGGCCGGTCACGGTGAGATAGATCATCATGCCGTCTTCTTCGGTGAAGCGGACGGCGGGCAGGGGGAGTTCCCGGGACATCCGCACCGCATTCAGCCGTGCGAGATCGCCGAATTCGGGGTGAGTGATGCCGGGGTGTTTGCGAAGCCGGGTCAGAAAGGACAGATCCGGAACCTGGTGCTGAAGTGAGGGCGTGTTCACAGGGTCTCCTGGTGTTTCGCTGTTCGGGGGTCGCATCAAAGCGTCTGAATAAGGGACGTGTTGCAACCGGGCCGAAATTTACCGCCGTTCTCAGGGGTTCATCACCACCTTGATACAGTCGTCCTCCTTTTCTCTGAAGGTTTTGTATGCCCGCGGGGCGTCTTCCAGGGACAGCCGATGGGTGATAATGTGGGAGGGATCGATCTCTCCCTTCTGGATTCGCTCCAGCAGCGGTTGGAGATACCGATGCACATGGGTCTGCCCCATTTTAAAGGTCAGCCCCTTGGCGAATGCCGCCCCGAAGGGGATCTTATCCACAAATCCGCCGTAGACCCCGGGAATGGACAGGGTGCCGCCTTTTCGACACGCCATAATGGCCTGGCGCAGCACATAGGGGCGGTCGGTTTCGAGCCGCATCTTCTGTTTGGCTTGATCATAGAAGTTGCCGATGCCGGTACCGTGGGCTTCCAGGCCGACGGCGTCGATGCAGGCGTCGGGGCCCCGGCCGCCGGTGCGGGTTTTGAGCTCTTCGGTCACATTTTCAGATTCCTCGTAATTAATGGTTTCCGCCTGGCCGAAGGTCTCGGCCAATTGCAGCCGCTCGCGCACCCGGTCGATGGCGATGACCCGTTCGGCGCCGAGCAGATAAGCGCTTTTGATGGCGAACAGACCCACCGGTCCGCAGCCCCACACCGCCACGGTATCCCCCGGCTGTAAATTGCAGTTTTCCGCGGCCATGTAGCCCGTGGGAAAAATATCGGAGAGAAACAGCACCTGCTCGTCGGTCAGATCCTCCGGCACCTTGATGGGGCCGACATTGCCGAAGGGAACCCGGGCATATTCGGCCTGGCCGCCGGCATACCCGCCCATCATATGGGAATAGCCGAAGATTCCGGCGCCGGTGTCGCCGTATACCTTGTCGGTCATCCAGGCGTTGGGGTTGGTGTTGTCGCACAAGGACCAGAGATCCCGCTTACAGTAGAAGCATTCTCCGCAGGCGATGGGAAACGGCACCACCACCCGGTCTCCTTTTTGGAGGGCGGTGTTTTCTTTGCCCACCTCCACGACCTCTCCCATGAATTCATGGCCCAGAATATCCCCCTTCTTCATGGAGGGGATATACCCGTTGTACAGATGAAGATCCGATCCGCAGATCGCCGTCGAGGTGATTCGGACGATCGCGTCATGGGGATTGATGATCCGGGGATCGGGAACCGTTTCGACCCGCACGTCTTCTTTTCCGTACCAGCATACCGCTTTCATACGCCATCTCCTTTCCTGTGTTCAAGTCTTTTGCTGTTCGCTTGCCGTGAACAGGGCGGCATCGGTGGTTTTCGCAGGGATAAACATCCCGCCGAAAGCGGCCGGTTCAGGGGCCGGTGGGCTGCCCGATGATGGTGGCGATCTCTCCTGTTTCCATCATCTGTTTGAACTTGCGCAGGCCGTCCGACAGCTCTTGGGAGGGTTCTTCGCCGAACAATTTTGCCACCGTAGCGCCGATAGTGCCCCCGGGAGGATCGTAGCGAAACAATGTCCGGACCTCTGTCCCCCGGTCTCCCG
>JBKHDE010000145.1:0-11932 GCA_046541495.1 Desulfococcaceae bacterium
TCAACCGAAAACCGGCGCGGACGGATTGATCGGACAATCCGGAGAGGTTCGGGAGGCGCTTTCCCCCCGGGGAAAGGTCTTCATCCACGGAGAAACCTGGAACGCGGTATCGCAAACCCCGGTGCTTCCGGGGGAGGTCGTCCGGGTCATCGGGGTCAAAGGGCTCCTTCTCGAGGTTCAGCCTCTGACGCCGATTGAAATGGATGCAGGGAAAGCCTTGGGGCCTCAGGGGAGAACGCCTGGGGAGCCGTTGAAGAAATCATAAAAAAGAGGCGGGAGGTATGATGCCGATTATTCTGATTGTCATTCTCATCCTGACGGCGCTCTTTCTCTGGGCCGCCATTCGGGTGTTGAATGAATACGAGCGGGGGGTGATTTTTCGCCTGGGGCGGGTGATTCGGATCAAGGGCCCCGGTTTGATCATCCTGGTTCCGGTCATCGACAAAATGGTGCGGGTGAGTCTGCGGCTGGTCGTCATGGATGTCGACCCCCAGGACGTCATCACCCGGGACAATGTCTCGGTCAAGGTCAATGCGGTGATCTATTTCCGGGTCATCGATTCGATCAAGGCGGTCATCGAGGTGGAGGATTACCGGTATGCCATGGGCCAGCTGGCCCAGACCACCCTGCGCTCCATCTGCGGTCAGGCGGAACTGGATGAACTGCTGTCCGAACGGGAAAAGATCAATTCCAGTATTCAGGAGATCCTGGACACCCACACCGATCCCTGGGGAATCAAGGTGACCACCGTGGAATTGAAGCATATCGACCTGCCCCAGGAGATGCAGCGGGCCATGGCACGGCAGGCCGAGGCCGAAAGAGACCGGCGGGCCAAGGTGATCAACGCAGAAGGAGAGTTTCAGGCCGCGGCCCGGCTGGCGGATGCGGCCGAAATCATTGAAGCCCGGCCCATCGCACTTCAGCTTCGGTATCTTCAGACCATGAATGAAATGTCGGCCGAAAGGAACACCACCACCATCTTTCCGGTGCCCCTGGACCTGTTTAAACCGATTTTCGACCTGATTTCGAGGCAGGGGAAATAGCCGGCAATCTTTTCTTTTTTTTCGGCCCCCGGTTCAAAAGTCTGCTTTCCCGGTTGACATCGTAAGAAAAAATAATTTATAAAACACATTTTTCAAATTCCACGAATTATGCAGATAATGTCCAGGGCGGAGGGTCACCTCCGCTTCTACTTTTTGGAAAGAAAGGAGCACGACGGAAGATGGCCAAGAAAGAAGCCAAAGAAAAACCCCTTGAAAAGATGACCGCGAAAGAGCTGAGGGAACTTGCCATGTCTCTGGAGGAGATTACCGGGGCCAGCGGCATGAACAAGGCGGAACTGATCAGCGCCATTCGAAAGGCCCGGGGTATCGAAGAGCCGGTCGGCCGAAAAAAGAGCGGGTCCATTCGGGAAATGAAACACAAGATGAAGGAGCTGAAAGCCAAACGGGAAGCCGCCTTGAAAGAAGAGGATGAAAAAATGGCCGCCATTTTGCGGAAACGGATTCTGCGGCTCAAGAAAAAGACCCGGCGGGTCGCCTGATTCCGGTGAATTCAATTTTTCGAGAATCGGCCGGCGAATACGGCGGAGGGCCGCTTTGAAAATCGATCCGAACCGGTTGGGCTTCGATATCGACGGGGTGGTGGCCGACACCATGCATCTGTTCCTGGATATCGCCCGTGAGGATTTCAATCTTCGGGATCTTCGATACGAGGACATCACGTGCTATATGTTGGAGGAATGCCTGAACCTCGAAGAAAAGGTGATCGAATCCATCGTGGTGAAACTCCTGGACGGCAGCCGGGATGCGGGGCTGCGGCCGATCCCGGGGGCTCCGGAAGTTCTGGAACGATTGGGCGCCGACCACGGACCGGTGCGGTTCGTGACCGCCCGCCCCGACGATGAAGCCATTCGGGAGTGGATGCACCGAATCATACCGCTGCCGCCTTCTCATCTGGACATCGTGGCCACCGGTTCTTTTGAGGCCAAAGCCACGGTGCTTCGGGAAAAGGGGGTCTCCCATTTCGTGGAAGACCGGCTGGAAACCTGTTTTCTGCTTCAGGATGAAGGGTTTACACCGATTTTGTTTAAACAGCCCTGGAACCGGGAACCCCATCCCTTTATGGAGGTGAAAGACTGGAATGAATTGGCCGCTCTGATCGATTTTCCGGACCGGCATTCATGAGGAACCGGATCGAAGCCTTTATCGGGGCCCTGGCCTTTGAAAAAGGGTATTCCGACAGCACCTGCCGGGCCTATCGGTCCGATCTTGAGGAATTTTCCGAATACCTCGAGTCTCTGAGGCCGGAGAATGAATCGGCGCCGATGCTTCCCGAGAGGGTAGACGGTCGAATGATCCGAGGTTATCTGGGTTACCTTCACCGAAAGAACAAGAAGAGCACCATCTCCAGGAAATTGGCGGCGGTGCGGTCCTTTTTCAGTTTCCTGATTCAACGGGAAGAAATTGAGGTCGATCCCACCGATCTGGTGGCGACCCCGAAACAAGAGAAGCCGATTCCCGAATACCTGTCGGTGGATGACATGTTCCGGCTGCTGGAATCCATCGAGACCGAGACGCTGCTGGGCCGCCGGAACAAGGCCCTTTTTGAAACCCTCTATTCCGGCGGAATCCGAATATCCGAGCTGGTGGGAATGAACCTGTTCGATGTCGATTATTCCCGGGGGCTGATACGGGTGAAGGGAAAAGGCGACCGGGAGCGGATCGTGCCGGTGGGGCCGAAAGCCCTGGATGCCGTTTTGCACTATCGAAAGACCTTACAGGCTGAAGAGAAGATTTCCATGGAGACCGACGGCCCCCTCTTCCTGAACAAGGACCTCGGCAGACTGTCGGCCCGATCCGTTCGACGCATTTTAGAGAAGCTCACCCGGGAGTGCGGGCTTCTGGTGTCGATATCGCCTCACGGGGTGCGTCATTCCTATGCCAGCCACATGCTCGATTCCGGTGCGGACCTGCGGTCTCTTCAAGAATTGTTGGGCCATAAAAATCTGTCCACCACCCAAAAATACACCCATGTCAGCATCGAAAAGCTGATGGAGGCTTATGACAAGGCCCATCCCCGCAAATAACTGCTATCCGGAAAGGATGAACCCATGAAAACCTTTCACGGCACCACCATCCTGGCGGTTCGCCACCAGGGAAAAATCTGCGTGGCCGGGGACGGCCAGGTCACCCTGGGGGACAGCATCGTCAAACACCAGGCCCGAAAGGTGCGGCGGATCTATAATGAAAAAATCGTGGTCGGATTCGCCGGGGCTTCGGCCGACGCCCTGAACCTGTCCGAACGGCTGGAAGGCAAGCTGGAACGTTACAACGGCAATTTGACCCGCAGCGCCGTGGAACTGGCCCGGGACTGGCGTACCGACAAATACCTTCGCCGGCTGGAGGCGATGATGATCGCCGCCGATGAAGCCAGCATGTATCTGATCTCGGGCAACGGGGATGTGATCGAGCCGGACGAAGGCGTGGCGGCCATCGGCTCCGGCGGTGTGGCGGCCCAGGCCGCCGCTATGGCCCTGGTTGAAAATAGCGATCTCGACGCTCGGTCGATCGTGGAAGAAGCCATGAAAATCGCCGCCGCCATCTGCATCTATACCAATGATGTCATTACGCTTGAAACCCTGTAGCGGGTCCCCGTGGCCTTATGCCCGGGGCCTGATTCGACGTTCGCGTTTATCGGTCCGGTGGGTTTGAATACGTCGGCGGGATTCTTATGTTTGTTGAATGGACTTTTTTTCCCATCGAATCGAATGAACAAGGGGTTGACCCATGAGTGATTTAAAACCGTCCGAAATCGTCATTGAACTGGATAAATACATAATCGGTCAGCACCGGGCCAAACGATCCGTGGCCATCGCTCTGCGCAACCGGTGGCGCAGACGACAACTTGCGCCGGAGCTCGGGGAGGAGATCGCTCCCAAGAACATCATCCTGATCGGCCCCACCGGGGTCGGAAAGACCGAAATTTCACGCCGGTTGTCCAAACTGACCGACTCCCCCTTCAACAAGGTGGAGGCATCCAAATTCACCGAAGTGGGGTATGTGGGTCGGGATGTGGAATCGATGGTCCGGGACCTTGTGGAAATCACCGTCAATACCATGAAGCTGCGGGAGCAGGAAGCGGTCAAGGACAAGGCCCGCCGAATCGCCGAAGAGCGTCTTTTAGACCTGCTGCTGCCCAAATCCAGGGAATCCCATGGAAACCGAGACGAGAACGCGGAAGTCTCTTCGGTGGAGCTGGTCACCCCGGAGCGCACCAGCGCGTCTTCCACCCGGGAGAAACTTCGCGGCATGCTTCGAAAAGGCAAACTGGACGACCGGTATGTGGACCTGGACGTCTCCGACCGGTCCATGCCGATGGTGGAGATTTTCTCCAATGCCGGCATGGAGGAATTGGGAGTCAATTTCAAAGACATGTTCAGCAATCTCATGCCCAAGAACACCAAACGTCGAAAGGTGAAGGTCTCCGAGGCCATGGATCTTCTGGCCCAGGAAGAGGCCCAGAATCTGGTGGACATGGACAAGGTGGTCAAGGAATCCATCGAAAAGGTGGAGCAGTCGGGGATCATCTTTCTAGACGAGATCGACAAGATCGTGGGCAAGGGCTCGGGCGGGGGCCACGGCCCGGATGTCTCCCGGGAAGGGGTGCAGCGGGACCTGCTTCCCTTGGTGGAAGGCTCCACCGTCACCACCAAGTACGGCCCGGTCAAAACCGATCATGTCCTCTTCATCGCGGCGGGGGCTTTTCATGCCATCAAACCCTCGGATATGATTCCGGAACTTCAGGGCCGGTTTCCCATTCGGGTGGAGCTTGATTCCCTCAGCCGGGAAGACTTCATCAAGATTCTGACCGAACCGAGAAACGCCCTGACCCTTCAGTATGAAGCACTTCTCAAGACCGAAGGGGTGGAGATGGTTTTCAAGGAAGACGCGGTGGAGACCATCGCCCAGTATGCCCAGGAGGTCAACGAAAACACCGAAAACATCGGGGCCCGTCGGCTTCATACCATTCTGGAATGCCTTCTGGAGGATATCCTGTTCGATGCACCGGACATGAAGAAAAAGCGGGTGGTCATCGACCGGGGGTATGTCGAGGACAAGCTTCAGGATATTAAATCGGACGAAGACCTGAGCCGGTACATTCTATAGGAGACGGACATGAACGAACAGGTCGCCGACATTCTGATCGAGGCCCTGCCCTACATCCGCCGCTTTTCCGGGATGACCATCGTGATCAAGTACGGCGGCCATGCCATGGTGGACGAGCAGCTCAAGGAGGATTTCGCCCGGGACATCACCCTATTGAAATTCATCGGGCTCAACCCGGTGGTGGTCCACGGCGGCGGTCCCCAGATCAGCAAGGTCCTGGAACAGATGGGAATCGCCTCCAGATTCGTCCGCGGAATGCGCCTGACCGACGCCCCCACCATGGATGTCGTGGAGATGGTGCTCGGCGGAAAAGTCAATAAATCGATCGTGGCCCAGATCAACCGGCAGGGGGGCAGGGCGGTGGGGCTTTCGGGCAAGGACGGACGGCTGATTCAGGCCCAAAAGATGCACATCGTCCATCAGGAAGACGAAACCAAGCCGCCGGAGATCATCGATCCCGGCCTGGTGGGGGAGGTGACCCGTGTGGACCCCACGGTCATCAACACCCTGACCGCCCGGGGCTTTATCCCCATCATCGCCCCGGTGGGCACCGGGGAGTCGGGGGAGACCTACAACATCAACGCCGATCTGGTGGCCGGCAAGATCGCCCAGGCCCTCTCCGCCGGCCGGTTCATTCTGCTCACCGATGTGGACGGGGTGCTCGATAAAGAGGGTGAATTGATCTCCTCCATCGATGCCGCCACCATCCAGCGGATGGTGGAGGAAGGGTCCATCTCCGGCGGCATGATTCCCAAGATCGAACATGCCTTGGAGGCGCTGCAAAACGGGGTGGGGAAAACCCATATCATCAACGGCAAGAAACGGCACGCACTGCTTCTGGAGCTTTTTACGGACAGCGGAATCGGAACTCAGGTGACGGTATGACGGAAGCGTTGAGAAAACAGGCGGATGCGGTGATGATGAAGACCTATCTTCGGCAGCCGGTGGTCCTGACCCGTGGCCGGGGGTGCCGGGTCTGGGACAGTGAGGGAAACTCCTACCTCGATTTTATCGGCGGTATCGCGGTCTGCTGCCTGGGCCATGGTCATCCCCGGGTGGTTCGGGCTTTGTGCCGGCAGGCCGAAGCCTTGTTTCATGTTTCCAACCTATACTACACCGCTCCCCAGATCGATCTGGCCGCCTGGCTGGTGGACCATTCCTTTGCGGACCGGGTTTTCTTCTGCAACAGCGGGGCGGAAGCCAACGAGGCCGCCATCAAGATGGCCCGGCGGTATTTTCATGAAAAGGGAGAGACCGGCCGGTTTCGAATCGTCTCCGCAGAAAAATCCTTTCACGGCCGCACCATGGCCACCCTGTCGGCCACGGGTCAGGACAAGATCAAGACCGGTTTTTCCCCGGTTCTGGAGGGCTTCGATTTCATCCCCTTCAATGATGCGAAGGCCGTTGAAAAGGCGGTGGGACCGGACACCTGCGCGGTGATTCTGGAGCCGATTCAAGGCGAGGGCGGGGTGGTGGAACCAAGCCCGGATTATCTGAAAAAGGTGCGGGAAATCTGCGACCGATCCGGGGCCCTGCTGATCCTGGATGAGATTCAGACCGGGGTGGGCCGAACCGGAAAGCTGTTTGCCCATTCCCATTTCGGGATCACCCCCGATATCATGACCCTGGCCAAAGCCCTGGGCAACGGGCTTCCCATCGGGGCGATGCTGGCCACGGAAACGGTGGCCTCGGCCTTCGGTCCGGGGGCCCACGCCACCACCTTCGGCGGAACGCCGATCATCACCGCCGCGGCCCTGGAGACCCTCAGTATCCTGGAAGAAGAAGGGATCATCGATCATTGCGCCGAGATCGGGGCCTATTTCAGAGACCGCCTGATCGGCCTCAAAAAAGCCCATGAGGGCGTGGTCGAGGTCCGCGGCAGAGGGCTTCTGCTGGGCCTGGAACTCCGGGAATCGGGAACCCCTCTGGTGACCGAGTGTCTGAAGCGCGGATTTCTGGTCAACTGTATTCAGGATCGGGTGCTGCGGTTTGCACCGCCCCTGATCATTCAAAAAGAAGAGGTCGATTCGCTGGTGGAATGTCTGGATAGCCTATTGTAAATCCCGAGGATTGAATTGGATTGGAATCGGAGACGGGCTTTGATCACCGTTTCGGCCACCCCGGGATATTTTCCCGGCCCGGCAAGAACTCGCTGTCGCTCAAACAGCTTCCCGGCCCGGGAAAATATCCCGGGGTGGCCTGCCTGCCATTCAGATCAGTTTGGCCGAAACGATGATCAAAGCCCGGAAACGTGATGCCGAAAACGGAAGATCGCTGACGGCGCAGAAAAGAGAACATTCAGGAGTATTTATATGTCGGAAAAAGTCAATAAAGTCGTGCTGGCCTACTCGGGCGGACTGGATACCTCGGTTATTCTGAGATGGTTGATTGAAACCTATGACTGCGAGGTGGTCGCCTTTTCGGCGGACATCGGCCAGGATGAGGAACTGGATACGATCGAAGACAAGGCGACCCGCACCGGGGCCTCCAAGGTCTATATCGACGATCTTCAGGAAGAATTTATTCGGGATTACGTCTTTCCGGCATTTCGGGCCAATGTACTCTACGAGGGGCAGTACCTTCTGGGGACCTCCATCGCCCGCCCCCTGATCGCCAAACGGCAGATCGAAATCGCCAATATGGAAGGGGCCGATGCGGTCAGCCACGGCGCTACCGGCAAGGGCAATGATCAGGTCCGGTTCGAGCTGAGCTATTACGCCCTGAAACCCGACATCAAGGTCATCGCTCCCTGGCGGGAGTGGGACCTCAATTCCCGAACCGCCCTGATGGATTTCGCCTCCACCCACCATATACCGGTGCTGTCCACCCGGGCCAAACCCTACAGCACCGACCGGAACATGCTTCACATCAGCTATGAAGGCGGGATTCTGGAAGATCCCTGGGCTCCGCCGCCGGAGGATATCTACACCATTACGGTATCCCCCAAGGATGCGCCGGACCAGGCCGAAGAGATCGAGATCACCTTTGAGCAGGGGGACCCGACCGCCATCAACGGCAAGACCCTGTCGCCGGCAACCCTGTTCCGTGAGCTGAACCGGATCGGCGGCAAACACGGCATCGGTCGGGCCGACCTGGTGGAAAACCGGTTCGTGGGCATGAAATCCCGCGGGGTATACGAAACCCCCGGGGGCGCCATTTTGAGGACCGCCCATATCGCCATGGAATCGATCACCATGGACCGGGAGGTGATGCACCTTCGGGATTCCCTGATGCCCAAATACGCCCAGCTGATCTATAACGGGTTCTGGTTCTCCCCGGAGCGCGAGCTGATGCAGAAGATGATCGACGAATCCCAAACGGCGGTTTCCGGTATCGTGCGGCTGGAGCTTTACAAAGGCAACTGCAGAGTGCTGGGGCGGAAATCCGATTTCACCCTCTACAGCGAAGCCTTCGCCACCTTCGAGGATGATACCGTCTACCGGCAGGGGGACGCCGAAGGATTCATCAAGCTGAATGCCCTTCGGCTTCGAATCCGGGAAATGAACCGCAAAAAATAGATTTACGGAGAGCATGGAAAAAATGGCCCGGAAGCTGTGGGACGGAAGATTTCAGGAAGGCACCGATGCGCTGGTGGAGCGGTTCACCGCTTCCATCGGGTATGATCGACGGCTGTATGCCTATGACATTCAGGGCAGTATCGCCCATTGCACCATGCTGGCGAAATGCGGGATCATCGGCCGGGAGGAATCGGACACCCTGATTCAGGGGCTGGAGCAGATTCGCCGAGAAATCGAGGCCGGTGATTTTACCTATGACGACCGTCTGGAAGACATTCACATGCACATCGAGTCTCGGCTGGGGGAGGTCGTGGGCAAAGTCGCCCAGAAACTCCATACCGCCCGAAGCCGGAATGACCAGGTGGCTTTGGACATTCGTCTCTATCTTCGGGAGGAAGTCCGGTGGATGATCGACGCGCTGAAAAACCTGCGGACCACCCTGATCGACATGGCCGAAGAACATCTCGGCACCGTGCTGCCCGGGTACACCCATCTTCAGCGGGCCCAGCCGGTGCTGCTTTCTCACCACCTTCTGGCCTATTATGAAATGTTCACCCGGGATGCGGAGCGGCTGGCCGACGGTCTCGCCAGAATCAACATCATGCCCCTGGGCAGTGCGGCACTGGCCGGCACCACCTATCCCATCGATCGAGCGTATGTGGCGGAGCTTCTCGGGTTTCCCCGGGTGTCGGCCAACAGCATGGATACGGTGGCCGACCGGGATTTCGCTCTCGAATTTTTATCGGCCGCCGCCATCTGCATGATCCATTTCAGCCGCCTTTCCGAAGAACTGATCCTCTGGTCTTCTTCCGAATTCGGATTCGTGGAAATCTCCGATGCCTTTACCACCGGCAGCAGTATCATGCCTCAGAAAAAAAACCCGGACGTCTGCGAGCTGGTCCGGGGAAAAACCGGCCGGGTGACGGGAGACCTGGTGGCCTTGCTGACCTTGATGAAATCGCTGCCCATGACCTATAATCGGGACATGCAGGAGGACAAGGAGCCTTTGTTTGACGGGGTGGACACCCTCAAGATGGTTATCGAGGTCTATACCCGAATGCTGCCCAACATCCGGTTCAAAAAAGAGGTCATGGAGAATGCCACTCGAACCGGGTTTCTGAATGCCACCGATATGGCCGATTACCTGGTGACCAAGGGGATGCCTTTTCGGGAGGCGCACGGCTGTGTCGGGCGCGCGGTCGGTCATGCCCTCTCGGAAAACCGGGAACTCCATGAATTGAGCCTGGAAGCACTGAAAAAATTCTCCGATAAGATCGAACCGGACATTTTCGATTTTCTGTCCACGGACCAGGTGGTGAATCGACGGAAATCCGCCGGGGGAACCGCCGTTGAAAACGTGTGGGACGCCATCGATTCCGCGCGAAGGGCGATCACCGATGAACCGATCTACCCCTGAAGTCGGTATCCAACGCAAAATTCTTTTCTCGGTAATGTTGGCCTGTTTCTCCATGGGAGGGGTTCTGGGCGGATGCGGGGTGAAAACCCCTCCGGTACCGCCTCGATCAGAGCCCCCGCCGGCGGTGACCGATCTGGCCGGCACCATCGAGGGCGATACCATTCGGCTGCGCTGGACCCTTCCGGCATGGGAACCCGATCAAGACGAACTGGTCGGTTTTCGAATCTATCGGTCCCGGATTCCGCTATCCGAGGTTTTCTGTGAAGACTGTCCGATCACCTTTGATCTGATCGATGAAGTTCCGATTACTCGAGAGCATCGAGAAACCGGGATCATGACCTACACCGACCGACTGGAAAAAGGGAACCGCTATATCTATCGTATTCTACCTACCACTGAACAAGGGCTGATCGGGCCGGAATCCAACGTGATTCGCTTTACGCATTCCTGAACCCCGAATCGTAACCGACCGGAGCGGAATTTATGGATAAAATCCCTTTTTCTAAAATGAGCGGCAGCGGAAACGATTTTATCATTATCGATAACCGGGAGGGGATCGTGGATGAAGATCTTCTCAAGGAGTTCATCGTCAAGGTATGCGCCCGGGGAATGTCGGTGGGGGCCGACGGGTTGATCCTGATTGAACGATCCGAATGGGCCAATTTCAAATGGCGGTTTTTCAATGCCGACGGTTCCTCCGCCGAGATGTGCGGAAACGGGGCCCGGTGCGCGGCCCGGTTCGCCTTTCTGAACGGCATCGCCGGCCGCAGACTGACCTTTGAAACCGAATCCGGTATTATCCTCGCAGAGCTTACCGGGCGACGGGCCAAGGTTCAAATGCCGGACCCGACCGACATGATAATCGGGCAGGAAATCGATCTGGAAGGGTCTCCGGTGACCCTGAGCAGGCTCCGTGTGGGGGTGCCCCATGTGGTGATGAAATCCGGCGAAATGGATGACCGGACACTGATCGAGACGGGGCGAAAGATCCGTTTCCATTCGGATTTCGCCCCTGAGGGAGCCAATGTCAATTTCGTCCGCAGGAAGCCGGACGGCGCCATTCTCAACCGAACCTACGAGCGAGGGGTGGAAGGGGAGACCCTGGCTTGCGGCACCGGTTCCGCATCCGCGGCTCTGGTGATGGCGGAAACAGAAGGGGAGGCATCGCCCATTCGAGTGTATACCAAAATCGGTACCCGGTTGACCATCCATTTTGAAAAAACAGAAGCCGGCGAATATTACAACCTGTTCCTTGAAGGAGATGCGCGTCTGATCTACACCGGCGAACTTCGAAAAGAGGCCTGGAAGTGGTAAACCAGAGCGCGTCCGAAATGCATCGGGCCTGGATTTCCCTCGGGTCCAATATGGGGGACAAGATCGGCCACTGCCGAATCGGTATGAAAGGATTGGAAGCATCCGGTCATTCGGTCATCACCGGCGTATCCCGGTATTACCGCACCGCTCCCGTTGATTATACGGATCAGGAATGGTTCGTCAATGCGGCGGTCGAAATCGAGACCCGGCTTGATCCTTTTGAGTTGCTGAAAGAAATCCATGCCATTGAAAAAGGAGCCGGCCGCGACCGGGCCGGTGTGCGTTTCGGCCCCAGAACCCTGGATATGGATATTCTTATTTTTGATCAGGTGAATCTGAAAACCTCGGAATTGACCCTTCCCCACCCTCGTATGCACAAAAGACGTTTTGTGTTGCAGCCGCTTTGTGATATAGACCCTACCATCTTGCATCCGGTGTTCGAAAAGACGGTTCAAGAACTTCTGGATGCGGTCGATGATCCGGATCAGGAGCTGGTTCTTTACCAATGAAATTTT
>JBKHDE010000146.1:0-11783 GCA_046541495.1 Desulfococcaceae bacterium
CGAACTTGAAAAATCCCCTTGAAAAGGAATGCCGGTTGCTTTTATGAATGCCCCGGGCATTTTCGCGCCGACTTCCCCTCCGTTTTAAGGCGGCGGGAGCCGGCCGCAACCGGGAGTTCAAATCTTTATGAAGCTCAAGAAAATGGAAATCCTCGGCTTTAAATCCTTCAGCGATAAGTCGAGCATCGAATTCCCCCGGGGGGTTTCCGCCATTGTGGGCCCCAACGGGTGCGGGAAAAGCAATATC
Organism: Desulfococcaceae bacterium; assembly: GCA_046541495.1. Lineage (GTDB taxonomy): Bacteria > Desulfobacterota > Desulfobacteria > Desulfobacterales > Desulfococcaceae > JAABSQ01. The sequence continues at coordinate 248 of JBKHDE010000146.1, forward strand.
GTGGACGCCCTTCGGTGGGCCATGGGGGAGCAGAGCGTCAAACAGCTTCGGGGCAAATCGATGGAGGACGTGATCTTTGCCGGGGCCGACGATATTCCGCCCCAGAACCTGGCGGAGGTCTCCCTGACCCTCCTCAACGACAACGGAAGCGCGCCCGAGGCCCTCAAGGATTTCACCGAAATTCAGCTGACCCGACGGCTCTACCGGTCCGGCGAGAGCGGCTACTTCATCAACAAACAGCCCTGCCGGTTGAAAGACATTCACAATGTCTTTCTGGGCAGCGGCATGGGGGCCAAGTCCTATGCGGTGATTCAGCAGGGCAATATCGGGGCGATTACCGAAGCCGGGCCGGAAGAGCGGCGCAGTTTCATCGAAGAGGCGGCCGGCACCACCCGGTACAAGGACCGGAAAAAAGAATCCCTGCGAAAGCTGGAGGACACCAATCAGAATCTTCTGCGGGTCAAGGACATTATCGCCGAGGTGGAGCGGCAGATGAACGGCCTCAAGCGGCAGGCCCGAAAGGCGGAACGGTATAAAAACTATCGGGAGCGGATTCAGGAACTGGACATCCGCATCTCGCTTCACCAGTATGAAACCTATTCCCAGGAGATTCATGCCGGGGACGAATTGCTCAAATCCCTGCGGGACCAGGATGTTGAACAGGCGGTTCAGCTCAAAAAACTGGATGCCGCGGTAGAGGAGATTCGGCTTCGACAATCCAAGCAGAACCAGGAAATCACCGAGCTGAAATCCGAGCGGTTTCAGCTGCAACGGGAGATCGACCGGGCCGAAAACGACCTGAGCCATCTTCAAAAAGAAGGGGATCGGCTCTCCGGGGAGGCGACGGCCCTGGAAAAAGCCCGAGAAGCGCTGGCGGAAAAAAACCGCAATATGATCGAGGAGATGTCGAGCTATCAGGAAAGAAACCGGTTTCTGGAAAAATCGATCGAAGAGGTGCGGGTGAACCTGAGTCGGGAGCGGAGGGATTCCCAGAATCTGCGGGATCGATTGAGCGCTCTTACCCGCGAGCGGGAGGAGGGCAAATCCCGGCTGATGGACCTGGCCGCTCAGGAGGCCCGCTGCAAGAATATCCTGGAGACCACCGAAAACAGCAAGGCCCATACTGACCGGCGGCTTAAACGAACCGACGAGGAGGTCGCCCTGGGGGCCCGGCAGGTGGCCGAGGGAGAAAAGGCCCTGAAAGCGGCGGAAGAAGCGGCCGAAAACCGCAAGGCGGAAATCGCGGCCGTTTCCGAAAGAATCGATGCGCTTCGCACTCAGCTGCAAGGGGTGAATCAGACCCTGGCCGATCAGGTCAAGCAGGTTCAGCGTCTGGAATATGATCGAAACCGGGTGCGGTCCGATTATGCCGCCTTGAAAAAGATGGCGGAAAATTTTGAATGGTATCGGGACGGGGTCAAGGCGGTCCTGAAGCGGGACACCGCCGAAAACCGGGTGCTCGGGGTGGTGGCCGACATTCTCGACCCCGAGCCCTCCTATGAGGCGGCGGTGGAGGCGGTGCTGGGCGAGGCCCTGCAATACATTCTGGTGACGGATCAGGACGCCGCTCGGGACGCCATCGGGTACCTTCGCGAGGGCAAAGAAGGCCGGGGCGGATTCATACCGGTCGCCGATTTGAAATCCTCGGCGGTTGATTCGAGGAATGCCGATTTCGAAGACTCGGGCGGTGAGGTTCGCCGGCTTCTGGACCACGTCACCGTAAAGCCGGGCTATGAACGGATCGCCGACGGCCTGTTGGGCCGGGTGGGGGTGGTGGCGGATCTGGAAACCGCCTCGGCCTTGTTCAGCCGAAACGGACACCGGAGAACCTATGTCACCTCGGCCGGGGACCTGGTGACCGCCGAGGGAATCCTGGCCGGAGGCAGCCCGGAAACCTTGTCCGGAATTCTGGCCAAGAAGCAGGAACTGAAGGCCCTGGAACAAAGACTTGAAGAGCTGGATGAGTCTCTGTCCGAGGCAAGGAGCCGGCAGAAAGAGGTGGAATTCAAGGTTCGAGAATTGGAGACCGAGCTTCACCGGCAGACCGAAGCCAAAAACCGGGCCGTGACCGAGGAAATGGAGGACCAGAAGCGGGTATTCAAGGCGACGGAGGAATTGAAGCACGCCCGGCGCCGGTTGGAAACCCTTCAAACCGAGCAGGAACAGTTTCTCGAAGAATCCGATTCCCTGGAGGAAAAGCTGGAACAATACCGACACTCCCTGGCGGAGGTCACCGACGCGGTCCGGGAGATCCGGGCGTCGGTATCCCGAGTATCCGAGAAGATCGATGCGGTTTCCGCCGAGGCCGAAGCGTTTGAAGAGCGGATCATCGATTTCAAGCTGAAGCTGACCTCCCTCAACGCCGAGCTGGAAAACAGCACCCATTCCCTGCGCCGGCTCAAATCCTTTCAGGAAGACGGCCTGACCCGTTTGGCGGAGATGGAACGGGACATCGACGCCAAAAAACGCAGACGAGACGCCTCGGCCCGGGAAATCAAAGCGCTGCAGGAATCCCTGGCCGGTCGCTATGAGCGCCTGAAAGGGGTGGAAGCGCGTTTGGCGGAGCGCCAGAGCATATCTCATTCCCTGGATGAACGGCTTCAGGAGAACGATCGGTCCATTTCCGAGGTTCGGGGCCGGCGGGAAGATCTGCTGCAAAAGGTGCGAACGCTGGAGATGGAGCAGTCCCAGCGACGGATGCGGCAGGAGAATGTGGCGGCCCGGGTGGAGGAGCGGTATCACCGGCCCATCGCCGCCTTTCGGCGCGAATGGTCCGGTTTCGGCGAAGAAAACCCGATGTCCCCGGAAAAGATGGAGGCGGAGCTGGCCTCCCTTCGATCCAAAATCGACCGGATCGGCGAGGTCAACCTGGGCGCCATCGCAGAGTATGATCAGTACAAAGAGCGGCATGGGTTTCTGTGCACCCAGCGGGACGATCTGCTCAAAGCCATGGACGATCTTCACAAGGTGATTCGTAAGATCAACCGAATCACCCAGGAACTGTTCATGTCGACCTTCAATCTGATCAATGAAAAACTTCAGGAGGTATTCCCTCGGCTCTTCGACGGCGGCGCGGCTCAGCTGGTTCTGACCGAACCGGACCAGCCCCTGGAGACCGGGGTGGAGTTCATGGTCTCTCCGCCGGGCAAAAAGCTGACCCGGATGTCGCTTCTGTCCGGCGGAGAAAAGGCGCTTTCCGCCATCGCCTTTGTGTTTTCCATTTTTCTGATCAAACCGGCCTCCTTTTGCATCCTGGATGAAATCGATGCGCCGCTGGATGACGCCAACGTGCTTCGGTTCAATGAGTTGTTGAAAATCATCGGTGAAAATTCTCAAATTATTATGATCACCCACAAACGCAAAAGCATGGAATTCGCCGATACCCTCTTCGGCATCACCATGGAGCGTCGGGGCATTTCAAAAATCGTATCGGTCAATTTCGACCGTGTGGAGGAAACCGTATGAGCTGGTTCGGCAAAAAAAAGGATAAAGAGGAGGCGGCCCGTGCCCCGGAGAAAACGGAACAGACGGAAGAAACCCACCCGGAAGCTGCGACGTCAGGGGCCGAAGAAACCTCAGCCGGGATGTTCAACCGCCTGCGAAAGGGGTTGTCCAAAACCCGGGACATTCTGACCACCGATATCGATGAGCTGTTTCCGGGCCGCCGAAAGGTGGATGACGCACTTTTGGAGGAGATCGAAGAGCTGCTGATCACTTCGGACATGGGGGTTCGGACCACCATGGAATTGATGGATCGGATTTCCAAAAAATCGGGCAAAATTTCAACTGCCGAAGACCTGAAGTCGGTGCTCAAGGCGGAGATCGGGGCCCTGATGGGCCCCGCCCCGAAGGAAAAACCGGTCGAAAAGCCCCATGTCATCATGGTCATCGGGGTCAACGGGGTGGGCAAAACCACCACCATCGGCAAACTGGCGGCCCGGTACACGGGCGAGGGCAAAAAGGTCCTCATCGCCGCTGCGGATACCTTTCGGGCCGCCGCCATTGAACAACTGGTGATCTGGGCGGAGCGGGCCGGCGCGGAGATCGTCAAGCGGCGGGAGAACGCCGATCCCGCTTCCGTCGCCTTTGACGGTCTGGAGGCGGCGACCGCCCGGGAAAAGGACATCGTGATCGTGGATACCGCCGGCCGGCTGCACACCAAGGTCAACCTGATGGAAGAATTGAAAAAGATTCAGCGGGCCCTGTCCAAAAAGATGAGCCGGGCTCCCCATGAGGTGCTGCTGGTGCTGGATGCCACCACCGGCCAGAACGCCCTGTCTCAGGCCCGGATGTTCGATGAGGCCCTGGGCGTCACCGGATTGGTGTTGACCAAGCTGGACGGCACCGCCAAGGGCGGGGTGGTGGTGAGCATTTGTGATTCTCTTGAGATTCCGCTCAAATACATCGGGGTCGGAGAAGGCATCGAGGATCTTCAGAAATTTGATCCCGATCGATTCGTGGAAGCCCTATTCAGTTGATAATAGGGGATTGAGGGCCACCCCCTGCCGTAGATTCGGGATTGAAAACGATCTACAGGGAGTAAACGGAAAAAACTGTTGATAAATGCGGATTTATGTTGACATTGAATATGCGCTGCTATATGGACCTGTAAAAAAGAGGCGATATTTAACTCAAAAAAGGGGGTAAAGCTTCATGAGCACGACAAAAGCGGATCTGGTCGAGAAAATGGCCGAAGAGGCGGGAATTTCCAAAATGGCGGCGGCAAAAGCCCTGGATGCGTTTACCGACGGGGTGGTTCAGGCCCTGAAAAAGAAAGAGGGTAAGGTGACGCTGGTGGGGTTCGGCACCTTTTCCAAGGTCCGGCGCCAGGCCCGAAAAGGGCGGAACCCGCAGACCGGTGAAGAGATTCGAATCAAGGCGACCAATGTGGTCAAATTCCGTCCGGGAAAAAAGCTGAGAGACGCCATATGACCCGTTAATGCCTTACATTAAAACCGCTGAACTCGCCGGTCGGCTCTTCCCAGGTGACGTCCACATTCTCCACACGGGCCTGGGGGGAGCCGGATTTGCACCATTCCAGCATACGGGAGACATCGTTTTCCGGCCCTTCGAAGACCGCCTCGACGGTGCCGTCGCTCTTGTTTTTCACCCACCCGGCGACATTGTGCTGTTTGGCGGCCTTTTGGGTTTCCGATCGATAAAATACACCCTGCACTTTGCCGCTGATGATGGCGTGGGCTCTCTTTTTTTCCTCCGTCATTCGATCCATCTCCTTGTCTTCAGACCCGATTCGCAGCCTTTTTGTCGGGCTTCGGGATCTATTTTTCCCTCAAATCACCTTTGAGCAAATCGGCCAGTTTCGTCTCATCCAGAACCTGAATGTCGAGGGTTTCGGCCTTTTTCAATTTCGATCCCGGCTTGTCCCCTGCGACCAGATAGTCGGTGTTCTTGCTCACCGAGCCGGTGACCTTTCCCCCGGCCGATTCGATCCGTTTTTTGGCTTCGCTTCGCGTCATGGATGTCAGGGTTCCCGTCAGAACGAACACCTTGCCGGCCAGCGGGGAATCCGTTTTGCCGGTGTCTTCATAGGCGGAATCTAAGAACGGTTCCACCCCGCTGTCAAGTATCCGCTGAATGGTTTTTCGGTTCTCTTCCTGATCGAAAAAATGGCGGATGCTGTCCGCGATTTCGGGGCCCACGCCTTCGATCCCTTCCAGTTCCTCGCGGGAGGCGGCCATGGTCCGCTCCAGGCTTTGAAAATGGACGGCCAGAAGCCCGGCCACGCTTTCCCCCACATGGCGGATGCCGAGGCTGTAGAGAAATCGGCGCAGGGGAATCCGCTTGCCCGACTGAATGGCGTTCACCAGATTCCGGGCCGATTTGGGACCCATCCGCTCCAGACCCTGGAGGGTGTCTTCATCCAGGTGGAACAGGTCGGCATAGGAGGTGATGATCTCCTTTTCCACCAGCTGGTTCACCAGTTTGGCGCCCAGCCCGTCGATGTCGAAGGCGCCCTTGGCCGCGAAATGGCGGATGCGGGCCTTGATCTGGGCCGGGCAGTTCATGTTCATGCACCGGGAGGCCGCCTCTCCGGCATTCCGCTCCACCCCGCCGTCGCAGACCGGGCACCGGCCGGGCATCTGAAAAACGGTTTCTTCGCCGGTGCGCCGGGATTCGATCACCTTGACCACCTCGGGGATCACATCCCCGGCCCGCTGAACCAGAACCGTATCCCCGATTCGCACATCCTTGCGCCGGATTTCATCCTCATTGTGGAGGGTGGCGTTTGAGACGGTGACCCCGCCCACCGACACCGGGTCGAGCCGGGCTACCGGAGTGAGAGCGCCGGTACGGCCTACCTGAACCTCGATGGAGAGGACCCGGGTGGTCTCCTGAACCGCTTCGAATTTATAGGCGACGGCCCAGCGCGGGCTTCTCGATTTGGCCCCCAGCCTCCTCTGAAGGTCGATATCGTCGACCTTGACCACGGTTCCGTCGATGTCGTAGTCCAGAGAATGGCGCATGGCCGCCAGTTCCCGGTAATAGTCCAGCACCTCCGGAATCGTGATCCGGGGCCGGACCAGGGGATTGATTCGAAACCCGAGTCGCTTCAAATATTCCAGCATTTCCCAGTGGGATTCGGGGATCTCCCCTTCGATTCGGCCCATGCCGTAGCAGAAGATCTCCAGAGGGCGTTCGGCGGTGATCCTGGAGTCGAGCTGCCGCAGGGATCCGGCCGCCGCATTCCGGGGATTGGCGAAGGGCGGCAGGTCGTTTTTCAGCCGGTTGGCATTGAGCCGCTTAAACGCCTTCAGGTCGATGAAGACCTCTCCGCGGACCTCCAGCAGGGTCGGCGGAGAATCTCCTTTCAGGGTTTGAAGCACCAGGGGAACCGTTCGAATGGTGCGGACGTTTTCGGTGATCACCTCGCCGGTAAGGCCGTCTCCCCGGGTGGAGGCCAGGGCGAGCCGCCCGCCCCGGTAGACCAGCTCCACCGCGATGCCGTCCAGTTTGGGCTCGGCGGTGTAGCGGATCTCCTCCTTTACGCCGAGATGGCGTTTCACCCGCCGATCGAAGTCGAGAAGATCACCGTCGCTGAAGGCATTGTCGAGGCTCAGCATGGGAATGGAATGGCGAACCGATTCGAACCGCTCCAACGGCGGGGCCCCCACTCGAAGGCTGGGGGAGTCGGGGGAAGCCAGTTCCGGATGGGCCGCTTCCAGATCCATGAGCCGCCGCAGTTTACGGTCGTACTCGGCATCGGAGATCTCCGGATCATCCAGAACATAGTACCGGTAGTTATGGTGATGCAGGTCCCGGCGCAGGGTTTCGATTTCGCGGCGGGTCGCTTCTATCGGTCGGGGCGGGGAGGACGCTGGGGTGTTTTTCGGCATAGGGATCGAATCACCTCGATCATCGCCTTTCGGCTGGTTTTAAACCGCTTCTTCCGGAAACCGGGGCGCCAGGTCAGGGTGGCCAGTTCGTCGGAGACCACCAGGGCGGCGCCGATGCGCACCCCCCGAAACCGGGCCACCGTAAACAGAGCCGACAATTCCATCTCCACCGCCAGGACCGAACGGGATTGAAACCGGGCCACCTTTTCACGGGTTTCCCGGTAGACCGCGTCGGTGGACCAGACGGTTCCGCAGTGGTAGGTCAGCCCCTGCTGATCCAGAACCGATCGAAGGGTCTGAACCGCATTCGGGTCGGCCGGCACCGTATCCAAAGGGGTTCCGATATACTGGGGAGAGGTCCCCTCGTCGATTACCGCACCGGTGGGAAGAATGACATCCCCGGTTTTGACCGCATCGGAGATGGAGCCGCACCAGCCGAAGAAAAAGAGGTCTTGGGCCCCCCAGGCGATGAGGGATTCCATGATCAGGACCGCGTAGGGGGCCCCCACCATGGGCCCGGTGACCGAAAACCCCGGCGGTTCATCCCCGTCCAGATAGATTCGGCTCATGGACAGGGAGGTCGGCGGACCCGAAAGCGCCATCTCCCTGCACACCCGATGCAGGTCGCCGCCGCTGCTGACCAGGAGGGCCAGCGGCGGCAGATCCAAGGCATTGTCGCCCCGAAAGGGGTTGATGACGGCGTCCCGGTCGGTCACGGCGAAAGGAACGGGTCAGGCCGGGGGACCGGCGATCTGCGTCAGTTCTTCTTTGACCTCGTCGATGATGTCGTAAAACCACATCAGGTCTTCGACGGTGAGGCGGCCCGCCTTGCGCTGGGATTCTCCGCCGTCTTTTTTGATGACGATGCGCGGGCCGATCTGAACCTTGGGCTCTCCGTCGCCGTATTGATTGATGGAGACGACCAGGCCGGTCTCTTCGCATCGCCAGGTTTTGAGTACTTTGTCTTTGGATGGATCGTAAGGCATCTATTTTTCTCCGTATCAAGTCGAGAGTTTGGTAAAATCGGCGAATCGGCCGAAAAGATCCGAGATCCGGGCCAGCAGGGCCAGGCGGTTTTCCCGAATCTTCGGGTCGTCGGCCATCACCATGACCCCGTCGAAGAAGTCGTCCACCGGTTTTTTGAGGGAGGCGATATCCAGAAGCGCCGCTTCAAAGCCTCCCTGGTTCAGGTCTTGGTCCACCCGGTTTTCGACCTCCTGAAAGGCCCGGTAGAGGCTGGATTCACAGGGGTCCTGAAACAGGGATTCATCCACCCGCACCGATTCCGCCGCAGCCGCCATATCGCTTTTCTTGATGATATTCACCACCCGCTTGAAGGCCGCCGCCAGGGGCTCGAAATCGGGTTGGGATTTGAGTTTTTCCAGGGCCGCCACCCGCTCCCGAACCTGGGGTACCCGGTCGATGGAGACATCGGTGACCGCCTGAATCACATCCTTGGAATATCCTTCATCCGCCAGAATGTGGGTCATTCGGCTTTTCAGAAATTCGTAGACCGCATCGATGGTTTCTTCGGCGGTTTCCTCGGCGGGGGTGTCGCGTTTATCGGCGAACAGCTCGACGCTGACCCGAATCAGCTCCCGCAGGGATGCGGAAAATCCCTTCTGGTGCATAATCTGAAGCACCCCGATCCCCTGCCGCCGAAGGGCGTAAGGATCGGAAGCGCCGGTGGGAATCAGCCCCACGCTGAAGCAGCCGCAGATGGAATCGATCTTGTCGGCCACCGCCAGAATGGCGCCGGTCATGGTATTCGGCAGCGGGCCCCCGGAATGGGTGGGCCGGTAGTGTTCTTCGATGGCTGCGGCCACCGTTTCCGGTTCGCCGGCCAGTTGAGCGTAGACCCGGCCCATGACCCCTTGAAGTTTGGTGAACTCGATCACCACCTGGCTCACCAGGTCGGCCTTGCAGAGCAGGGCCGCCCGGCTCACATCGGATTTGAGCTGCGGGTTGTCGGACACCGATTCGGCCAGATATTCTCCGATACGGCCCACCCGCACCACCTTTTCGTAAACCGTCCCGAGCCGGGCCTGAAACAGCACCTTTTTGAGTTTTTCCACCCAGTCGGTCATCGGGATTTTGCGGTCTCCGCGAAAGAAAAACCGGGCGTCGGAGAGCCGGGCCCGAAGCACCCGCTCATGGCCGGTGGTGACCAGGTCCATGTCTTTGGCCCGAGTGTTGTTCACCACCAGAAAGGCCGGCTTGAGTTTGCCCTCGGGGTCGACCACGGCGAAATATTTCTGGTGCTCCCGCATGGCGGTGATCAGCACCTCGTCGGGCACCTCCAGAAATCCGGTGTCGAACCGCCCGGCCGTTACCACCGGGTATTCCACCAGATTGGTGACCGTGTCCACCAGCTCCGGGTCCGTCAAAATTTCGCCGTCCACCGTTCGGGCCACCTCATGGAGAGCCTTTTCCACGGCGGTTTTACGTTCCGTCAAATCGACCAGAACCGAGGCCGCCCTCAGTTTGTCCACATAGGCTTCCGGCTCCTGAATGGTGACCCGGTCCCGGTACATGAACCGGTGGCCGGCGGTCTGATTTCCGGTGTGAATGTCGCCGTAGGCAAAGGGGATCACGTCTTCTCCCAAAAGGGCGATAATGGAATGGATGGGCCGGGTGAACAGGACCCGCAGTTCTCCCCATTTCATGGTTTTGGGGAAGGGAATGTTTCGAATCACCTCCGGGCCGGCTTCGGCCAGAATCTCGGCGGTGGACCGGGCCGCTTCGGTCTTTTCGGCATACAGGTACCGCCCCTTTTCGGTCTCCTTGACCTGAATCTCGGTGACCGGAACGCCGACCTTTTCGGCGAATTTTTCCGCCGCCACCGTGGGGTTGCCGTCTGCGTCGAAGCCCACCTTTTCCGGGGGGCCCACCACTTCGGTGGTGATCGATTCCTGGTGCGCGCCGACCGCATCCACCATCACGGCCAGCCGGTTGGGGGTTCCGTAGACCCGGGAAGGGCCGTGGCCGATTCGGGCGTCGTCCAGTTTTTTCAGCAGCAGGGCTTCAAACCCCGCCAGTGCCGGTTGAATGTATCCCGCCGGAATCTCTTCCGTTCCGATTTCGATCAGTAGTGTGCTCATCTTCATCCCTTTTCCATGAGCGGATATCCCATGGATTCCCGCTGTTTCAGGTAGGCTTGGGCGCAGGCTCTGGCAAGATTGCGGATTCGGGCGATATAGCCGGTCCGCTCGGTGACGCTGATGGCCCCCCGGGCGTCCAGAAGATTGAAGGTGTGGGAACACTTCAGGCAGTATTCATAGGCCGGCAGCACCAGCCCCGCCTGAATGATCCGCTCCGCTTCGGATTCGTATTTTTTGAAGAGATCCAGGAGCATCTCCACATCGGCGATTTCGAAGTTGTAGGTGGACTGCTCCACCTCCTGCTGGTGGTGAACATGGCCGTAGGTGACCGTTTCATTCCATTTCAGGTCATAGACATTATCCACCCCCTGAAGGTACATGGCGATCCGCTCCAGCCCGTAGGTCAGCTCCACCGGAATCGGATGCAGTTCCACGCTCCCGCAGATCTGAAAATAGGTGAACTGGGTGATCTCCATGCCGTCCAGCCAGACCTCCCAGCCCAGGCCGGAGGCCCCCAGGGTGGGGGATTCCCAGTCGTCTTCCACGAACCGGATATCATGCTCCAGAGGGTCCACGCCCAGGGCCTTCATGCTGTCCAGGTACTGGTCCTGAACATCCAGCGGGGAGGGCTTGAGGATGACCTGGTACTGGTAATAATGCTGAAGCCGATTGGGGTTTTCTCCGTAGCGCCCGTCCGTGGGCCGGCGGGACGGCTGCACATAGGCCACGTTCCAGGGTTCGGGCCCCAGGGATTTGAGCAGGGTGTTGTGATGGAATGTGCCGGCCCCCACCTCCAGGTCGTAGGGCTGGGTCACGACACACCCCCGGTCCGCCCAGAACTGGTTCAAAGTTTGGATAATGTCTTGAAAATACATCGGTTGACCTCACAGTATGGGTAGTTTAAGTCCGTCCGAATCGATTTGGATGTCCAGAAGGCGTCCGTCCGGGCGGCGGCCGAGGATCTCCTGCCATTGGTTCCGAAGCGCGGCGATCTTTTGAGTCTCCCCGAGGGCCCAGAGGCATCCCCCGCCGCCGGCGCCGGTAAACCGGCCCCCGCAGCCGTTTTTCCTGGCGGCTTCC
>JBKHDE010000147.1:0-11761 GCA_046541495.1 Desulfococcaceae bacterium
TGAAGACAACATTCATTCTCATTCCGGAGTTCGTCCTACCGTATCCGCGGCATGAGCCCCTCTTCGGCCCATCGGCTCGGGTTCTCCGCGGGTGGTGTCCTTTTTGGTCTGATGTTCCATTTCCGCGTTCAGCTCCGCCCCCATCAGCACCGCATAGGCGGTCAGGAAAAACCACATCAAGAGGATGATGATGGCTCCCATGGAGCCATAAGTTTTGTTGTAGCTTCCGAAGTTGGATACATAAAAGGAGAAGAGCAGGGAAGCCGCGATCCACAGCAGGGTGGCCCCGGCCGCTCCCCAGCTGATCCAGCGAAATCGAGGGTAGTCCCGATCCGGGGCATAGCGATATAGAATCGATACGGCCACCATGATCAGAATGGCCAGGACGGGCCATTTGGAAATCGAAAGCGCGGTCTGTATGGAATCGGGCAGCCCGAGCATGCCGTAAATAGCGGGCAGGGCCGCGATCAATATCAAGGATAGCAGCATAAAAATAATGCCGCCGAAGGTCAGCAGCAGGGCCAGGCCGTTAACTTTCAGAAAGCTTCTGGATTCTGGTTCGTCATAGGCGATGTTCAACGCGATGATCAAGGCTTTCATTCCTTTGGCCGCACTCCAGATCGACAGAAGCAGACCGATAATTAACCCCAGGCCGAGTGCGCCGCCTGAGCTGGATACCAGCCGGTTCATCTGACTTTGAAGCAGCTGGTAGGCCTCTGCCGGTAAAATATTCTGGAGAAAAGAAAGCTGCTGCTGAATGCCGGCGGGATCGAACACCAGCCCGTATATGGATATCATGGCGGCCAGTGCGGGAATGATCGACAGAAGAGAGTAAAAGGCCACCCCGGCCGCGATAATGGAAATATTGTCCTTGTTCTGTTCTTCCTTCACCCTGAGCAAAATATCCCGCCATCCCCGTTTGGGGATTTGGCTCGGTTTATCGGCTTGTCGTCCCCGGTCCCGATCATTCCGGCGCGGTGTTCTTTCCACTGCATTGTCCGTTGAAAAGGTCGTGTCCGTATTTTTAAGTGGTTTCTGTCCCATCATGACTCCTTCCTTCACTACCGGAATGATCTTTAGATCTGCGGTCACTCCCGGTTTTTATGAATCTCTTTCCGCGTGGCACAAAGGATTCCATCATCGGATCCAAACATAAGTGCGGGGCAACTCCCGGCGCCATAGGGTGTTTCCGGTATATTGGGCCGGGAAATGTTTATCCTTTTGTTGCTCTGTTTGCCTTTCATATCGGCGGCTTTCATGGCCCAGACGACCATCTCAGGCGTCACCGGAATCGATAGGTGGTGAATGGTTTCGCTGAGCAGGGTATCATCCGAAAACGGGGAGTAGTTTTCCCCTCCCATGAGAACTCCGCCGCTACAACAGCTGCTGTATGTTGTAGATGGAGGACGGATAGGTCCAGACCACTTTTTTGAGATCCTCTGCGGTCAATCCCAGGCGAACCGCTAAGGCAAAGATATTGATCGTCTCTTCGGCGTGGTGTTCCAGAAGGTGCGCTCCCAGAATCTTTCCGGTCTCCTTTTCGATCAGCAGTTTGCTCGCCGAGTGCTTCAGTCCGATCCGCCGCGACGTAAAAAAATCCGAGGTATCCTTGAAAGTCTTTTCATAGGCGATGCCGCGATCCTTCAGTTCCTTTTCCGTCATCCCGACCATGGCCAGGGGCGGGATGGTGAAGGCGACGCTCGGAATGCCGGTGTGATCCGGCTTTTGCGTGTTTCCGTTGAGGATGTTCTGGATAACCGCCTTGGCCTCGATGACTGCGGTGGGGGTCAACGGAAAGGGGGTGTCTGCGCAGTCCCCGGCTGCGTATACCGCCGGATTGGAGACGCTTTGCATGAAATCATTGACCGTGACACCTTTGGGACTGTTGTCTACGCCGGCGGTGTCGAGATCCAGGTCTAAAACGGCCGGCACCCGGCCGGAGCTGTTGATCACCAGACCGGTTTCGAAGGTCTCGTTTCCTTGTTCGCCGGCCCGAACCAGGAAATCGTCGCCGCGTTTTTCCACCGAATGGATGGGGGTCTCGGTCCGGATGTCGATCCCGTAGTCCCGGGAAGCTTCCACCAGAATATCCACCAGTTCCGGATCGAATGCGGCCAGAGGGCGTTCCTGCATCTCGAGAATGGTGACCTTCGCACCGGCCCGGGCCGCGATATGGGCGAACTCAAAGGAGATATACCCCCCGCCGATAAAGGTGACCGAATCGGGAAGATCGTCCACCTCCATGAAGGCCTCGCCCTCGATCAGGTGCTCGGTACCCGGAATGGGCAGCGACCGCGCTTCGGCGCCGGCGGCGATGACCACATTGGCCCCGGTGAGAACCTGATCCCCGACGGAGACCTCTGTTTTGCCGGTAAACCGGGCCTGGCCCGAAAAGGTGTCGATGCCGCGTTCATTCAGCGCCTTCTCCTTGGCCGGGGAGACCGGCTCCGTGAAGGTTCGCTTGAACCGGATCAGCTCCGGCCAGGCGATTCGGCTGTTGTGGGCGATCCCTTTCCCTTGCAGGTCCCCCGATCGGTTGATGGCCTCGGCCGCCCCCACTAGCACCTTTTTGGGGTTGCACCCCCGCAACGGACAGGTGCCGCCGTATCCCCGGTGTTCAATAACAGCGACCCGAAGGCCGGCCTTCCGACAACCGTCAGCGACCATGCCGCCCGCCGGACCCGAACCGATGACGATGACATCATATTGATTTGGCATTTGAGCCTCCCTGACTGAAAAACTGGTTGAAAAGCATTAACCGGAACATTCTGGCGGTAAATCCTATCATTCTCAAAATATGGTGCAATGGGGGAAAATGTGTAAACTGAGGAATCGCACCCCTGATAATTCCTTCCGGATCAGGAAATTTCATGATTTCAAAAAGGAATATTCGCGATTTAGGGTCCCTGAACCAGCATCAAGGTGAAAACAGCGGTCAGGTAGAAGAAGGAATATCCGAAGAGTTCCCGAGCGGATTGATCATCCTTTCGGAGCCGAAGCCGAATCACCTTGCGAATGAACTGGACCCCCAGCAGCGTGGTTCCGAGAAGGAAAATCGCTCCCAGATCCGCCCGGATTCCGAGAAAGGCGGTGACCGGAAGGAGCAGGGCGACATACACGGTGATTTGCATGCGAGTGGCCCTTTCTCCGGCAACGACCGGAAGCATGGGAATGCCGGCCAGGGCGTACTCCTTTTTTGTGTAAAGTGCCAGCGCCCAGAAATGCGGCGGTGTCCACAAAAGAATAACCAGAGCCATGAGCAGTGGAACGATATTCAATTCGCCCGCACCCGCAGTCCAGCCGATGAGCGGAGGCGCCGCGCCGGCGGCTCCGCCGATGACGATATTCAGCCAGGTTCTTCTTTTGAGCCACACCGTATAGATACAGACGTAAAACAGGATCGTACCGAGCCCGATCGCCGCCGCTAACATATTGCCCGCAGCGGTCAGTAGCCAAAGCGCGAGGGTTCCGGAAACCGCACTGAACCAGAGGGCGCTTCGAGGACGGATTCTGCCGGACGGAATCGGCCGTCGGGTTCGGGTGCGGGCCATGATCGGGTCGATATCCCGGTCCCAGAACTGATTCAGTGCATTGGCGGCCCCGGCCGCCAGACAGATTCCGATCACGATCCGGTGAAATTTTCGGGGGTGTGCGATTCGCTCCGAATTCGGGCCTGCCGGATAGAGCATCGACTCTCTGGCGGCAGTCACTTGGGCGGCATTGAAGAGAAAAAGTTTTGATGAAAAACATCGGCTCCCGGCTGATCCATCAGACCCGATCCTGAAGCACCGCCCATTCATCCTTTCGAAAAGGCGTCAAACTTTCACTCAGGGTTTCCGCCACCAGGCCGAGACTTCCGCCCCAGACCAGGTGCGCGCCGATCATCAATTTGTTTCGGCGGGCCGGGTGCTGATTCGCCGGCTTGAGTACCCGAGTGGACGGAAACAGCCCCAGATAACTGGCGGCCCAGACGGTGACGCCCCAGGCCATGCCCCGCAGGATCGGTTGCTTTTCATGCTGCCCAAGCCCGGTGAAGGCGGCTCCGGTGGCCGCGCCGTAGGCGAAGTGGGCGGCCAGGGTGCGGGCCGCGAGAGATCGCTCGGTGGATTTCTGCCCGTCCGGTTCGGTGATTCTTTCGGTGACTTCGCGGGGCGGCAGCGGATACCGTTCGGTGCTCGGCAATCGGTCGAATGCTTTCTTCATCGCCATCGTCATGGACCAGGTACCGACAATGCCGCCCACGGCTCCGATCACGAGCCGTTCCAGGGTTTGTCCGTTTTTATGGTGGTTTTGCTTCATTTCTCTTCTCCTTTCTATTGTCAGGGCATCCACACAAGCGCTGAGCGCTGGATTCGGGAGGCATTATTTACAGGCTGCAGGAGTTTGACCTTTTTATTTGCCGCATTGAGTGTCGTGGCGAATAAATCGGTTCCACAAAAAGTTAGCCTTTTATGGCGGTCATTGGATATACCGCAAAGCATGTATACGAGGGCCGGAGGAAAGGTAAAAGTGAGATCCTTGTTTGGATCGGGAATAATTCGATTTGACAACCGAATAATACCGAATTCTTTTTCTATAAATACATAACCCTCCCCATTGATTTATCCTGCTGAATCTTTGACAAATAACATTTAAAATTCGCAGGAAGAGGGCCGCCAACCGTTTACCCCATATTAGAAAGGGATGATCATGAAATCCATCGCCACCATCACCTTGAATCCCACCATCGACAAAAGCGCATCCATCGACCATGTGGTTCCGGAACGGAAACTCCGCTGCGGTGTGCCCCGGTATGAACCGGGCGGCGGCGGGCTCAATGTATCCCGGGCCGTTCGTCAGCTGGGGGGTGAATCCAAGGCGGTGTATCTTTCGGGCGGGCTTCAGGGAAAGCGGCTTCAGCGTCTCCTCGATGAAGAAGGATTGGATCATCACCCGGTGGAAATCACCGAATGGACCCGCGAAAACCTGATTGTCTATGAAGAAAACACCGGACAGCAGTACCGGTTCGGCATGCCCGGACCCGAAGTAACTGAAAAGGAATGGCAGGGGGTCCTCGATGCCCTGTCCGGGGCCGACAACAAACCCGATTTTCTGGTCGCCAGCGGGAGTCTGCCGCCGGGGATCCCGGAAGATTTTTACGCCCGCATGGCCGCAAAATGCAAGGAAGAGGGGATCAAGTTCATTCTGGATACCTCCGGCAAGCCGCTCCGGGAGGGGGTCGAAGAGGGGGTATATCTCCTGAAGCCCAATGTGGATGAACTCAAGGCACTGGCCGGTCAGCCCGACTTCGATGATGAGGCCCATCTGGAGGAGCAGGCCCGGGGCTTGATTCGGGACGGCAAAAACGAGGTGGTGGTGATCTCTCTGGGCGCGGCCGGCGCCATGCTGGTCTGGGGGGATGAATGCCGGCGGCTGCGGGCTCCCACCGTGTCGATCAAGAGCAAGGTCGGCGCCGGAGACAGCATGGTGGCGGGGATCGTCCTGAGCCTGGCCCGAGGTCAGTCGATCCCCGAAGCGGCCAAATTCGGGGTGGCCGCCGGTGCGGCGGCGGTGATGACCCCGGGCACCGAGCTGTGCCGTCGCGACGATACCGAACAGCTCTATGAAAGGATCAAGGCGGAGTAGGAACCATGGCCAATCGATCCCGAAACGGCGCCCACCAGAAAGTGATTCAGGGCCTCATTGACGCCGAAAAAGAAGCCAGGGAGCAGGTTCGACAGGCCGAAGCGGAGGCCGACGACATCATTGAGTCGGCCGAACGCGAAGCGGATGAACGGGTCAGGCAGGCCGAAGAATCGGCCGAATCCGAAGCGAAGGAGATCGTGTCCGAAGCCCGGGATGAGGCGGAGAAAAGGGCCGGCGGCCGCGGAACCGGGGTCGGAAGCATCGACGGGCTTCGCCAGCACGCGGAGGAGAATATGGATGCGGCGGTTCGTTTCCTGGTCGACCGGATTACGGAAAGGTCGGAATAGATTCAATGCATTCGTTCAACCCCGAGGGAAGATGATGTTGGGCCTTTTCCAATATTCGGCGGCCAATGCCGCGGTTCAGGCGGGGCTGGGCCGTCTGCTCGAATCGGGCGCATGGAACCGTCTGCTCGCGGGGAAAGATCTCGAAGACATGATTTCGATATTGAGCGGTACGGCCTATCGGGATGCTGTGGTCGAAGCGCCCGACGATATCGAAGCGGTTGAAAGACGGCTCAGGTGTTCGCTGGCCGATCGAATTCGACTGCCGATGCCGTTTCTTCGCGGTGCGGCCAGACGGCTGGTCGATCGGCTCTGGCGACGGATTGAGATCGATAACCTGATCATTATTCTTCGGGCCCATCACAGGCGAGAACCGGTTCACCGGGTCGATGAATCTCTGCTCGACCTCGGCCCGGCATCCCGCCTGGATTGGGACGAATTGCGAAATGCCCAATCGGTTGCCGGGGTGATCGAACGGGTCGGCAATGCCTCCGCCGGACTCGAATATAGACGATCGCTTCAGAATGCCTTTCACGAATACCGGCGCCGTTCAGCCGTTTATCTGTTGGAGATTTCTCTGTATATCACCTATTACCGTAAACTGTGCCAAAGCCTTCGAAGGCTCTGGGGCCGGGACGGGCAAGCGGCCCGGCGCCTGGTCGGAACCATGATCGATTTCCGGAACCTGCTCTGGGCCTATCGCTACCGCATCTTCTTCAATATGGCGCCTGAGACCATCCTCAGCTACACCGTGCCCGAAGGCGGATGCGTCAATGTCCGGGTGATTCAGCGGGTGGCCACCGGTGCGCCGCCCCTGGAGATCGTCAGGGAACTGTGGGGGGACACGCTTCCGGGGATAGAGCGGATAGAGGATATACCGGTTCGGGATGCGGTGGTCGAGCTGGAGATCATCTTCCGGCGGTATTTATACCGGGAGGCCAGAGAGATGTTGACCGGATATCCGCTGCACCTCGGCACGGCTCTGGCTTACATCGTGCTCCTGGAAGCGGAAGTGGATGATCTGATCGCATTGATGGAAGGTCGGATAAACGGATGGTCTGTGAATCGCATCCGTTCGAGCCTGATCGGCGACCGGGGGCGGCAATGAGGATTCGCATCCATGTGTCGATCCATGAATCGGATGCGGTTCCGGTGGCACACGCACTCACTCGAATGGAGACGCTGCGTCTGATGGAATCCGAGGACAAGGGAATGGAAACATGGCATCAGTTGGCCGATACCCTTGCGCACCAGAACGACCGGTTCGCCGAAATCAGTGATTCGCTCGGACTCGAACCGGAGCGGGGCGGCCCCTCCGATTCGCTCGAGCCGCAAAAAGATATGGAGGAAGCCCGGCTTCTGCTCGACGAAATCGACAGAAAACTCGACCGTTGGCGGAAAACCCGACGAGAATCGGCCAAAAAAGCGGACCGGTTTCAACACCTGACTGAAAACCTCGAATGCCTGGAGTCGGCGGGGGTGGATTATCCGAGAATGGGCGAATTCCGGTACCTGGCGCTTCGGTTCGGCTGGATGCCTTCCGATCAGAAAGACCGGATGACCTGTCCGGCACTGCGGAATCCGCTGATCATCATTCCGCTGCTGGAACGAAAAGGGAGACTCCTGATCGGTGCGGCCACCATTCATTCAAACGAACACCTGCTTCACCGGGTGCTCGATTCCCTTTTTTTTGAACCGCTTGAAATGATCGAGGAAGCTTCAAAAGAAGACCTGGATCAAGTATTGAATCAGACGGAAAGCCGTCTGGAGCGAAACGAACGGGAACGAGATCGGTTTGCTCAGGAATGGCGGGGGCGGATCATCTCTTTATGGGACCGGATCGAAAAAGACCTGAAAGCGGTGGGGCTGATCGACCGGTATGGCCGGTTCACGGAAGGGGGCTATTGTCATCTGTCCGGAGATATCCCCGATAAAAAAAAGGATCGATTGTTTCAGCTGATCCAGAAAACGGCGACCCGGCCCCATGCGATTTTTGCCGGAAAACCGGTGGCGAAGGGAAACTGATCATGCTGTTTTTGCCGAGCCCCATGCGCCGGGTCCATGTTTTTCTGCACGGATCGGATATCGAAAACGCGGTGGTCGAACTGGCCCGGCTCGAGGCATTCCATTTGAGCGGAAGGCCGAACGGGGAAGACGCCGAAGAGACCGGCCGCTGGAATCGGCTTGCCGACACCTATCGGGACCTGATGCAGCGCCTGGATGACCTGCTGGATGCATTGGCGGTACAGCGGCCGCGGATGATTCCCCCGCGGCTGCTGAATCCGACCGGAGATGCATCGGAGATCGCCGGGGTGATCGAGGAGGCGGAACAGGCCATCGGCGCCTGGCGGGAACAGAAAAAGGAGACGGATACCGAAAAGCAGCACCTCCGCCGCCTGATCCAGGAGGTTCGCCTTCTCGAGCCGGTCGATATGCCCCTGGAAGAGATACGGGATCCGGACTTTCTGCACTGGACGGTCGGCACCCTGCCCGAGGAAAATCTGGAAACCCTTCGGTATGCCCTGTTTGAAACCCCCAAAAAACGAAAGTGGCCGTGGTTCGGTAATACCCGCACCCGAAAAATCAATATTTTTATCCACGAGTCGGAAATCGAAGCGGTGACCTTATCTCTGGTCCGCCTGGACCAGCTTCATCTTGAGCAGACCCGCGAAGAGACCTGGTCCGAAGGAAGCCCCCGGTGGAACGAACTGGCCGACATCTATTCGGATCAGGTGAAACGTCTGGAAGATCTTATGTCGACCTTGGAAATCGAACCGCCCCCCATGCCGCCCTCCGAGCAGGCCGTACCCAGCCGGGATGCGGATGAAATCGGTCGTCGTCTGTCCCGAATCGAGGGGGATGTTTCAGACTGGCGGAATCGGCGGCAAGCGGCGGATGCGGAAAAGGAGCGCCTGGAAGGGCTGATTCGGGAGATGAAATTCATGAGCCCTCTGGAGGTGGCGGTGGAAGAAATTCGGAACCCGGCCTATCTCTACTGGGTAATCGGAAAGATTCCCAAGGAAAACCTGGAGCACCTTCAGGCGGTTCTCTTCCAAATTTCATCGGTGGTCATTCCGGTCCGGGCGAAAGGCGCCCACGACCTGATTCTGGCGGCCGTCGACCGCGATCATGCCGACATTCTGGATCGGGCGATGGGCGGTCTCTTTGTGGAGCTGATCCCGCTTCGAAAGGAGATGAAGGGGACTCCGGCCGAATGTATCCGCCGACTGGAAGAAAACCTGGAGACGGTGGAGAAGAGACGGGCCGACCTCGAAAAGGAGCGTCGGCGCCTGGAGCACCAATGGTTTCAGGAAACCCTCACTCTCTGGCGTATGGCCACGAGCAACCTGGAGGCGGCCGAGGCGGTCTCGGGGTTCGCCCGCCACGGCGACCTTTTTCTGGTGTCCGGCCAGGCGCCGGTGAACGCCGTCGATTCGGTGGCGGCGGCGCTGGAAAATGCCGCCCGGGGCCGTGCGGAGATTGAAATTCTGGAGCCTGCGCGGCGCCATGGGGATGCGCCGGTGGAGATGATGCTGTTTCGAATTCCCATGCTGGTGATTCCGATAGCGACCGAAGGGGACCGGCTGTTGATCATTGCGGCCACCACCCGAAAACATTCGGATGTCCTGGATCGGGCTTTGAAGGCGGCCTTTATGAAGCCGATTTCGCTGCCGAAAGAGATTCGGGGGGTTCCCGCGGAGGTGTTGCCGGAGCTGGAAAAGCGGTTCGAGAAAGCCGAGGACCGGTTGGCCGATCTCCAAAAATCCGGAGAGCGATTGGCGGAGCGCTGGGCCGAGCGGCTTCTGGTGCTGCACCGGGAGGTGGTTTCCAATTCGAAGATCGTTCGGGCGATCACGCGGTTTTCCCGACATGAGGAGACCTTCTTGATTTCCGGCTGGGTTCCCGAACCGGAGCTCGACCGGGTGGTCGCCACCATGGAGACGGCGACCCGGGGCCGGGCCGATATCGAACTGCTCACCCCGGCGGCGGGCGGCCCCCGCCGGCCGCCGACCCGAATGCGAAATCCGGGGCTGTTCCGTCCTTTCGAAGCGATCGTGAAGACCTTCGGTGCTCCCGGCTACGATGAAATCGATCCGACCCCGTTGGCGGCCCTCTCCTTCACCCTGATGTACGGCATGATGTTCGGGGATGTGGGCCACGGGCTCATGCTGGTTTTGATCGGTTGGATCGCCCTGGCGGCAGGAAAAGGGGCGATTCGATCCCTGGGCGGGGTGTTGATCGCCGCGGGTCTCAGTGGAACGGTGTTCGGATTTCTCTACGGCAGTCTGTTCGGACGGGAGGATATCATTGCCGGTCTCTGGATCAATCCGATCCACGATATCCTGGACCTGCTTGCTGTTTCGGTGATCGGCGGGGCGGCGCTTCTGACGGTCGGATATCTGGCCTCCATGGCCAATGCCTTTCGGGCCCGGGAATGGGGAACCCTGCTGTTCGGCCGGGGCGGCATCGCCGGCGCCGTTTTCTATTGGGCCCTGATCGGCGGCGGCTACGCCGCGGTTCAGGGGCTCTTGCCGATCGCGTATCTGGCGCCGATGCTTATGATACCGGCGGTCATTCTTTTCTTGAACGAACCCTTGAACCGTTGGATCACGGGTGAAAAACCCCTGGTGGAAGACGGGTTGGCGACCTTCGGCGCCAGGGGTTTTTTCGAGATTTTCGAGACGGTCCTCAGCCATGTAAGCAACACCTTTTCTTTCGTTCGACTCGGGGCCTTTGCCATGACCCACGCGGCCTTTATGCAGGTGATCTTTTCGCTGGCCGAAACCGGGGGGCCATTCATTCGCTGGTCGATTATCCTGATCGGAACGATTCTGGTGGTGGGGTTTGAGGGATTGGTGGTGGGCATTCAGGCCCTGCGTCTCGAATACTATGAATTTTTCAGTAAATTTTACGGGGGCAGGGGAATATTCTTTAAACCATTCCGTCTGTATGGACCGGAAAAAATGTGAAATCAGAGATACTCAGGAGGCGACATGGATAAATACATCATTTTTGCCGCAATCGGACCGGCGGTGCTGTGGCTGCTGGTTAGGACCAGCCGTCGGTTTACCCGGATTCAGACCCTGAAGACGATCGTGGCCGGTTTTCTGGTGCTCAACGGCATGGGGGGCTTGGCGGTGACCACGGTGCTGCTGACCGGAACCCCGATTATGGCCCGGGAACAGGGCCCGGCCGGAGACGGTATGGAAGCGGAACCATCTGGGCAGACAAGCCGTCAAGGCGAAAGTTCCAAGAATATGGCCGCGGCCCTGGCGGTGGGCATCTCCACCATCGCCGCCGGAATCGCCGTGGCCGTGACCGGATCGGCGGCCATCGGGGGCATGACCCAGAACCCGGATATCTTCGGCCGCAGCCTGGTCTTCGTGGGTCTGGCCGAAGGGATCGCCATTTACGGGCTCATCATCTCCTTTATGATTTTGATGGGCTTCGGCGGCGGCGGATAAGGAGGCTTCAGTATGTCTATTTTCGTCATCGGGGATCGGGACACGGTGCTCGGATTCCGGTTGGTGGGGGCCCACGGGATTCCGGTGAAAGACAAGGAGACGGCCTCCGCCGAACTGGAAAAAGCCCTTCAGAATGAGGCGCTTCAGCTGCTGCTGATCACCCGGGAATGGTCCGACGCACTGCGGGAGCGGATCGACCGGCTCAAGATGGACCGGCTGCAGCCGATCGTCATGGAAATTCCCGGCAAATCGGTGGAACCCCCGGAGCGCTCTCTCACTCAGCTGGTGCGTCGGGCCATCGGCATCAACATATAGGAGGCGAACCAT
>JBKHDE010000148.1:0-11734 GCA_046541495.1 Desulfococcaceae bacterium
TCCCCGGCGTAGACCTTCTGAGGAGATCGAAGCCGCTGGTTGAGTTTTCCGCAGCGCTCGATGGTGTACACCAGGTAGGTTTCCCGGAAATAGGCCAGGTACCGGCGAACGGTGTCGATGCTGATCCCGAGGATGTTGGCGATTCGATTGAGGGTCAATTGTTTGCCGGCACGTTCCATGAGCAGGCGAAAAAAATCCCGCACCAGAGTGGCATCCTTGAGTCCGTGAAAGGCGATGATGTCCTTGTGCAGAATGCTGTCGATCAATTCCGTCAAATAGACGATGTCTCCGGTGAGCACGTATTCCGGAAGGCCGCCGGTTTCCAGGTATTCCATGAAGTAGCTCTCCCGCAGGTGTTCGTTTGCGGCGCTGATTCGAACATCTTTGAATTCCAGGAACTCGTCGAAATCGAGGGGCAGAATTTCCATGGTCCGGGTGCGTCCCGTCAGATAGGCTTTTTGATCCCGGAAAAGAGAAGCCGAGGATGCGGAGGCATAAATCTTGACATTTTCATGGTCGTAAAAATCCTTGAGTTCCCTTTGAAAATCGGGTTTTGCCGTGACTTCATCCAGAAACAGATGGATCTTCTTTTCAATCTTAAGCCGATGCAGAATGCGGTACTGCTCGACTATGTCGTGAATGGAATAGGACTCCAGTCCGTAGGCATCGAGGCTGACGTACAGTATATCCGAGGGGTGCGTGTTTTGCAGTAGGGCGTCGATCAGTTGACGAAGAAGCGTCGTCTTACCAACCCGTCGCAGGCCGGTGACCAAGACGATATCCCGGCGATCCAGGGATTCCTTCAGCTGCTTGAGGTAACGCGGGCGGGGGATTGTCTGAGTGAGTGCCGCCTGACCCTCCCACCAGGGATTGAGCTTGTGGAGAATTTGTATCATACTTTGGTATGCTATCGTTTAAATACCATTTTATGTTAACGACAGCATCGTATGAAAAACTAGTTTTGTCAACTATTCTGAAGATTTTTAAGCCCACCCGATCGCGGCTACCCACACGCGAACCCCGTCCGTATCGGTTTCACCGGAGAGTTTTTCCAATACATCCGCATCGCTCACCGGCACGAACAAAGCCACCGTGACCCGGTCCAACCCCAGACTCTTGGCGTAGCGAGCCGCCTGAGTTCGTGCGGTCTTCACGCCGGCTGCATCGACAAAGCTTTTGACCTCGATCACCCCTCGTTTATCCCGACATCGAAGATGGAGATCCACCTTCCCGTTGCCGGTGGGGAATTCGGGGCTGACCGCGCAGCGCCTTCCGACAGCCGCCATGAGCCAGGCATAGAGATGAAAGTGGCCCACCGCCTCGGTGAGATGGATATCCGCTCTTCTCGGCTGGTCCTTCCAGGGGTTGAGTCCCTTATCCGCCAGGCGTTTCAGATAATCGCGATAGCGATTGAGTAAGGCGGGCAGATCGAGGTGGTCCCCTTCGAAGACATCGTTCAATTCATCCAGCGGATCAAGGGCGAGGATCGGCAGCCGATCCCCGACGAGATCGTCCGTGAGGGCGTCATAGAGGTTGTGCTGGACAAAAGGGGATGAAAACCGGCAGACTTGAAGGATTTGCCCGTTTTCATCGATCACATCCTCGGCATCGATGATGCCGTTGAGATAGAGATAACTGCACCACTCGTTTCGAAGGCTGAAGGGGATATCGGATCGGGAGAACAGCTCGATGACCTTGTCGGTGTGCCGCCCTTTGGCCTTGGCGATCAGGTTGAGGAGGGTGTTGTTCCATTCCGTTCGGCGGGCCCGACCGTAGACATAGTCCCAGAGGGGGAGGTCGATGGGTTGTTCCTCTCCCGGATTGTAGGTTTCGGTCAGGAGTTCCCCGAACCAGCTGACCAGACCCGGCTGCCCGCGGGTGGAACGGTAAACGGATGAAACGACCTCCGGTTCGACCATTTGCCCGCTCTCCTCCACATACTGGCGGAACAGGTCCGTGACTTCCGCCATGGAAAGATTGGGAACATGAAGAGATCGTTGAATATTGAAAGGGGATCCGCGAAGGCTTTCCACTCCCAGAACCGCTCGGACACCGATCAATGCCAGGCCGTGGAGCAGGTATGTCTCTTTTTTTAAATACATGTCCCTGAAAAGTGTGACCAGGCGGTCGATCACCCGAGGCGGCAGACTGTCGAATTCGTCGATGAATAGGATGAGAGGTCGATCGAAGATGCCGCTTTTTTTATGGAAAAAAAATTTGAAATTCTCCCAAGTTTCGGGTGGATCGATGTCCGCTCGGAAAGTTTCCTGAAATAGGAGTGACACCTTCGATAAAAACGCATCTTCGCCTTCATTCTCCTCGAAGATCAATCCCTGCATGGACATGGTTGCGACCTGGCAGCGGTCAACGCACCTTCTTTCGATTCTGTTTTTGACCTGTCGCATCAGCCAGGTCTTTCCGGTCTGGCGCGGCCCCCAGATGGTGAAGTAGTGGCCGGTTTCTTCCCCGCTCCCGGTGATCCGTTCCACGCACCGGTCGATCAATTCGGTTCTCGGCACGCAAAAATGGTACTTGCAATCGACCGGGCCGTATGAATGAAATCGTCTCAATGGTGTCTCCCTTTTCTCCTTATCCAATTATAATTCAAGCCTTTTGACAAGTCCATTCTATTCGGATCATAAACGGATTCCATGCATTGCGCGCCGACGGTACCCCCGTTGACAAAACCGGTCTTATACGTCATGGATGACCGGAAGTGTTGATGGATAACGGACCCGAGGACCTGTTCAACCATGTCGACAAATACCACGCTCCGCACCTGGCTTCTCTCCGCCACCCCCGAATCCCGGTTTCAGGCCCGGGCCGGACGGGTTTATCTCGGCTGGACCGCCCTCATGGAGAACCGGCTGGCCCTGATCGGTCTGGTGATTATCCTGGCCCTGATCCTGGTGGCGGCCCTGGCGCCGTTTCTGGCGCCTTTTCCACCCAATGTGGCCGATCTCGACGCACGGCTGGTTTCGCCTTTTACCGAAGGACACCTCCTGGGTACGGATGAACTGGGGCGGGATATTCTAAGCCGCATTCTGTATGGATCACGATTGACCCTCTATGTGGTGGTGCTGGTGGCGATTATCGCCGCGCCGGCCGGGTTGATGATCGGGACCATTGCGGGATTTGCCGGGGGGTTTCTGGATACGGTGCTGATGCGGATCACCGACATCTTTCTGGCTTTTCCCAAGCTGATTCTGGCCCTGGCTTTTGTGTCGGCATTGGGGCCGGGGATCGAAAACGCCGTGATCGCCATTGCGATTACGGCCTGGCCGCCCTATGCCCGGATTGCCCGGGCTGAAACATTGACCATTCGAAAGTCGGACTTCATTCAGGCGGTGCGGCTTCAAGGGGCCGGGCCGGTGCGGATCATCTGCGGTCACGTGATTCCCCTGTGCATGTCTTCGCTGATCGTGCGGGTCACCCTGGATATGGCGGGGATCATCCTCACCGCGGCCGGGCTCGGGTTTCTGGGGTTGGGGGCCCAGCCGCCGCTGCCGGAGTGGGGCGCCATGATCTCCAGCGGGCGGAAGTATATGCTCGACCAGTGGTGGGTGGCGGCCATGCCGGGGGTGGCGATCTTCATCGTGAGCCTCGGGTTCAATCTTCTGGGAGACGGCCTACGGGACGTCCTCGATCCGCGGGCGGAGCGGTAGCGGCATGGCGTATTTGCTGGATGTAGAGGATCTGAACGTCACGTTTGCCACCCGCAAAGGACCGGTCCATGCGGTGCGCGGGGTGAGTTTTACCATGGGCCGGGAAAAGCTGGGAATCGTGGGGGAGTCCGGGTCAGGGAAGACGGTCACCGGCCGGTCCTTGCTGGGGCTGGTGCGGCCGCCCGGAAAGGTGAGGGCTCGAAAGCTTCTTTTTGACGGCATCGACCTGATGGATACGGGGGAAAAGGACTGGCGAAAGATTCGGGGCGGTCGTATCTCGATGGTAATGCAGGATCCGAAGTTTTCACTGAATCCGGTGATGACCATCGGAAAGCAGATCGCCGAGGCCTACCGCATTCACAAGACCGTATCCAAGGTCGAGGCCCGGGATCGGGCCATGGAGATGCTTCGGGCGGTCCGCATTCGGGACCCGGAGCGGGTCTTTCGGGCCTATCCCCACGAGGTCTCCGGCGGCATGGGGCAGCGGATCATGGTGGCCATGATGCTGATTCCGGATCCGGATCTGCTGATCGCGGACGAGCCGACCTCGGCCCTGGATGTCACGGTGCAGCTTCAGCTTCTGGCCATTCTGGACGATCTGGTCACCGAACGGGGGATGGGGCTGATCTTCATCTCCCATGACCTCAACCTGGTGGCCTCCTTCTGCGACCGAATCCTCATCATGTATGCCGGCCGGGTGGTGGAAACCTGTGAGGCCGGTCAATTGGAAAAAGCGCAGCATCCGTATACCCGGGGGTTGCTCAACTGCCTGCCCCGGATCGACGGTGAAGGCGGGTTCCTGCCGACCTTGCAAAGGGATTCGGCCTGGCTGGGGCCGCTTCATGATTGAGGTGCGAAACCTGTCCGTCACCTTCGGCCGCGGCGCAAAAGCCGTTCGGGCGGTGCGGGGGATTTCCTTTTCGGTGGTGAAGGGGGAGGTCTTCGGATTGGTGGGGGAATCGGGGTCCGGAAAATCGACCGTTCTTCAGGCCTTGTGCGGTCTTATCCACCACTGGAAAGGGGAGGTCCTTATCGACGGGGAGGCGCAGGAACCGAGGCGCAGCAAGGCATTCCACAAAAAAGTCCAGATGGTGTTTCAGGACCCCTACGGATCACTCCATCCCCGGCATACGGTGGATCGAATTCTTGCGGAGCCGGTGGCGATTCATCGGTTGGGGAATGCGGAAGCCAGGATTATTCGGGCATTGGAGGAGGTGGGTCTGGGAGCGGAGTTCCGCTTTCGGTACCCCCACCAGCTCTCCGGAGGGCAGAAGCAGCGGGTGGCGGTGGCCCGGGCGTTGATTCTGGAACCGCGGATTCTGCTGCTGGATGAGCCCACTTCTGCTTTGGATGTCTCGGTCCAGGCCGAGGTGCTCAATCTCTTGTCTCGGTTGCGGGAGAGGCGGGGGCTCACCTATATCCTGGTCAGCCATGATCTGGCCGTGGTGGCCCATCTGTGTGACCGGCTGTCGGTAATGAATCGGGGCGTTATCGTCGAAAACCTCGAAGTGGAAACGCTGCGGCGGAAGACACCCGAACATCCCTATACGAAGCAGTTGATGGTGGCGAGTATGGGGTACGACCGGGAGGCGATCGATGCTTTTGAGGAGTTTGAATCCTCTGAGTCGTGATCGATTTGAACCGGATATCCCATACTCAACATTTTGGACAACGCGAGGACATTTTTAAATGGATTCAGAATTTGCAGAACACGTCGCCGATCTACACCGCAAGGCATTCATCATCGACGCCCATTTCGATCTGACCCATGAGGTCGCCAACCGCCGGGAACGAGGTGCGAAGCGGGTGGTTGAAACCGATTATCTGCCGGGATTTCTGGCCGGCGGGGTGGATCTGATCGTCTCGGCCATTTTCGTTCATGACTGGTTTCTGCCCGAGATGGGGCTTCGAAAAGCGTTGGATCAGGTGGCTTGTCTGCACCGGGAGATGGATGAAACCCCGGGCCGGTTCCGCCTGTGCCGGTCCATGGCCGAAGCTCGGGCTGCCCGGGTTGATGGTGACATCGCGTTGTTTCTGTCGCTGGAAGGGGCGGACCCGCTCCAGAATGATCTCAATCTGCTTCGAATTTTTTATGAACTGGGGGTGCGGGGACTGGGGCTGGTCTGGAGTCGGCGAAATTATGCCGGCGAAGGGTCGCTCTTTCATGCAAGCCGGGCGAAGCGCAAAGGCGGTTTGACCGATTTCGGAATGGATTTGGTCGAAATGGCCGAGAACTTGGGGATGGTCGTCGATGTGAGTCACCTGAATGATGAGGGATTCGAAGATGTCATGGCGGTGGCCCGAAAACCGGTGATCGCCTCTCATTCCAACTGCCGCGCGTTGGTGCCGGTCCCGCGCAATCTGACCGATGGACAGATCGCGGCGCTGGCGGAAAAGGGCGGGGTGATCGGCATGAACGCCCTGGATGTGTTCACCCATCAGGACCGGCACGGGGCTGCTGTGGACCATCTGGTCGACCATGTGGATCATATCGTGAAGATTGCCGGGGTCGATTATGTGGGGATCGGGTTCGATCTCTGCGATTCTTTAAAGAATCATCTTGGCGTGCCGAATCCGCTGGCCCATCGAGATGTGATTCAGGGCCACGGCGATCTGGGTTCTTTTACCGCCGCGCTGATTCGTCGTGGATATTCGGATGAAGACATTCTGAAAATCCTGGGCGGGAATTTCTCGCGGGTGTTTGAAGCGATTCTTGATTAATACGAACACTCGCCGAATTCTCGCAACCGCCGGATCGGTTCCTTCCTCACCGCCCCGAACTCGCGGTCTTTTGGTGGTCCGCTATTTTCTGATTCGCTCGAACAGGCGGCGCGGTGAGGAAGGAACCGATCCGGCTTTGCATTGACAATCACCGGATCATCCCCATACTAATCAGTTAACTATTTTCAATGCGAAATATCTGCACTCGTTTTTTCCTGTGAGATCTGCTTGTTCGGTTATTTTGCGGATATGATCTTTTCAACACTTCTTGAAAAATAAATTTCCATTTCCGGGATCTGCGGAGCGGATTCTCGGGTCGCACAGGAGGTGATTTCATGCATTCCTCGAATACCCTTCACCAGTTGTTTAAAAGGCAGGCCGCTGAAACCCCGAATGTGCCGGCGGTGGTCGACGGATCAACCGCCTATTCCTACGCCGAGCTGGATCGGTTGACCGATGAACTGGCCGGTTACCTTCAGGCGCAGGGGGTCCGTTTCGACACGCCGGTGGGTATTTTTATGGAGACCTGCGCCGAATACACCCTTCCCTATATCGCCGCGCTCAAGGCGGGCGGGGCCTACATGCCGCTGGATCTGGCCTATCCCCGGACTTTGCTTGAAAAAATTTTAAATGAAGCTGAACCCACCGTGGTGGTGACCAAGTCCGCGTATGCGGATCGCCTCGACTTCGATCACCCGGCCCGGGTTTTGTGTATCGATTCGGATGAATCATGGCGGTCGGGCCGGTATGATCCGGAGGCGATCGCAGATCAGAACCCGGATCATCTGGCGTTTGTGGCCTATTCCTCCGGCACCACCGGCGAGCCCAAAGGAATTCAGGATCCCCACCGCGGGGCGGTTCACTCTTATTTCAGACGGTATGAAATCAGCGATTACCGGGTCGGGGACCGGGTGGCCTGCAACATCTTTTTCGTCTGGGAGGTGATGCGTCCGCTGCTGAGAGGCGGTACCAGCTATGTGATTCCGGACGATGTCATCTATGATCCGGATCCTCTGATCGATTACCTGTCCGAAAACCGCATTACAGAGGTGTTGATGACCCCCTCTCTGCTGGAGACGGTGCTCAATGCCGTAGACGGCGAGCGAATCAGATCCGGGTTGGCCGATCTGCGGGTGCTGTGGCTGAACGGGGAAGTGGTGACCGTGAATCTTAAGGACCGGGCCCTGGCTGTGTTGCCCGATACCACCCGATTGCTGAATACCTACAGCATCAGCGAGTGCCATGATGTGGCTTCCTTGGATCTGCGGACCATGGCGGAGACCGGGTCGGAGTTCTGCCCGGTGGGATTTCCCAATAAAGATGTGGACGCCCGGCTTTTCGACGAAGACCTTCGACCGGCCGAGGGGGATAAGGGCGAACTGCTTATCGGCGGACCGTGCCTGGCCCGGGGTTATCTGAAAAAGCCCGAGTTGACGGCGGAACGGTTTGTCACGGTCGACGGCAATCGGTATTACCGCACCGGCGATATGGCCCGGTTTCTGGATGACGGACGCATTGAAATTCTGGGGCGCTGCGATGACATGGTGAAGATCCGGGGATACAGCATCAATTTGGGTGCAGTGGAATCGGCCCTGACACAACTGCCGGAGGTGAAAAGCTGTGCGGTGATCGCGGAAGGGGAAGAAGGAACCGACAAGCGCCTGGTGGCCTATGTGGTGCCGGATGGGGCTGTCGAGCTCGGCATCGATCCGGAGACCGGGGTGTCTCCGCGGTTGCGCGAGGCCCTGGCCCGGGACCTGCCGAATTATTCGATCCCCAGCATCTTTATCGCCATGGAGGCGATTCCGCTCAACCCGGTGACCGGCAAACTCAACCGAAAGGCCCTGCCGGCGCCCCCCACGAAACGGGCGCAGGAATTGGATCTTCCCGAAGTGCCGCCCCATGCCTCTCCGGGGGAACTGAAGGGGATCATGCTGGACCTCTGGGGCCGCATGCTCGGGGTGTCTCAGGGCGCTATGGACGGAGATGCCGACTTTTTCGACTTCGGGGGTCACTCCCTGCTGGCGGTGGAAATGGCGGTGGCCGTTGAAAAGGTGTTCGGAGAAAAAATTCTGGCCAAAGACATCTATGAGCATCCCACCCCGAACGCTTTGACCGAATACCTGAAAAATCCCCGTCAGGAGAATGGTGAAAAGAGACCCCGTTTTGTGGAAGACGCCCGGCTCGATCCGGCTGTTTTACCTGAGGAAACCGCCTTTGACCGTCCGTTGACCGAAGCCCGTTCGGTGCTGATCACCGGTGCCACCGGTTTTCTCGGCGCCTTCTTGCTGCATGAGATCCTGAACCGGACCCGAGAGGACGTTATCGTTTACGCCCTGGTGCGGGACGGGAAGAAAGCGGGGCCGGATGCGCGAATTCGGGATAACCTGGCCTATTACGGTGTGTGGAAGGATCGTTTTGAGGGTCGAGTAAAGGGCGTGGCCGGGGATCTGGCGCAGGACCGCCTGGGGTTGTCCGAGGAGACATGGAGCCGGCTGAGCCGGGAGGTGAACCTGATCTTTCACTGCGCGTCTCTGGTGAACTACGTCTATCCGTACGAAGCGATTAAACCCCATACCGTGGACGGGACCGAGGCGGTGATTCGACTGGCCTTTACCGGACCGACCAAACCGCTCTACTACATCTCCACCAACGGCATCTTTCCGGAAACCGGGGAAGGCCCTTTTCGGGAAGACGACCCCATCGAACCCTATGCCGACGATCTTTCGAGCGGCTACTGTCAGGCCAAATGGACGGCGGAAAAACTGGTCTGGGAGGCTGTGGACCGGGGGCTGCCCGCCGCCGTTTTTCGGCCCGGCAATATCGGTCATCACAGCAAAACCGGCCGGGCCAATCCCCATGATTTTCAGCGCATGCTTCTTGAGGCCTGCGCTCGAATCGGGTGTGCGCCGGAGGTTGAAGACTGGTATTTTGAAATGACGCCGGTGGATCTGCTGACGCGGGCCATCGTGGGGGTGGCCGAGCATCCGAACGGGTATGCCGGCAAGCCCTTCAACATTATTTCAAAGGATCGGGCGCCCGGGCGAACTCTGTTTCAGCGGATGCGGGATCAGGGGATCATCACCGACATCGTCCCGTTTGAGGAATGGCGAAATCGGTTGGGGGATTTTGCCGAGAAGACGGGGGACCGGGCCCTCAAACTGATGGCCCAGTCGCTGGAGGATGTCATCCCCTACCTGACCGATACGGCCCGGTACGACTGCACCCGGTTCGAGAAGACGGTGGCGGAACTGGGCATCGATCCGCCGGCGGTGGACGCCGGCTATTTCGACAAGCTGCTGGAACGGATACGCTAAT
This sequence comes from Desulfococcaceae bacterium, assembly GCA_046541495.1. GTDB lineage: Bacteria > Desulfobacterota > Desulfobacteria > Desulfobacterales > Desulfococcaceae > JAABSQ01. The sequence continues at coordinate 9,705 of JBKHDE010000148.1, forward strand.
CGGTGTGGATGTTGCGGAACCCCTTTGTAGCACCTCATTCGGGTGATGCTCCCGGAATTGAGGTCCTCTTGCGATTTTCTCTTTCAATCCTGAGACTGAGGGTTACCTTGTCTTCCGAGCTTCATACATCGCTGTTACCGGCAATGCATGTCGAGGTAAGAAACTGCCGGCGATACGGCAGGCTGATTCGAAGATCAGCAATAAAATAAGCGACTTTATGTCGCAAGGTATGGTGCGTGGCCTGGGAGGGTGGCGCTGTGGGGCGCCTCCCTATCCCGATCGCGCCTGTAATCGAGACTATAGCTCATCGCCCGCTAATGGTTCACGATCTGCCACATTATTTAAAATAGCCTCCATATCCTTAAGATTGGCTCTCTCAGCGCGCTTTATCAGGTATTCCTCAGTCATGATTGCAGATATCTTTTCAGTTATCGCCGAGGAAATAAGTTGATTAATTGAGACCCCTTCGGCTTTCGCAATTTCTCTGATATGGCGATGAATTGATTCTGGCAATCTTAAACTTAACGCTCCCATTTTATCACCTCCAATAAATCTTTAGGGCCGTGTATTGTAACTCCGAATTTATCAGCGCCCTTGAAATCCTTTACATTGTAATTGATGGTAGGACTTTTAAACCGCAATGTTTCTCTATGGGATGAAAGTCCTTATCATTATGTAAAAGCTGAACATCGTTTTCGATGGCGGTTGAGGCAATCATGCAGTCTAATGGTTTTCTAATCGTTATACCTTTTTTACGTAATATTCGGTAAATTTCTGCAGAACTTAAAAAGACGTTGTAGGGCATTTGAAGCCAAATCAAAGTGTTGAACAAGTCTCTTGTTTTTCTAAATTCAGTGTCTTTTCGAATTCCTTGAAGTACCTCTGTTAGAATGATTCCACATGTGCAAATGTCTTCTCTGTGTTTAATAAGATCCTCTAAAACTGTCACATGTGGTAACGATCGCGCCGCAAAGAAATCAATCCATACAGACGTATCGACGAGAATTATCATAGATCTCGGCCTTTTCGCCACTCCTCAAGATCACCCTCCCATTTGATTTTGCCTTTGAGTTCAAGAATTTTCGATTGAGATTCATGACGATACAACTCACGCAATGCATGATCAATCAAAGCCTTACGAGTTTTTATTCCGGTCACCCTTAAGCAATCTTCCACAAGCTTTTCATCAAGCACAATATTTGTACGTTTCATTTAACACCTCCCGTATACTTTCTATACACCTTATCATGTAATTTGTGTGTATACAAGGAAGATTATGCGGAAAATAACGGGCCGGTCACCGGCGGCGGCTTTTTGCCGTCCGGTGGACTGGCAGGTTCTGCCTTACAGGTCGAGTTGGGTAGTAATTGCTTTGCCGATACTTTCCATTTCAACAGAAGAGACCGATCCGGCTGAATTGATTAAACGTTTCTTGCTCACCGTAGTGAGCTGATCGGCCATCGCCTTGGCCCTTTTCCCTCGAAACGTCACATAGGCTTCACTTGGATAAAGTTTGTCGACACTGCTCGTTAAAGGTACAACCTGAACCCTGTTAAGATAATGATTTGCGGCATCATTGCTTACAATGACGGCCGGTCGCTGTTTGCGGATTTCGCCCCCGATGGAAGGTTCGAAATTAATCCACCATACTTCACCTCTCCTCATCGTCAAAATCTCCAATTGTGCCTTCAGCCCACTCAAGGGCTTCAGATTCCCTTATTTGATCAGCTGCCATCTCTTTATAAGCAGAATACATATCTTCTTTTAAAACATGGGGCCGTACAAGCTCTTCAATAAAACGACTTATTTTTCGCGGCCCAATGACTGTACGCAGACCTTCGTAGACCTTTTCGTCTATCGTCACTGTAAGCTTCTTTTGCATTTGGGAGCACCTCCTTTAATATGCACGTATAATAACACGTGTAACGTGGGATGTAAATGAGTGGGAATAATATTTATGGGGTCGGGTAACCAGGGGCCATCACTGGCCCCCAGTCCCCTAAGAACCGTACGTGCGCCTTTCAACGCAT
>JBKHDE010000149.1:0-11699 GCA_046541495.1 Desulfococcaceae bacterium
GCCGATCGGCTTTTACCGCCGAAGGGATATGGTTTAGGATGTCCGCGGCGGTGATTCCATCCTCCCCGATGTGATCGGCGGCCAAATCTCCGGCCAACCCGTGAAGAAACACCCCTTTTTTGACGGCATCTTCGACCGATAATCCCATTCCATGCATGGCGGCGATCGTGCCGGTCAGCACGTCTCCGGAACCGGCGGTACCCATGCCCGGGTTGCCGCTCATGTTGATGAACACTTTCCGGTCCGGCAAACCGATCAGGGTATGTGCCCCCTTCAGAACCACCACCGCGTTTAATTCGGCGGCGGTTTTTTGCAAAACCGGAATGCTGTCTTCCAGAATGTTTTTTACGCTTTTTCCGGTTATCCTGGACATTTCTCCCGGATGAGGGGTCAGAACGGTGGGTGCTTTTCTGTGTTTGAGGATGTCCAAGTTTTCACACAGCGCCGTAATGCCATCCCCGTCGATCAGCAGCGGAACGTCGATCGCGGCGGATAACTTCCGGGCCAGTTTTTGGGTTTCATCATCGAGCGAAATTCCCGGCCCCAGAACGACCATGTCCATTTGATTGGCCGATTTTACAAGCGCTTCCTTATTGTCAAGGGAGATGCTGCCTGCCGCAGTTTCCGATTGAGGAACAAATACGATTTCACTTCCTTTGTTGGCAAGATAAGGCGTCATGCTTTTGGGCGCCGCCAGCCGGGCATACCCGCCGCCTGCTTTCAAAAAGGACAAGGCTGCAAAGAAAGGCGCCCCGTAATAACTGGCCGCACCGGCGATAAACAGGGTTTCACCAAAAGAGCCTTTGTGTCCGGCCGGATTCCGTTTCGGCAGTTCCGGCGGATCATTGACGGCAATGTTGATGGTGTCCGCCCGGTATATTAAGGGAGGAAACGAGATATGGGTAACATATAATTTCCCGCACCGATCATATCCGGGAAAGAGCATGTTTCCGATTTTGGGCAGACCGAAGGTGACGGTGGTCTGGGCGCGGATGGCAACGCCCATGATCTGGCCCGTGTCCCCGTGAATCCCTGAGGGAATATCCAGACTGAACACGGGGATCTCAATCCGGTTCAGAAGGTCGATCACCTCTCGATATTTCCCTTCCACAGGTCGCGAAATGCCTGTGCCGAAGATCGCGTCGATGATCATGGAATACCGGGGCAGATCCTTTTCCAGCGATGCTGCGGATTCGAACTGTGCCATTTCTATAGGCAAATGCGTCAAACTCTTGTAATTGGTTTCCGCGGCTCCGCTGTATTTTCCGGGATCGCTCAAGAGAACGACGCTGACCATGCCGCCGTTGGAGTGGATTTTTCTGGCCAGCATCAGACCGTCTCCCCCGTTGTTGCCGCCGCCGCAGATTACCAGAAAACGATTATTTTGGATATCCACCTGCTCGGACAGAACGGAATAGGCCCCCAGCCCCGCGTTTTCCATCAGGATTTCATCAGGGATGCCGTAGGTTTCGATCGCCGATTTATCCATATTTCTCATTTCCGATACGCTGCTGATTTTCATTTGGGTTCCTCCTTGATGAAGGTTGGCTTTCTTCCGAAGTTGCTAATTCCTACCCGTTAATACCGGTGCATCCCCATTGACCTGAATATATTAAAATACTAGAATTTCGATGTTTGTCTATGCTTGATTGTAAAAGTGCATATTTCCTTATTTGAACACCTGATACCACTGATTGGATTTCGTATCTGGTTTTTGACCCTTTTTGCTGAAAAATTACTGAAAATTCGACTCCTACCCGTTACGATACTTTTTTGTCTTTCCTTTTGAAAGACCGCCTCAAAAGGTGGTTTTTTTTATTTAGTTCGGGAATCTTACGATAGGCATGCCCACTTTCAAATGCAAAATCGCCGAACCGGGACAAAACAAAGTGCTTGAACAAACCCTGGTGGCGGATTCCAAAACCTCCCTGAAACATCATCTGGAGGATCAGGGGAACTTCGTTCTTGAAATTCGGCCGACGGAGAGAAGCGGGTCTCTCCTGGACCGGTTGAAATTTCATAAAAAAATCAATTTGAAAGAGTTCTACTCCTTTAATCAGGAGCTATCGGTATTGCTTAAAACAGGGTTGACCGTGGTCGGTGCCCTGGATGTGATTGTGCAGAAAGGAAAGGAGACTGAATTTAAAAAATTGCTCAAAGACATTCGACGGGATGTCTTCTCAGGAGAATCCCTGTCCGGAGCATTCAGCAAATACAGCCATATTTTTTCCAAATTATATGTCGCCACTTTACAGGCCGGTGAAAAGAGCGGCGATCTGGACCGGGCCATTGCCCGCTTTCTGGAATATATGAAAAAAACCACCGAGATTCGCAACAAGATGATTTCGGCCTCCGCATACCCGCTTATCCTGACCGTGGTTTCGGTCTTTACCCTGATGTTTCTGTTGATGTTCGTGGTCCCCACTTTCACCGAAACGTTCATGGAGTCGGGGGCGCAATTGCCCGCGATGACGTTGTTTTTGATTCAATTCAGCACTTTTCTTAAAACTCATTATCTCCTGCTGTTTCTGGGCGTCATCCTGATCTTCTGTGAAGGCATTTACCTGTATAAAACCGAATTCGGCAGGATGCATATCGACCGTTTGAAATTGTCGCTGCCGTTTATCGGCGACCTGATGAGAAGTTATGCCACTTCCAAATTCGCCCGAACCCTTGCGACGGTCCTCAAGGGCGGGGCTCCGCTGATGGATTCGGTTCGCACCGCCGGCGGGGTGTTGGACAATCGGTTCATAAAATTACGGCTTGAAAAAGTACTCGGGGATATTCAGCAAGGGACCGGTTTTTCGGAATCCCTGGAAAAGCAGGGCCTGTTTCCGGTTTTGGCGGTGCGGATGATTCATGCCGGCGAGGGTGGCGGGGCATTGGAACCGGTGCTCAATGAGATCGCCGATTTTTATGAAGCGGAGGTCGAGGCCAAGCTCAACATGATCACCACGGCCGTCGAGCCGGCCTTGATGGTCTGCATGGGGTTCATTATCGGTTTCATTGTGTTGGCCATGTATATGCCTATTTTTCAACTGGCCGGAACCATCTCCTGATGTTTCTAAATCACCTGAGGACCTATGGAAGAAAAGTATCGCTCCTATAAGAAATGCAAATTCGGTGAATGCGCCCTGGACCTCGGATTCATGAACCGGGACCAGGTCGATTACGCCTCTTCCCGCCAGACCATCAGCAAGCAGCGGTTCGGCCATATCTGCGTTCAAGAAGGCTTCATCGATCCGGAACAGGCCGCCCAGGTCATCGCCCGACAATACGATTACCCCTACGTCGAACTCGAAGACCTTCCCGATCCCGAGCTGGTCAACGGTATACCGCTGGAATTGATGCTCAAATACCGGTTTCTTCCGTACCGGCGAAATGAAGACGAGCTGGTCGTGGCCATGTCGAGGCCGAGGGACCTGATACGGCTGGAAAACGAGCTGGATCTGATCCTCGATCTGTCCATTTCGGTGGTGGTGGTCAGTGAAGACCGACTCGATGCCTTGCTGAAAAATCTGGAATCTTCCCGAAGCTTTCTGGACACGGTTTCCGATGACATGCGCCTGCCCATTGTTCGGGAAGACGAGGAGGGACGCAATGATCTCAGCATCGAGAATGTCACCAGTGAAGAGAGCATCACCGTCAAGCTGGTCAATTCCACCATTCTGGATGCCATCAACAAGCGGGCCAGCGATATTCATATCGAGTCTTCGGAAATGGGGGTGATCATTCGGTACCGCATCGACGGAATGCTGTATCAGGCCACCGATCCTTTGGATATTCAGCACCAAAGCCCCATCATCTCCCGGATCAAGGTCATGTCGGAGTTGGACATTTCGGAAAAACGGGTTCCCCAGGACGGCCGGTTTAAAATCAAGGTGAAAAACCGATCGATCGATTTTCGGGTGTCCATTCTCCCCACCGTGTACGGAGAGGACGCCGTCATCCGTATCCTCGACCGGGAAAGCCTGGCGGCGGATACGCAGGGAAAATTCCGCCTGGATGAAATGGGACTGCCGGAAAAGGAATTGATTCGAATCCGCCGCATGATTCGGGCCCCTTACGGCATGTTTCTGATGACCGGACCCACCGGCAGCGGCAAAACCACGACCCTCTATCGGGCCCTGTCCGAGGTTCAGAGTGAAGATGTAAAAACCATCACCATCGAAGATCCGGTGGAATACCAACTGAAGGGGATCGTTCAGATTCCGGTCAATGAAAAAAAAGGACTCACATTCGCCCGGGGGCTTCGCTCCATCCTGCGGCATGACCCGGACAAGATTCTGGTGGGTGAAATTCGGGACGCCGAAACCGCCCAGATCGCCATTCAATCGGCCCTGACCGGCCATTTGGTGTTCACCACCGTCCATGCCAACCGGTCCTTTGAGGTGATCAACCGGTTTATCCACATGGGGATCGAGCCCTTCAATCTGATGTCGGCCCTCAACTGCATCGTGGCCCAGCGCCTGATCCGGACCCTGTGCCCCTGCAAGGAAATAAGCCATCCCTCGGATCGGGATCTGGCGGAATCGGGACTGTCGGCGGAATCCTGCCGCGATCAGGTGTTTTATAAATCCAAAGGCTGTGACTCCTGCAAGGGGACCGGCTTTAAGGGAAGGAAAGCCATTATCGAAATGGTGGAACTGGATGATGAACTCCGGGAGATGTTCATTCGAATGGCCCCGGCCTCGGAACTCAAACAAAAGGCGACCGCTATGGGAACCACTTTTTTGAGGGCCGCGGCCCTGAGAGAGGTGTTTCAGGGGACCACCACCCTGGAGGAGGCCGACCGGGTGACCTTTGTTGAAACCGAGAGTCTGAGTTGAGGCGATGGCCGGATTCAATTCCGAGGCGCTGCCCCGAATCGGCGCCCGACTGTCCTCGGCCCTCGAACCGCTGATGCCGCGAGGAAAAAGCCTGGCCGGGATGGAGATTACCCCCTTTTTTATTAAGACGTCCCGGGTGGAAAAACGTAAAAACGGGTGGTTTCTCACCCATTGGGGAGAACTGCCGCTCCCTCCGGGAACAGTGAAATGTTCTTATAAAAGCGTCAATATTCTGGATATGGATGCTTTTCAAAACGCGGTCTGGTCTGCCGTGGATGCCATCGGCGGAGAGGTTTTCCGCATTGGCGTGTCGCTGCCCAATGAAACCATGAAAATTTTGGTCCAGGAATTCGATGAACTGCCCCGCAGCGGCGCCGAAATTCAGAAAATGGTGAACTGGTGGGTGGGAAAAACCTTTCGAATTTCTCCGGATGAATTCGTGATTTCTTACCAGCTGCTGGGGAAAAGCCCGGAAGGGAAACCGCGGTTGCTGGTGGTTTTGGCATTTCGGGAAATCATTCTCCAGTATGAATCGCTGTTAAAAGATCAGGATATTATTCCTGAAATCATCTGCCCGTCCGGGATCAACCAGTTCAATTTCTACAGCGATGAGATTCCATCTTCCGGAATCATCGCTTTTCTCGGCTTTTTTGAAGCCTATTTTTCTTTTGTGGTGATTGAAGACGGGCACATCCTTTTTTACCACGGGGTGAAAAAGGGGCCTTCGGATTCCCACTTCAACCACCACCTGGATATGACCTTGCAGTTTTTTATCGACGCCTGTCCCGACAAGAAAATCGAGAGCCTCTACATGGGATATCCCGGCCATTATTACCGGGACCTTTCCGAGGGCCTGATGGAGATCATCGCCAAGGATATCGTGATCATCGATGAAAGCCGGTTTATTTCCATCGAGAACGGACACGGGAGGGAGGATGAATTCCCCATGACGACCTACTCGGGGGCGATCGGCTCGGCGCGCTGCGTTTCCTATTTCAGTGCCGCCATCGGCGCGGCCCAGAGTCTGAATCCATAATTTAAGAATCATGGCAGTCAAGCGCATTCGAATCAATTTAGCCACTCTCGAATACGTCAACCCGCGGTTGGCCCATCTGATGATGATCGGGGCCGCGCTGACGGCGCTGGTGGTCACCGGATGCAATATCCGCCACCACTTTGAATTGAGCAAGGAAATTCATAATTACACGGCAAGGATCCAATCCCTTGAGCAGAAACAGGCCGAACGGTTGGCGGAGCGGGGCAGCGTCGGCCTCGATGAAAAGGAGATGGATGCAGTCAAAAAAAATGTACGATTCGTCAACCGCCTGATCGCCCGGGATGTGTTTCCGTGGGATCTGGTTCTGAGCGCCATCGAAACCGGCATGCCCGAAAATATCTATCTGGAAAGCTTGGCGCCCAAGGAGCCTTTCAGCAAAATCGAGTTGAAAGGATATGCCACCTCACTAAGTGAAGTCAGCAATTATCTAAAAGAAAAGGAAACGGTCGATCTCTTTCGGAATTTCGAGCTTCTCAAGATCGATCTGGAAAAAGAGAGCGAGACGGAGACGGAAACTTTGGTGGAGCGGGACAAATTGCCGGTGCGATTCGATATCGTGGCCCATTTGGAGCTGACGACTCTTTTTCCGGAACCTGTATTCGGCAGTCTGGCCCAGTCCGTTCTTCCGGCCGATAAGGAGGGGTCCTGAGCATGCCGGATTTTCGTCGGTATCTGCTGGTGTTTCAATCCAACAAATCCCTTTGGCTGGTGGTCGGCGCGTGCCTGGTCATCAACCTGCTCTATTTTGCCGTCGTGACCGGGGAGCAAAAAAGCAAGGTGGCGCGTCTGCATCAAAATTATCGGGAAATGCGCGAAAAAGACCTGCATTCGGTCAACCGGGACGGCGCCATCCGGCAGTTCATTCAGGCCCGGGAACAGATTCAGGCCTTTCGAAAGACGCTCCCCGAAGAGTCGGTTTCAGAACAGCTGAGTGAAGAAGTGAATACCCTGATTCAAAAGAACGGCCTGGCTGTCGAGCCGGTAGTTTTTAAGCCCGAGGGGATTGTGGATCTGCTTCTGCTGAAATATGCGGCGGACTTGACCCTTCAGGGGCCGTATCCCCGACTCAAACAACTGCTGGCGGATATCCAGAATTCTCCGCGGCTGTTCTGTATCGAAACGCTTTCTTTTGAAAACAGCCCGACCCAACTCCGGGGTGTGACGTTGAGGGTTACCATTTCCACCTATTTCCGGGGCAGTTTGCAGCTCCAATCTTAGGTGTTTCGTGGATCTCGATCAAAAGAAACGATTGCTGGCGGTCCTGGTCATTCTGTTTCTGGCGGTTCTCGGATACCAGGTTCTGAATCCCTATGAGCAGGGGCGGGTGGAACAATTGACCTATACCGGTGAAGGGAACAGTGGGGGAAAAGCCGCTCGAACCGGTTCCAAATCGGCCGGCGGAGATAAAAACAAAGTTCCGGGAGCCATGGTTTATCTCCATCTCCTATCCGATCCGCCCGAACACCAGGGGGAAGTGCTCAATCAGCATTTTTTTCAGCCGATTCCGGCCGTGAGGCCCGAACCGCCTTCACCGTCGCCTTCACCGGCGCCGGCCGCCGGGGGAAATACCGCCGAGCCGCCTGCGGAGGACCCCTTATCGATGGTGGAACAGGATTTGAGTCGGCTGCAGGTGATCGGCATCTACACCCGAGGGGATGAGCCGGTGATCTTTTTTCAACGGGGAAAACAGACCCTGGTGGTTCGGGAAGGGGACCGTATCGACGGCAAATACCTGGTCGAAGAGATCACCCTGGATGCCATCACCCTGCGGGCCGAACACCTCAACGACACAGTCCATATCGATCTGACCCGGTTTCTGAAATCTTATGAACGGGACCGATTGAATTCGAAGTAAACCCGGCCCGGCATCGGCTGAACAATAGACGGGTATATATAAAATTATGCTTTCTAAAAAATACAATTTTCCGGCACGACTTCGACTGCTGTGGAGCGCAATGGTGCTGCTTTTCCTGTCCGGATGCATCATACCCGACAGCTATCTTCAACAGGGTCGGACCTATATCGCCGCCGAAGATTGGGATCAGAGCGTCCGGTTTTATCAGGAGGCGCTTGAAAAGTATCCCGGCAATACCGAAATCAAGCTGATGCTTCGGGGGGCCAAATGGCGGGCCTCTCAGGTTCATCTGACTCAAGGGGAGTTGCTTCTCAAAAGCGGTCTGTTCAATGAGGCCATCGAGGAGTTTCAAATGAGCCTCGCCATGGTTCCCGGCAATCGCAAGGCCCTGGCCCTGATTCAAAAAGCCAAAAATCTGAAGAAAGCGGCCTATTATGTGAAACAGGGAAAGAATATGCTGAAGGTGCAGCAATACCGAAGCGCGCGGGAGGCTTTTCAACAGGCCCTGGAAATCGATCCCGACAACGAAAGTGCTCAGGAATACCTGGCCTATTTCGAAAAAAAGACGGAACCTCCGTCCCGGTACCGGCTCGAACTCAAGGGGGGCAATGAACCGATTTCGCTCAAGTTCAAGAACACCCCTCTGATGAACGTGTTCGAGGTGCTTTCCACCCTCACCGGCGTCAATTTCATTTTCGATAAGGATCTGAAGGAGACGAACGTCACCTTGTTCATGACCGATGTCTCCTTTGAGCGGTTTATTGAGGTCCTTCTGGATACCAACGAACTGGCGGCCAAGACGGTGGATGAAACCACCCTGCTGATTTATCCGGACACCCCGGCCAAAGCCAAGGAATACCAGGATCTGCAGATTCGGACCTTTTATCTGGCCAACCTGGAAGCCAAGAAGGTGGTGGCCATGCTGGCCAAAATCTTGAAGACCAAAAACATCATCGCCAATGAAATGCTCAATGCGGTGGTGATTCGGGCCCCTCGGGAGGTGGTGGAAATCGCCGCCAAAATCATCGAAGCCAATGACCGGGCCGAAGCCGAGGTGCTTCTGAATGTGGAAATCCTGGAGGTGAGCCGCTCCAAAGAGCGGCAGCTCGGGCTGGAACTCAATCCGCCGGCGGTCACCATGGGCATCGGAGAAGGCTCTTCCGGGGTGGATGCGGGCGCCGTTTTTTCGGAGCGCACCTCCCTGGACGCGCTGGCCGGCCTGTCCACCCAGGAGATCCTGGTATCGGTGCCCACCGCCACCATCAACTTCCTGAAGCAGGATGCCGACACCCAGACCCTGGCCAGCCCGCAGATTCGGGTCAAGAACGGAAAGAAATCGAAGGTTCTGATCGGCGAGCGGGTGCCGCTGCGCACCAACCGCCGGATCGATACCACCGGGGTGGTGACTTTCGATTTCCAGTATTATGAAATCGGCGTCAAGCTGGAGGCCATGCCGCTGATCAACCTGCATGGTGAAATCACGCTGGAATTGCGGCTGGAGGTGAGTTCTCTGGGGCCCAACCTGGGCACCTCCGACGATCCCCAGTTCGCCATTCGGACCCGGACCGCCCAATCCATCATGACCATCTTCGACGGCGAAGCGGTGGTGATCGGCGGGCTGATCAGTGATGAGGAGCGGGATTCCCTGCGAAAGATACCGTTCCTGAGCGATCTCCCGATGGTGGGGAAACTGTTTACCAATAAAAACAGCCAGGAGACCCGCACCGATATTATTATGGCCATTACCCCCATCGTCACCCGGGATCAGGATGTTCCGAATCCGGACATATCGGAGATCTGGTCCGGGTCCGAGAAAACTTTTTCTTTGACTGAGCCGTTCGAGAGCATCGCCGAACGGGAGGACAAGTATTTGGATCGACCCCGGGAGGAAATCCCCGAGGATCTGGATTCGGATCTGAACCCGGTGCCGAAGCCGGACCCGAAGCCGATCATGGGCGCCAGTGAAGACATGGTGATTTTTGAGTCCATCGAAATCCGATAAGGTGAAAAATTGCGTCAAATAAAATGATGTCGAATACGATTTTTCGAAAATTTACGAATGCACGGGGCGTGACCCTGATAGAGCTGACGGTCACCCTGGCCATCCTGTCGATTCTGGCCACCGGCATCATGCCCCTGTCCAAACTCATGTACAAGCGGACCCGGGAGGTGGAACTGCGGCGGCATCTTCGGACCCTCCGCACCGCTGTGGACGACTTCAAACGATTGGTGGACGAAGGCAAAATCCCGGTGGACGCCGGCGGCAGCGGCTATCCGGAATCCCTGGAAATTCTGGTGGAAGGGGTGGAGCTGCAGGGCCCTGTGCCGATGAAGCGAAAGTTTCTTCGAAAGATCCCCAAAGACCCGATGACAGAAGACGGGGAGTGGGGGCTGCGGGCCTATGCGGATGATTCCGACAGCGAGGTCTGGGGCGGCGGGGATGTCTATGATGTCTATTCCCGGAGCGATGAACAGGCCCTGGACGGCAGTTATTATCGGGACTGGTGACCTCGATGGGGAAGATGTTCCTTTACAGGCCACGGGTCGGGGATTCGAGCGGGTTCACTCTGCTCGAACTGATGATCGTCATCACCATCGTCGGGATTCTCTCCACCTTGGCCATGCCGAGCATGCAGCGGTACGTGATCCGCGCTAGGGAGGCTTCCCTGGAAAACACCCTCTTCGTGTTTCGGGACGTCATCGACCAGTACTATGCCGACCACGGCACCTATCCGGAGAGTCTGGAGGTGCTGGTGGAAAAAGAATACATTCGGGCTGTTCCCAAAGACCCCTTTACCCGGTCCGCGGAAACCTGGGTCTTGATTCCGGCCGAGGGAGATGAGGTCGGGATTTACGATGTCCGCAGCGGGAGCGACCTGATCGGGCTTAACGGCATCCCTTACAATGAATGGTAAGGCTATTGATGAGGGGTAAATTCAGGCGAACAGATGCCGGTTTTACCTATCTGGCGGTGCTGGCGGCGGTGGTGGTCACCGGCATCGCCTTGAGCGGCGCCGGCCAGTATTGGCGCATCCTGATGCAGCGGGACAGAGAGGCGGAACTGCTCTTTCGCGGAGACCGGATTCGAAGCGCCATCGCCGCCTACGTCCGGGCCACCCCGTCGGGCCGGCAGGATGCCTATCCCAAACGTCTGGAGGACCTTTTGATCGATCCCCGGTTTCCGGATATTCGAAAATACCTTCGACGAATCTACACCGACCCCATGACCGAGGACGGTGAATGGAAACTGATTCTGGGTCCCGAGGGCGCCCTCAAGGGGGTGGCCAGCACCAGCGAAAGAAAACCGATCAAAACCGGTAACTTCCCATCTCCATACGAGAATTTTCAAACCGCGAAAAACTACAAGGACTGGAAGTTCATCTACGACCGTCCCGCCGCACCTGCGGCCTCACCCAAACCACAACCCGAAGAAGGAGCTACGCAGTCATGAAATCCGTTCAACACCGTTTTCTTTTTCTTATCGGATGTCTGGTATTATGGCTAATCCCCGGAACCGCTATCGGTGATCCCATGGAGGAACTGATGGATGAATACCAGCAGGATTTCAAGGCGGTCGTTCCGGAACCCTACAGCTCGGTCAACTCCGACTACAAACTGGAGCAGATCGCCATGGGCGGGCTTTACATTACCAAGTCGCTGTCCATCCTATTCGATCAGAACCGGGTCATGGCGGCCCGCCAGGAGGAGATGATCCGAAAGTACGACCAGATGATCGAACAGAATCGGGAGATCATTCGGCTCCTGAACCGAATCGCCAAGCAGGGGCAGCCGGTATCACCCGGGCAGCAGGGTGCTGCCCAATAGCGTCGTCTTCTCCCATCTTTTCTCTCGCATTATCAAAAACCTTCCATGGATCCCCGTCCGTCAGGAAGGTGGATTTGATTCTTCCGGGAAAAACGGGTAGATCAGCTGATTTCGGAATGTAGCAAAGCGGGTA
>JBKHDE010000150.1:0-11672 GCA_046541495.1 Desulfococcaceae bacterium
TTTTTGCGAAATTCGGGGATGTCTGAACTGTGATTTTTATGATTCGACTGATGACCATGATGAACCCGTCAAAAATCCTGTCCATCACTTAAATCACAAAAATCACAGTTCAAGACAGGAGGATGCCCATGATAATCCCGCCAAAAATCATGCCCATCACGTAAATCACGAGAACCACAGTTCAAGACAAATCCAAAAAAAAAGAGCCGAATCGAATGATTCGGCTCAAGGGAAGGGCTGAGGAAATCGATCAGGCTTTGAGATCAGGAGGGGAGGTAAGCCTACGAATTTTGAATAAAAAAACTACCGGCGTTTCATGAACAGGCTTGCGGTTTCTTCGATGATGTGGCGTTTGAAAACATCGTCTCCGGAAAAATTGAGGGTGCCGCTTTCGGTATTGTATTTGACGCTGCAATCGTATTTGGCGGCGACGCTGTTCATAAGTTTGGATGCGAGTTCGATGTTTTGGTCTTTCCGATGAATTTTAATGATACTCATATGCTCCTCTCTGGGTGGAAAATCCCTTGTCTCAGCCGTGTTCTGTAAGGGGTTTGGGGTTGAATGTTTTTGCCGTCTTTAAAATATGCAATCGACGTACCAAATCAAACTATCCATTCCTAACTATTTAAATAAATACCAGAATGCTGAACAGGAGGTGGATTCGCGCCGGAGGACAGCCCTACAAATTTGTAAAAATTACGAATACCCTGAAACAAATTTGTAGGATATGAGAATGAGATGGAATTTCAGCTGTTGCTTTTTTAAATCCGTAGCCTTTATAAGGAAAACCAAGGCACAAGTCAAGGGCGGGAAAATCTGCAATCGGCTGGGGAAAACCCGCAACCGGTGTGAATCGAGACAAGTAGAGGAGCATTGATGAAACGCGTATTGGGAATCGTGGCCTCGCCCAGAAAGTTGGGCAACAGTGAAATGGCGGTCAAGGAAATCGGATCTCAAATCGAGGAGCCCCACGAATTGAAAATGATTCGGCTCAACGATTTCGACATTCAACCCTGCATCGCCTGCTACCGGTGTCTGTTCGGGGAAGGCAAATGTGTGCAAAAGGATGAATTCGAAGCGGTGCTGAATGCGATCCTTCAGGCGGATGGGTTGATTCTGGCGGCCCCCACCTATTTTCTGGGCGCCAATGCGGCCCTGAAGCGGTTTCTGGATCGGGGCCTTGCTTTTTACAGCCATGTGGATCAATTGTGGGGGAAACCGGCCGTGGGAATCGGTATCGCCGGCATCCCCGGCAAAGAGGGCTATACCCTGCTCAACATTCGAAGCTTTCTGAAGCTGATCCTGGCGGATGTCAAGGGAACGGCCCGGATCTACGGCGCCTTGCCCGGAGAGATCTTTTTTAATGACCGGAACCGGGAAATCCTTGCGGGACTGGGGAAAGCCTTGTTCGGTTCACCTCTGCCAGAAACCGGCCCTTCCTGTCCCCAATGCGGCGGGGATACCTTTCAGTTTCTGAATGCGCATCGGGTTCGATGCATGCTCTGCAGCAATGACGGGGAAATGGAAATGGGGCCGGAGGGGCCGCGGTTTCAAATCGGGCGGAGCGACCACGAGCTGTTTCTGAAAAAAGAGGACGTGATCGCCCACGGTGAATGGCTTCGGGGAATGAAGGACCGGTTTTCGGCTGAAAAAAAACGGCTCAAAGAGATCAGCCTGAGTTATCGAAAAGGGTGGGAATGGATCACCCCGGATTCGTAAACCACCGTTTATAAAGGTCCTTTGGCATATTCTTTGTCGTCTGCGCCACCCATGGGGGCGGATTGCATTCGGGGCGAGGCTGTTTTATTCTTTTGAACAGATTCGTCATCGGAAGAGCAATCGAATGCCGAAGAGGGGGTGCGGATGAAGGATCTTCGTGTAGAATGTTATTCAGGGTATCGCGGCGAGGAGACACCTCGCCGCTTTTGGCTCGGGAAAAACCAGGTTGAGATACGGGAAGTCATCGACCGGTGGATCGGTCCGGATCACCGGTACTTCAAGGTCCTCGGGGATGACGGATCCGTGTACATCCTGCGGTTCGATACGGAATCCTGGTCCTGGGAACTGACCTTGTTCAATTCCGAAAAGATTCGGACCCGGGCAATGCATTGATGTTCTATTTCTTTCGCATTTTTTTCGCGTAGGCCGCCGCCGTCAGGCCCGCCACGCATCCTTCCCCTACCGCTTTGGCCATTTGCCAGGGCGGGCCGCAGATGTCGCCCGCTGCAAATATTCCCGGGATGTTGGTCTGCTGCTTTTTATCGGCGACGATGTATTGGTATTTTTCCGGGTCCAGGGCAACCCCCAGAGTGGCGGCCAGTTCCACCGCGCCTTTGGCGCCGGTTTCGATGAAAACGCCTTCCACCTCCAGCCGCTTTCCATCGTCCAGGATGATCCCTTCCACTGCATTTTTTCCGAGGATCTCTTTCACCTTTTTTCCGGAATGGACCCGAACGGCCGACTCCTCGATCTGGTATTGAAGGCGATCCGTGACCCGAAGGTCTTCGGCGACCAGATGCACCTCATCGGCGTAAAAGAGCAGGGTCAGGGCGCCGGACACCGCTGCCGATTCATTGCCCACCACGGCCACCTTGGCGCCTTTGTAGAAGTTGGCGTCGCAGTCGACGCAGTAACTCACCCCTTTGCCCAGAAATTCCTTTTCGCCGGGGATGCCCAGACGGTTGCGGCTGATCCCCATGGCCAGCACCAAGGCGGTGGTGGTGATATTTCGCTGGCTTTCGGTGCTGATGACGAATCGGTCGCCATCCTGCTCGGTTTTGATCACGTCTTCAGAAAGAAAGGTTGTGCCGAATTTTTTGGCCTGCTCCACCCCCTGAGTGAGAATCTCCTCTCCCGAGATTTTTTCCAGACAACAGTAGTTTTCGATGTGGGCCCGGTAGAGGCTCGATTTGTGCTCCCGCCCCAGTACCAGCACGGAAACCTTGGTTCGTGCCGCATGGATCGCCGCCTGAAGGCCGGCGGGCCCGGTGCCGAGAATAACGACGTCATAGGTATCTTGGTCCATTGCGCTGCTCCGATTTGAGGTTGAAATGAAACAATACCTGAATCTAAATCGCCCTCCCCCGGATTGTCAAGGCGGGGCAATGCTACTCCAGCCGAATCGGAGGCCCCGGTTCGCTTTCCACGTTGTTTCGGGAGACCGCCGTTACCAGCAGATAATCCCCCTTTTCAAAACGGATGTCGCCGTTCAAGGTGATTTCATTCTCTCCGGTGACGGCGATCAGGTGGGCCGCATCCTTGAGGGAATCGGCCCGGGAAACATCCTGGTGGTAGACGGTGTAAACCGCATATTTTCGAACATCCCGAGGCGGGGCTGCGGCGGTCCATGCCACCCGAAGGCCGCGGTCCTTCCGGTCGGCCACTCGAATATCGGCAGGCGGAAGGGGCGGATCGGAATCGAGCCACGGCATCACCGGCGGCAGGGCGGGGGTGGCATACAGACCGTCTTTGAGGAGGTTTTTGAAGGCATCCGGCCCCAGCAGTTTTCCGTTTTCACCCACCGCCCTGAAAAAGGCGTTTCCGAGGACGTTTCTGGAGCGATGGTCCCGGTTCAGATAGATCTGGCTTACGATTTCATAGGCGTTTTCGGGTTTGCCGGTGTGGGTCGAGACCATCCCCGGCCGGACATAATAGACCATCTGACCCGGATAGATATGCCGTTTTGCCTCCTTGACCTTCCGGGCCCACCAGGGCAGCAGTATGCCGTAATCGGGGTTTCCCCCGGTTTTCCAGTAGAGCTGGGGGGAGAGATAATCGAGGCTTTTTTCCGCGAGCCAGGTCAGGGCGTCGCTGTAGATGACGTTGTAGGCGTTCATTCCGGCGGTGCCGGTGGGCACCCCGTGCCGCCAGATGCCGAAGGGACTGATGCCGAAACGGACGTAGGGCTTGGTCGACTTGATGGCCGAATTCACCCGGCGAACCATGCGGTTGATGTTCTCCCTTCGCCAGTCGGCGATGGATCCTTCGCCCCGCCCGTACCGGCGAAAGGTATCCCGGTCTTCCGAGCCGATTCCTTGAAAATCACCCGACGGATAGGGATAGAACATATCGTCGAAATGGATGCCGTCCACATCATAGCGCTCAACGATATCCGCCGTCACTCGGGCGATATATTCGCTGACATCGGGGATGCCGGGGTCGAGCATGGTGTAGCAGCAGCAATTTTTTCGGTTCGACAGGCGAAACCGCATGACCCAGTCGGGTCGGGTTCGGGTGATGTGATTGGCGGCGGTGTTTACGCCCCCGGAACCGCATCCGGAGGAGAGTTTCACCCGGTAGGGGTTGAGCCAGGCATGGAGTTCCATGCCCCGCTTGTGAGCCTCCCGAACGGCAAAAGCCAGGGGATCGTAGCCCGGATCACGGCCCTGGGCACCGGTCAACAGGGCCGACCAGGGCTCGATATCGGACCGATACAGGGCTTCCCCCGCGGCCCGCACCTGAAACAAAACCGCATTGAAGTTGAGGTGCTTGAAGGTGTCGAGCATCTCCCGCAGAGACGCCTTCTGCCGTTCGGGGTCGGTCTCCCCCTGAGGCCAGTCGAGGTAGCTGATCCAGACCGCTCGGAATTCCCGAGAAGGATTGGTGGTGAATGTCGCCTCGGTTTTGGCTTCGGAGACATTGAAAACGAAATTTTTCTTTTTGGCTTTCGAAAAAAGGGTGTCGGTCAACCGACCCAGAACCCCGGCATCGCTGACTGAAAAGCGAAAGGTCCGCCGGTACACATTCGGATCATTCGAATCCACCGGGCGTTTCGAAGATTTTTGAATGTCGGGACCCAGGGCGTGTTCGGTAATGACGGCTTCGATCTCCGGCAGATAGGCATCCCGGGCGGTGATGGTCAGGACGCAGTCGATTTTATAGTTGATGCCGGTCTTCTTCCGCAGGGCGACCCGGATTCGATCTTCCCCGTAGGGGACCTCCACCGGCAGGACCAGGTCATGGTATCCCGGGGCCTTGAATCGAAGCAGGTGAAAATCATTCTGGAAAAATGCCTCGCTTTTTCCCATTCGGTCCAGGACCTCTTTTTCATTGCCGGGGGTTTCTCTGTACCGGCTTTTGGACAGGCACACCTCACTGACGAAATAGGTCAACTTCAGTGTGGCCGGGGTTTTGGCGGCAAACTTTCCGTCGACCCACAGGGAGGCGGGCGGGTCGCTTTCCACCTGAATTTCCTCCTCTTCCAGATTCGTCACCACCCCTTCATAACGCCATTCCGAGTCCCAGTAGACCCTGGCGCAGCCTGAAAAAAGGAGAAGAACGCAGATAAGCACCGAAAAGGCCGGCAAATGTATTTTCATATTCCCATCAGTGGATTCGGTTGATGATCCGTGAACGATCAGATCATTGGCAGATAATTCGGAAAGGGCATCCTAATCGAACACCCGCTCCCGGGAAAGGGCATTTTAACGAACCGATCGAATGAGAGACAACTCAGTTTCTCGTTCAAGGTTGACCCGGGCGGTTGAAATAGGGTATTCTGCAAAAAAGTGATCCCGGTTCCACGCCGGTGTTCTGGATACCTTAATGGCCATTCAGTTTCAATTCAAAAAATGCGGAAATAGATGTTGACATATCCCGGCCGGTGTCTCTTCCTGATCGGTCTGCTTCTTTTCGGATGCAGCCCCTCCAAGACCACCGATCTGCTCCTCAGCGATCCGGAAGCGGTGGTCGGCACGGTGGTGGGCAGGTCGGTGGAAAACCGGCCCATCGACCTCTTTGAAATGGGAACCGGGGATGAGGTGATCCTGATCGTCGCTTCCATCCACGGCAATGAAAAGGCCGGCACCCCGCTGGTTCGCCAGTTGATGCGGTTCCTATTCCAGAATCCGGCTCTTCTGGACGGTAAAAAAATACTGGTGATACCCGTATCCAACCCGGACGGGTTTCACCGCCACTCCCGGTTCAACGCCAACGGTATCGATCTGAACCGCAATTTTCCCGCATCCAATCGGGTCCGCAATGTGGTGTTCGGTCTTGAGCCCATGTCCGAACCGGAGACAAGAGCGATCATCCAGGTGATTGAACAATACGCGCCGGACCGAATCATCACCCTTCACCAACCCTTAAACTGCATCGATTACGACGGCCCCGCCCTGGAACTCGCCGAGTATCTGACCCGCTACGGCAACCTGCCTTTGCGCCGGCTCGGCGCCAAACCGGGCTCACTGGGCAGTTATGCGGGAGAAGACCTGAGCATTCCGACGGTGACGGTGGAACTGCCCGCATCCGTGGAGTATATGAGCGTCCGCGAATTATGGGAGCGGTACGGAGATCTTCTTCTCTCCGCGATTCATTACCCCGCCGTGCATATCGAGACGATTCAGGTGGTCAAATGAAGGCCGGACCGGAACTGTCTTCCGCTTTGCGGGTGTGCTGATCGAAGCCTCGATGAACATACTCTACTACGATTGTTTCTCCGGAATCAGCGGAGACATGAACCTGGCCGCCATGATCCAACTGGGGGTGGATCCGAATGATCTTCGCCGGGAATTGTCGAAGTTAGGCTTGGACGACGAATTCCGGCTCACCACGGCCCGAGATTCCCGAAACGGAATCGTCGGCACCCGGGTGGATGTCACCCTGACCCATCCCGACCGTCAAGTGCATCGAAGTCTGCTAGACATCGAGACCGTTATCGGAAACAGCAGGCTGGATGAACCGGTCCGGCTCACCGCCCTTCGAATCTTCCGCAAACTGGCTGAAGCGGAGGCCAAGGTTCACGGCACGGAGATTCAGAAAATCCACTTTCACGAGGTCGGCGCCGTCGATGCGATGGTGGATATCGTGGGAGCGGCGATCTGCTATCATTCTCTGCAAGTCGATCAGGTCTGGAGTTCGCCGGTGGAGCTGGGGGGCGGATTCGTCCGATGCGCCCACGGAACTTTGCCGGTTCCGGCCCCGGCTACGGCGGAAATTCTGACCGGCATCCCGACCACCCGCGGCGCGGTCCGGCAGGAGACCACTACCCCGACCGGAGCCGCGATTTTGGCGACCCTGGTGGACCGGTTTTCGGATTCCCCCCGAATGACCGTCGAGAAGACCGCCTACGGCATCGGCCATCGGGAAAGCGAACTGCCCAATGTGCTGCGGGTCCAGCTGGCCCGGGCCAGGGCCGCATCGTCCTCCTGGACCGTCGAATCGGCCCGGCTGCTTCAATGCAACATCGATGACATGACCCCGGAGATGCTGGGGGTGGTCATGAATCTGCTCCTTGAAAAGGGGGCCCAGGATGTCCATTTTACGTCAATCATGATGAAGAAAAACCGGCCGGCCGTTTCGGTGGCGGTGCTGTGCGCCGCCGCGGATGAGGATCGGTTTAAAACACTCTTGTTCAAACATACCTCGACTCTGGGGATTAAGAGCTATCCGCTGGAAAAGACGATCCTGAAAACCGCCTTTGAGAAATTGGAAACCCCCCTGGGGCCGGTCACCCTGAAACACGCCCTGATGGATGGAAAGATCGTCCGCTCCAAACCGGAGCTGGAAGATTGCAAAGCCCTGGCGGAGCGCCACGGCATGTCCCTCGGCGAGGTCTATTACCGGATCGGAAAGAGCCGAAACTAAGAAGTGAATTCCCCTGTGAATCCCCCCATTGATCATAGATCCGACGTGAACCGAAAACACGAACGGCTGAATCGAGAGCTGAAGGCGCTTGGAAAGGTGCTGGTCGCTTTTTCGGGCGGGGTGGACAGCACCTTTTTAATCTCTGCCGCCAAAACGGCCCTGGGTGACAATGTTCATGCCGTGACGATTTCCACTCCCTATATTCCTCGGTGGGAAGTCGAAGAAGCCCGGCAACTGGCCCACGCCCTCGGGGTGGAGCACCGGGTGATGGAATTGGACATGCCGGACGCGCTTCGAAAAAACCCGCCTCAGCATTGCTATATCTGTAAAAAGCATCTTTTCACCGTCCTGCTGGAAATCGCCGGAAAGATGGGCATCCCCCATGTCATTGAAGGAACCAATGCGGATGATCTGAACGATTTCCGCCCCGGCCGAAAGGCCCTGAAGGAGCTGAAGATTCGAAGTCCTTTGCTGGAGGCCGGATTGACCAAATCGGACATTCGGCGATTGTCCCGCAAGGCCGGTCTCGACACCTGGGACAAGCCCGCCTATGCCTGCCTGCTGTCTCGGATTCCGGTGAACACTCAGGTGGAACCGGCGGATCTGGACCGCATTGAACAGGCCGAACGTTTTCTGATGGAGATCGGATTTCGGGCGGTCCGGGTGAGAACCCACGGCGATACGGCCCGGATCGAGGTTGATCCGGACCGGATTTCGGAACTGGTGAATGCCGATCGAATGCATGATATTCAGGGGAGCCTGAAAAGGTTGGGATACCGCCATGTCTCCGTGGATTTGACCGGCTATCGAACCGGCAGTATGAACCCGGAAGCGGATGGCGACTAAGAAGGGAATCGGCGATGGAACGAGACAAGACACTGCGAAATCTGCTGGACCGGATCAAAGACGGCAGTCTGGATGTGGACCAGGGATTGGCCGCGCTTCGGGACCTTCCGTTTTTGGATATCGGCCATACCAAAATCGATTTTCACCGGGCCCTTCGCAACGGCTTTCCAGAGGTGATCTTTGCCGAGGGAAAGACCCCGGAGCAGGTGGCCGATATCTTTCTTCGCATGAAAACCCACACCCATGTGCTGGCCACCCGAGTGCCCGAGGAAATGGCCCGGTACGTGGAGTCGGTCTGCCCCGAGGTTCGGTACAATGCTTTGGGCCGGACCTTGACGCTGGTTCAGGGGGAGCTATCCTATCGAAAAGGAGAAATCACCATCGTGACCGCCGGCACCTCCGATCTGCCGGTGGCAGAAGAAGCCCGCATCACCTGCGACATCCTGGGGAGTCGGGCTCGGATTATCTCCGATGTGGGGGTGGCGGGGGTTCACCGGCTGCTGCATCATCTCGAGGAGATTCGAAAATCCCCGGTGATCATCGTGGTAGCCGGGATGGAGGGGGCCCTGGCCAGCGTGGTCGGCGGACTGGTGGACCGGCCCCTGATCGCGGTGCCCACCTCGGTCGGCTACGGCGCCAACTTCGCCGGGCTTTCCGCCCTTCTGGGGATGCTCACCTCCTGTGCGGCCGGGGTCTCGGTGGTCAATATCGACAACGGTTTCGGGGCCGCCTGCGCCGCCTGTCGAATTCACAATCTGGTGGAAGCGGAATTCCCGGCAGCCTGAATATCAGGCGTCTCTGTCCGGTTCGCCGACCAGCATTTTCAATACATTGTTCAACACGGACCGGTCCTTGCCGGTCAATCGGCCGATTTTTTGAACCACCCGATTTCGCTCCAGGGTGGCAAACATCGGTTTGATGACCGAGGGATGCAGCAGACCGGCCTCCTTCCACTCGCGGACCGGAATGTCTTTCATATAGCTGGCCGGTTCCACCTGACTGGTGATCGCCATGATCACCAGGTCCGGCCGCTGCCACTTGTAGACTTCC
This sequence comes from Desulfococcaceae bacterium, assembly GCA_046541495.1. Lineage (GTDB taxonomy): Bacteria > Desulfobacterota > Desulfobacteria > Desulfobacterales > Desulfococcaceae > JAABSQ01. Next base: position 9,481 of record JBKHDE010000150.1, read on the forward strand.
GTGCTCACCACCACCGCCGGACGCTTTCCCGCCGCATCGGGATCGGTAAAGGGAAAGGGGACCAGGACCACATCCCCGAATCTATACCGAATCATACTCGGCATCCTCGGGGTTGTTCCAGATCTGCGTGAACGGGTCGGCCGGAGAGGGGGTCGGGATTCGACTTGCCGGTCGCCTTTCCGGCCCGGCATCCCCGAGCGAATCCACAAACTGCTCCACCACTGAAAACAGGTCGGGTGGAAGGGACCGGATTTTTACCAGCAGTTCCTTTTCTCTTGGGGTGGTCAGCAGAACTTCATTTTCGTGGTGCATCGGATATCTCTCCCGGAAGCGTTTTCAGTCGGTTTCCTCAAATCGCCTGAACGGATGCTTTTTTAACCGCGTTTGTGAATACCGGATGTTTAGGGTATAACTTGTGTAAAAAGAATACCACCTTAATGCCCAGAAATAAAGCAATATAAAAGGATAGGCGAATGCGTAAATTTTCCTCATACGGACCGGTCGATAAAGATCTCCACTACTACGTCCCCAGGACCGAGTTGATTCAGGCGGCCCACGAGCAACTGTGTGGTCCGGGATCCGCAAAAGGGGGACATTTTATTACAGTGTGGGCCCCGCGGCAATGCGGAAAGACCTGGCTGATGAGAGAGGTGGTCGGAAAGATCGGAAAAGAGGAAACTTTCGAAATCGGTTTCATCAGTATGCAATCGGCGAAAACAGAAACTTCAGACAAAGGGATATTGGCGTTTTTTTCAGCCAAAATGGAAGAGCGGTTCGACAGGAATTTTGAAACCGTTACGGATTGGAAATACCTGCGCACCCTGTTTTCCGCCCCTTATTTTGAAAAACCGCTGATTTTGGTCCTAGATGAATTCGATTCTATTCAGGAAGACTTCATAAACAAATTCGCCAATGAATTCAGAGATATTTATATAAGCCGCCGAACGGAACCCGAACAGGAATCCGGACTCCACGGGTTGGCCCTGATCGGGGTCAGGAGTGTTCTGGGGATTGAAAACGTGAGCGGTTCTCCCTTCAATGTGCAGCGGAGCATGCATGTTCCAAATTTGTCCTTGGCTGAGGTTCGGTCCATGTTCCACTGGTATGAAACGGAATCCGGACAGAAGATCGAAGAAGCGGTCACCGACCGGCTCTTTTATGAAACCCGGGGACAACCCGGACTGATCTCCTGGTTCGGGGAGTTGCTTACGGAAACCTATAACCTCGATCCGAAACGAACAATTGGATTGGAAAATTTCGAATACACCTTCAAAAGAGCCGTCCAGGCCCTGCCCAACAACCAAATCCTTAACATTATCAGCAAAGCCAAACAGGCGCCCTATCGGGATACGCTCCTTTCCCTATTTAAAACGGATAAGAAAACCGAGTTTGCATTCGATGATCCCCATCAGAATTTTCTGTATCTGAATGGGATCATCGATATCGACGATACCGGCAATCATCTATACGTGCGATTCTCTTGCCCGTTTGTGCAGAAGCGCCTGTTCAATTATTTTTCCGGAGACATTTTCCGGACCGTCGATCATCTGTACGATCCCATGACCGACCTCGCGTCCGTTATCAATGAAGATGAGGTTCATGTGCCTGAATTGATGGCCCTGTATCAAACCTACCTGAGTCAAAATCGGGACTGGCTGCTGAAAGACGCACCGCGACGGAGAACCGACCTTCGGATTTACGAAGCGGTTTTTCATTTTAACCTTTACATGTATCTCAAAGCCTTTTTTCAGGACAAAGGCGGAGATGTCTTTCCGGAATTTCCGACCGGAAACGGCAAAGTGGATATTCTGATCCGATACAAAAAAGAACTCTATGCCCTTGAACTTAAATCCTTCAAAGATCGATACGCCTATCAACAATCCTTGGTTCGCGCGGCGCAGTATGCGGAACAACTCGGGTTGAAAAAGATCTTCTTGATCTTATTTATCGACACCATCGATGACGCAAATCGACGCCGGTTGGAGACGGTTTGCCGGGATGAAAAATTCAATACGGAAGTCGTCCCCCTGTTTGTAGTAACCGGAAATGAAGCTTCAAGGGAACTGGGTGCTTAAAGACCCAAAGGTGTGACCCCAAAAAACAAAAAAGGGCTTAACCATGATGGTTAAACCCTTCATTTTCATTGGTGACCCCAACGGGGTTCGAACCCGTGTTACCGGCGTGAGAGGCCG
>JBKHDE010000151.1:0-11559 GCA_046541495.1 Desulfococcaceae bacterium
GAGGAAGACAATGGGCCGCTCGCCCAAAGGAACGTGTTCCGGGAACACCGCCGAAGACGGTTCATTTGGACGGGGAGGCAGACACCGGGACCGAAGTATGGAATATGAATTCATTGTATGAAGGGAGCCGACGTTTTCTGCTGATCCAGGGTTCCTCTGCAGCACTCGATATTCAGCCGGAAAGTGTAGATTTCGTCGTAACCGATCCTCCCTATTTCGACAGCGTCCAGTACAGTGACCTGGCGGCCTATTTCCGTGTCTGGCTTCGTGAACTCCTGCCGGATTTTGCCGACTGGCAGTATGACGTAAAGGATTCGGCAGTGGATCATGACCGTAGCGGGCAGTATGCCGCTCTGCTTGGCGGGATCTTCAGCGAGTGTCAGAGAGTCCTGAAAAAAACTACCGGCCGGCTCATCTTTACCTTTCATCACTGGAACCCGGAAGGATGGGCAGCGTTGACCCTTGCGCTGAAAACGGCCGGTTTTTATCTGGTAAACCGGTATGTAGTTCATGCGGAAAATCCCACATCCGTCCATATCGCCAACCTCAATGCCTTGAAACATGACGCCATTCTTGTGCTGTCTCCGAGCCGGCCGGACAGCCATTGGGAACTTCCGGAAGCGGTAAGCCGGGCAGAAAGTGCACAATTCTGTGCGGACAGTGCGACTGCCCTGGGCTGGATGCTGGAAAACAGACTGGAGCAGGCTATGATTCTCCGGCAATGGAAGAAACTGCTTCCATGAAGTCTTCAACACTGACGGGACATCCTGGTATGAACTTTCAGCCCGCCCCTTTCGATTCGATTCCGCATGAACCGAACTGCCCGTGTTATAGCCCTTGCAGAAACCAACATACTCCTAAGCCCATGATGATATCGCGCAATCGGCGGGCGATCCCGGGCTGCCCAGAGTTCCTCCACCCATTCGGGCGGGGCGAACTGGTCGCGGCGCCTTTCTATTAGCAGGATGTTTCCGGGATCCATCAACGGGGTGGTCGGGGAGATTCAATCCGCCGTACAAGGAGATCGGCGTTTTCAAGGGTGAGTACGACCCGGTTGCGCATCATCCGCCGGATGGGCCTGAACGGGATCGACGACCACGAAAATTATAACCGTTGCCTGCGGGGAAATCCCGCCGAAGCGGACGCCCTGTTCCACTATTCATGACGGCGAGCGTTAAAAGGTTGGCATGGAATTTGAGAATGCAAAAAAGAAAGCTGTCACATGAAAAAAATGCATCATCACCGCATCGTTGTCGCGTTGGATATCGACGATTTTCTAACCAGCATGCAGGTGGACGAACTTCGCAACAGAGATTGGCGAGATCCGGTTCACCACAGCGACAACCATTTCTTTACGGTTGAATTCGAGCATAACGGCGTTCCCTACGAAGTGGAGAATGTGCTGACGCCCGGGTGCATCGAATTTTTTCGGTTTCTCTTTGAACAGGAACGCGTCCGCCCCGCCTTTTTCAGCTCGGGGATTCGTTCCCGGAACCTGGATCTTGCTGAAAAAGTCGTTCAAATGGCTATGGACGCCGGCGGAGATCCCCAATGGAAAAAATGCTATGACGTATATTCCCGGGAGGATTGCTTCGACACCGAACGGATGGATCGTCGCCTGGACGCCAAGCTTCGCGATCGATTTCAGCCGGTCCATTATTTTGGGAATTTCAAAAAAGATTTGCGCATGATCCACTATGGCCGCGAAGCCTATCAACAAATGGTGGAACAAACATTCCGTGATCCCGGAACGCTCCTGCCGAATCCCGAAAAAGATGAAGCCATACTGGCGAACCTGGTACTGGTCGAGGAGGACGCATCTTATCTGTTTCCCGGTCAGGAAAAAAACATGCTGCTTTGCCCCACCTATCGCCATCCGCATCCCTATGCCGTCAATTATCAGGGCGACGACGTCCCCCCTCCGTCTCCAAATACCTGGGATGATTCATTCAAGGCGGCCAATACGATTTTCTATGCGGCCGGCGTGTTGCACCGCGTCTTTGAACTGGTTTCGGAAAACATGAGCCTTCCGGATGCATTGTGGCAAGAGCAAGGGCGTCTCTGGGTTGATCCCAAGCGGTATCAAGAACGCTATCCGCTTCATTTTTTCGCCGAGGGCCGCGATATTCTGCGAAAGTACAACCCGCGATTGAACTTTGCGGTGGATTCAATAAAAATTCCTGGCCCCTGAAGAAACCTCGACTGCCGTGATTGTTTTATTTTCCATCTCATTGCTTTCCTTCACCACCTCGCCGGCCCTTTATGACCGGTCTTGCGGAAACAACTTTCAAGGCGTGCCGAGCAGCGTCAACGCATGCAGATGCCCAACATTTTTGTAGGACGGTATTCAGCAGATGCTGCCCTCCACATGTATTCAAAATCGAAACGTTGTCACAATAAAATACACCAAGCCAAACTGAAACCGTCGGCGGACCTGATTGTGGATATCCTCTCTGATACCATAAAAATCTCCCCAGTCTTTCTGCTTGGACTTGAACCCCCCTGTTTTGTATAGTATCGGTCTTGCAGCCGGGTTTCAGTGGCAGAACTCAAAAAAACCGCCGAAAGCGGGGACGTTGTTTTTTTTGAATTCGCCAGAACACAAAATCCGTTAAATGCGGTAATATCGAACAAGCCGCGGATCGTCTTTGTTACAGGATATGGGGTTTTTCAAAAAGTGATCCGACTTATATTCCGTTACGATAGATGAGATTGGAGAATGATGTGATGCATGTTGATGTCAAACCTGAATTCCTCTCACGGGCTTATGAACATTCTGGTAGTTCACGTTTCACAAATTTCCGATCCATGGTCGTTGTTTTGGGGCTACTCCTTTTCATCACCTGTGCCGATTCGGTTGCCGCAGAGGAGATTGAAGGCTCAAGCAACCTCATCCGATCCGGGGCGGAAATCAATTACCCGCCCTTCAGCATGGTGGACGAAAACGGTGAGGCCGGCGGATTTTCGGTGGAATTGATGCGCGCGGCCCTGGCGGCCATGGGGCGCGAAGCGACCTTTCGCACCGGCCCGTGGGCCGAGGTGCGCGGCTGGCTGGAGCGGGGCGAAATCGACGCCCTGCCCCTGGTGGGGCGAACGCCGGAGCGCGAAGCCCTGTTCGATTTCACCGTGCCCTACATGTCGCTTCATGGGGCCATTGTGGTTCGAAAGGAGGAGTCCGGCATTCGCGATCTGGCCGACCTGCGCGGCCGCCGGGTGGCCGTAATGAAGGGCGACAATGCCGAGGAGTTTTTGCGGCGCGGGGAGCGAGGCATCGACATTCATACCACGCCCACCTTCGCGGTCGCCCTGCGGGAACTGGCCGAGGGCCGCCATGACGCGGTGGTGATCCAGCGGCTGGTGGCGCTGCGACTGATTCAGAAGACCGGCCTGACCGATCTGCGGGTGATCGACCTATCCATTGAAGGCTTCAAGCAGGATTTCTGCTTCGCCGTCCGAGAGGGCGACCGCGACACCCTGGCCCTGCTCAACGAGGGGCTGGCCATCGTTGTGGCCGACGGTACCTATCGCCGTCTCCACGCCAAATGGTTCGCCGCCATGCAGTTGCCTTCGGACCGGCCCATTGTGGTCGGCGGCGACCGGAGCTTCCCGCCCTATGAATTTATCGACGAAAACGGTCGGCCCGCCGGCTACAACGTGGATCTGACCCGCGCCATCGCCCGGGAGATGGGCCTGAACGTCGAGATCCGGCTGGGTCGCTGGCCGGAGCGAATAGATGCCCTGAAGGCCGGAACCATCGATGTGATGCAGGGTATGTTTTACTCGCCCGGCCGGGATCTGCATTTCGATTTCACCCCGGCGCATACCGTCAGCCACTACGTGGCGGTGGTGCGTAAAGGCGAAGGCTCCGCGCCGGAGACCGTCGAAGCGCTGGAAGAGAAACGCATCGTGGTTGCAAGCGGCGACATCATGCATGATTTCATCATAGAGCATGGGCTGGAAAATCAGACAACCGTTGTGGCCGACCAGGAAGAAGCCTTGCGCGGACTGGCCGAGGGCGAACACGACTGCGTTCTGTCGCCTCGGGTCACGGCCTTTTTCCTGATGGAAAAATACGGCTGGTCTCACCTGGTTCCGGCCCAAAAGCCGCTGCTGGCGCCGGAATACTGCTATGCCGCGGCCAAGGGGCAGAAGGCGCTGCTGGCCCAATTCAGCGAAGGGCTGAAAACATTGGAAAACAGCGGCGAATACCGAAAGATTCATGACAAATGGCTCGGCGTGTATCAGGAAACGCCCGCCTCTTTGATCACGGCCTTGCGTTACTCCGCCCTGGTGATCATTCCGCTGCTGGCGGTTCTGTCGGCCGCCCTTGCATGGACCTGGGCCCTGCGCCGGCAGGTGGCGGAAAAAACCAGGGTGGTGCGCGCAAGCGAGGAATACCAGCGCGCCATGATCGCCTGCTCGCCTGTGGCGCTTTACACCATTGATCCGGAAGGAAACGTGCTGAGTTGGAACCGCTCGGCGGAAAGGATCTTCGGCTGGCGCGCCGAAGAGATCATCGGCAACCCGCTGCCCATGGTCCCGGAGGACAAGCGCGGGGAATTCGATGCGTTGCGGAAACAAGTTCTGGCGGAGGGCGGTTTTTTCGGCAAGGAACTGATGCGGCTGAAAAAGGACGGCGCATTGTTTCCCGTCAGTCTCTCCGTCGCGCCGGTTCGAAATGACTGTGGGGAAATCGTCGGTATTTTGGGCTCGGCCGAGGACATTACCGAGCGCAAAACCCGTGAGAAACAGTTGCGGGAAAGTGAGTCCCGTTTTCGCATGTTCGCGGAGTTGGCCCCCGTGGGCATCGTGATTTCGAACGAGCGGGAACAAACGCTTTACGCCAACCCGAGATTTACTGAAATCTTCGGGTATACCCTGGAAGACATGTCTTCTGTTGAGCAGTGGTGGGGATTGGCTTATCCCGACGAGGCTTTGAGAAACCGCATTCGGGAAAAGTGGCGCAAAGCCGTGGAGGAAGCCCGGCGCAACCATTCGGAAATCAAACCCATGGAATACCCGGTCACCTGCAAGGACGGCGGCGTCCGCCATATCGAATTTCGCATGGCCGCCACCGGTAATTTGAAGGTGGTGGTCTTTACGGACATTTCGGAGCGAAAAAATGCCGAAGCCGAACACGAAAAGCTCCACGCCCAGTTGCTTCAGGCCCAGAAGATGGAGTCCGTCGGCCGGTTGGCCGGCGGCGTGGCCCATGATTACAACAACATGCTCAGCCTGATCATCGGTTATGCGGAGCTTGCACTGGACAAGACCGGGCCGGATGATCCCCTGCGGGAGGATTTGAACGAAATCCTCAGCGCGGCCATGCGTTCAGCCGACATCACCCGGCAGCTTCTGGCTTTCGCGCGCAAACAGACCATCCGCCCCAAAGTGATCGATCTGAACGAAACCGTGGAAGGGATGCTCAAGATGCTGCGCCGGCTCATCGGGGAGGACATCGACCTGTCCTGGCGACCCGGCCCCGGTCGAATGCCGGTCTTCATGGATCCGTCCCAGGTCGACCAGCTTCTGGCCAACCTGTGCGTCAACGCCCGGGACGCCATCGGCGGGGTGGGCAAGATCACCATCGAAACCGGCCGCATCCGCTTCGACGCGGAATACTGCGCCGATCACGCCGGATTTATTCCCGGCGAATTCATCCTGCTGGCCGTGAGCGACGACGGTTGCGGCATGGACCAGGAGACGCTGGACAATATTTTCGAGCCGTTTTTTACCACCAAGGGCGTGGGCGAAGGCACCGGCCTGGGGCTGTCCACGGTGTACGGCCTCGTCAAGCAAAACCAGGGGTTCCTCAACGTGTACAGCGAGCCCGGAAAGGGCGCGACCTTCAAGATCTATCTGCCGCCCCATGCCAAGGCCAAGGATGAAGAACCGGCGAAAGCGCCGGAATCGACGGAGACCCCCGTCGGCCGGGGGGAGACCGTGCTGGTGGTGGAAGACGAGACGCCCATTTTACACCTGGTCCAAAGGGTTCTCGAACGATTGGAATACCATGTCCTGGCCGCCGCCACCCCCGCCATGGCCCTGGCCCTGGCCGAAGAACACGCCGGCGCCATCGACCTGCTGATCACCGACGTGGTCATGCCGGAGATGAACGGTCGCAAGCTGGCTGAAACTTTGCAGGCCTACTATCCGGATCTCAAGGTCCTTTTCATGTCCGGCTACACGGCCAACGTCATCGCCCACCGGGGGGTTCTGGAGGAAGGAGTGCATTTCATCCAGAAACCGGTTTCCAACCGGGAGCTGGCGGTGAAAGTGCGCGAAGCCTTGAAAGACTGACAATGCCTGCTGTTTCAATATTGCTGGTACGCCGCGGCATTCGGCTGCCGAGCCGTTCATTCCCGCGCAGGTAATCCCATGTTCGGAATCATCCTTCTATCGGTCTGCACGCTCATGCACCTCTATGTATTCGGACGTGCCGCCACGGTCCCCTGGATCAAACAGCATCTGCCGCTCAAATACCTTCTGGGGCTCGGTCTGCTCCTGTGGGTCGTCTTCTACCTGAGCCGCGCCCTTCGCCACAACCACGGCGAATGGATGTGGCTCCTGGAGTTTGTGGGCATGGGGTGGATGGGCGCCCTGTTTCTGTTGTTTATCTGTCTTCTGGCTGCGGACCTGGTCACGCTTTTCGGTCTCCTGTTTTCCCGGTCGGCGCCCGGGGTGCGGGGATGGGCCCTGGCCCTGGGCGGAGTTCTCTCGCTTCTGGCCCTGGTCCAGGGGATGCGGCCCCCGGCGGTGCGGGATTATTCCGTTTCCCTGAAGGGCCTTTCCCCGGAAATGGACGGACGGGTTATGGTCGCCCTCTCCGACATGCACCTGGGTACCCTGCTGGGCAGGGGCTGGCTGAATGCCCGAGTGAAACAGGTTCAGGACCTCGATCCCGACCTGGTGGTCCTGGCGGGCGACATCCTGGACGGACATGATGGGACGATCTCTCAACTCACCCCGCTTTTGGGACAACTCAATCCGCCCCTGGGGGTATGGGCCGTGCTGGGCAACCATGAATTCTACCGGGGTGCGGAAAAATGCGTCCGTCTTCTGGAGGACGCCGGGGTTGCGGTCCTGCGAAACCGGTGGACCGAAATCGGTCCCGGGTTGATCCTGGCCGGGGTGGATGACCTGAGGACCTCCCGCCGCTTCGGTTCGGGTGATGATCCGCTGGCCCGAGCCCTGTCCGGAAGACCGCCGGGCGCCACGGTGCTGCTGTCCCACACCCCCGTCCAGGCGGAGCAGGCGGCGGATGCGGGGGTCGACCTGATGCTCTCCGGCCACACCCACAACGGCCAGATCTGGCCCTTCACCTATCTGGTTCGGCGGGTCTATCCGTTGATTCACGGGGAATACACCATTCAGGGGATGACAGCCATCGTATCCCGCGGCGCCGGCACCTGGGGGCCGCGGATGCGGCTGTGGGGGCGGGGGGAGATGTTGCGGATCACCTTAGAAGCGAGAGACTGACCGCCTTCTCAGCTTTTCATGTCATTCCCCATGGATCGCTTGCGCTTCACCTTCGGATCTCAAGTTTGAAATCAGATTCATTACCGATGATTTGGCATCACCCCATATCGTGATGGTTTTGGCGTTCTCATAAAGCGAATTGGAAACACCTGAATATCCCGGTTTTTCATCCAGGTTGCACACGATGATTCTTTTGGCCTCATATGCGGTAAGGATCGGCATTCCGGATATCGGGGTCCCTTCACTGTTGACCGCCGCCGGATTCACAACGTCACAGGCCCCGATGACAAGCGCCACGTCTGTTTCATTGAACAACGGGTTCGCCGCTTCCATTTCAATGAGTTCATCATATTCCACCTCGGCCTCCGCCAATATGACATTCATATGCCCCGGCATTCTGCCGGCGACAGGATGGATGGCGTACCGGACACTGGCGCCGTTTTGAACAAGCAGCCTCGCCAGTTCAGCGGTTTTATACTGGGCATTCGCCAAGGCCATACCGTATCCGGGAATGATTACCACACGCCCGGCGCTTGCCAGGGCCTTGACCGCTTCAGAGACGGCATCCGGTGTTCTCTCCGTTTCGGTTCTCTCTTGAGATTTGCCGGCGGATACCGCTTCCAGAAGTTTCTGAACCGTGCTGCCGGCATCTCCCAACAGCAGGGTGGTATCGGGTTTCTCGTACAGGGGGTTCTCAACCCCCGAATAACCGGGCCTGGTGTCGAGATTGCAGCACACCGCATGTCCGGCCTTGTGTGCCATCAGAATCGGCATCCCGGAAATAGGCGTTCCTTCGACCTCGATAGCGGCGGGATTGACCACGTCACAGGCCCCGATGATGAGCACCAGGTCGGTGGACCCGAAGCGGGGGTTTATTTCGTCCATCTCCACCAGCATGTCGTAATCGACACCGGCCTCGGCCAGAAGCACATTCATGTGCCCGGGCATCCTGCCGGCCACCGGGTGGATGGCATACTTGACCTCCTTGCCGAGTTCGGTCATTTTGCGGGCAAGCGCCGCAACCCCCTGTTGGGCTTTGGCCAGGGCCATTCCATAACCGGGAATGATGATCACCGTTCGGGCATCCAGGATCCTTTCGACCGCCGTTTCCATCAGATGATCCGATTTGGCGCCGGCTTCCCGGGCGGTGTCCGGTTCCGCCGCCTGACCGGGAAAGGCTATTACCGCTGCTTTTCCATTGGAATCATCTTCCCGTTCCTTTCGCTCCGGCCAGAAGACCCGGAGGATATTGCGGTTCATGGCTTTGCACATCAGGCGGGTGAGAACAGTGCCCGATGCCGCGACCGCTGCGCCGAAAGCGATCAGCAGCTGATTGGATATCACCATGCCGCAAAGGGCTGCCGCCGCGCCGGTCATCGCATTTAAAAATGAAATCAGAACCGGCATATCGGCGCCGCCGATACGGATCGAAATCAGAATGCCCAAAACCGCCGCAAGCAGAATAAGCCCGAGATAAAAGACCAGGACAAGCCCGGCCGGAACAGTCGAGGACACAGCCCCGACAATCAGAAGCGCTGCGGCAGCCGCCAGAACAAGGCGGTCGTGGGCCCTCAGAATGCGAGGCGGCTGGTGCATCCGGCCCGCCAGCTTGGCGCCGGCGATCATGCTTCCGCTGAAAGTCAGCGCCCCGACCGTCAGCACCAAAAGCCCCGAACCCCAAATGATCCATTCCGGATGCGGGTCGCGCATCAGTTCCACCATTGACACGAAAAGTGCGGCTGCGCCGCCGGCGCCGTTCTGAAACGCCACCATCGCCGGAATCTGAATCATATTGACCCCGATGGCAGCTGTACAACCTGCAATCGCGCCTGCGATCAGCGACAGGGTCACCGTATAGCCATCCAGAATGCCGTGCCGATACAGCACCAGTCCAAAAGCGCAGAGCATTGCAAGGGCGGCCGCCAGGTTCCCGATCCTGGCTTTACGGGGCTCCCGGAACAGCCGAATTCCTCCAATCAATATACAGATCACCGAAAAATCGATAAAAAGCGCCATCAGTATCAGGTCTCGTTTATGGGGTGTTACCGGCATTCGCCTTTTTTGACTTGAAAAGGACCAGCATCCGGTGGGTAATGGCAAAACCGCCGACGATATTGAAGCTCGCCAGAAAAATGGCCAGCCCGCCCAGTATCTTTTCAAGAGCCGTGGTGGGCACCGAAAACAAAAGCAGGGCGCCTAGAATCGTTACGGCGGAAACCGCATTGGTCATGGACATCAAAGGGGTGTGCAGCAAAGAGGGAACCCTGGATATCAGCAGGTGCCCGAGTAAAAAGAAGACGAAAAAAACACCCAGCATCAAGATCAGGTTGGTCATCCGAACCTCCTGTTATGAAAGGGAATCATCCGCCTGCATCGCCTTGAGGGCGCCTTCATGATGAAGGTCCGACTGGTGGGTGACCAGAGAGCTTTTTACGATCTCGTCTTCCAGGTCGATAACACCCGCCCCTTTTTTAAACAGATTCTCGACATAATAATACAGGTTGCTGGCATACAGCCAGCTGGCATGGACCGCCATTCGTCCGGGGATATTCTGTATGCCGCATATATTGATCCCCATCCGCTGAACAAACCTGCCAGGTTCCGTCAGTTCGCAGTTGCCGCCCTGATCCACCGACACATCCATGATGACCGATCCTGGTTTCATGTCGCCAACCATCGATTCGGTGACCAGAATCGGGGCGATTTCACCGGGGACCAGTGCGCTGAGAATCACCACGTCGGCTTGTGCCAACTGGGGGGCGATGGCCTGCCGTTCCATCTCGAGCCACTCAGTGTCCAAGGCTTTTGCATAACCGCCTTTGCCGAGGGCCAGTTCCTGAGGAATATCGAATGGAATCACCTTGGCGCCCAGGCTTTCCGCTTCGACGCAGGCGTTTTTTCGTATGTCCATGGCCTTGATCACCCCGCCCAGCCGCTTGGCCGCTGCGATCGCCTGAAGCCCCACCACACCGGCGCCGATTATCAGAAACCGGGCGGGTTTGACGGTGCCGATGGCGGTACCGATCATTGGTATGAATTTGGGCAACCGGTCGGCCGCCATCACCACCGATTTATAACCCGTGACCGTGGACATCGAAGACAAGGCATCCATCCGCTGGGCACGGGAAATGCGCGGAATCCCGTCCATGGTGAAGGCGGTAATGTTTCGATCCCGAAGTTTGCGAATCATCTCATGGTTGTCCGGTGCCGCAGGATGCAGAAAGGTAATCAGCATCGACCCCCTGCGAAGCATATCCGCTTCATGCTTCCGGGCATGTTCATTGAATGCCGGCTGTTTGACCTTTAAGATCAGGTCGGATTCGGCGAACAGTGCCGCAGCATCCTCGCAGATGGATGCGCCGGCATTCCGGTACTCGCCGTCGCCCGCATAGATCCCTTCCCCTGCCGACGATTCGACGGCCACCTCAAAGCCTAAGCCGATATATTTTCCAACTGTCTCCGGTGTTGCAGCGACTCTCTTTTCTTCGTGCAAAATTTCTTTGGGAATTCCGATCCGCATGGTTTACCTCGCCTCTGTTTGGCTGATATGATTTTAGGTTTCTCAATTCTCCCGGCTGTTTTGATCCGGAAATTCCGAGTGCAGCTTTTCCAGCGCCCGACTGAAAAAGGGCGGCTGGGGAGTGCGTCTGATTTTTTGAATAACGGCCTGCATTTCAGGGTAAATCTTGTCACTGTCACCGTTTCTGATCTTATGGATCAATTTGCTCAATGCATCGGCGGCGAGAATCCGGACATCATAGTATAGGTTATCGTCTGCGATGATGGCGAGCACTTGAAATACCAGTTCACGGATGGGTTTCTGAATCTCGCCGGTGCGTTTGAGCACTTCTTCACGAAGCCGCCAATTACCCTTGTACCGAAGAATTCGAATCAGACCGGGCTGGCACTCTTCCAGTCGGCCCCGGTCTGCCATTATTTCGAGTGTGTTCAATGCGGGTCCCCAATCGGTCAGATTACCAAAAGGATCCTGTGTCATGTGTATCTCCTTTACGGCAGAGCGGTTTGTATGCGCCTCCGCCAAATGAAATAAAAGGTGTAACCGCTGATACCAGTATAAAT
>JBKHDE010000152.1:0-11535 GCA_046541495.1 Desulfococcaceae bacterium
CATCCCTGACCAGTCCCAGCAGAACGGTGGTCACCCCGGCCGACTGCAAGGCGATGGCCATGGTCGGCCGCTCCCCCAGCCGGTCGGCGAGCCATCCGGCGAAAAAGACCATGGCCAGACCGGTCATCTGAGACAGGCCGATCAGGGTATTGGCATACTTGAGATCCATGCCGTGTTCGTTCACCAGAAAGAGGGGCAACATGGCGTAAATACCGGCATTGCCGCCCATGGCCATGGCGAACAGCGCCACCATGATATAAAAAGAAGGTTTGCGCAGAATAATGGAAACATTCTGCCGGTTGGGCAGCTTCCCCGGAAAATCGCCGCCCCGCCCGGCAAGGGTATAGGCTAAGGCGGTGAGCAGGGCGATGCCGGCCCAGATCAGCAATACGTTTCTCCAGGTGAACCAGGTCAATAAAAGCGCTGCGATCAGCGGGGCGGATACGAAACTGAGCGGCGGTGCGGCCTGATGAACGCTCAACGCCTTGCCCCAGTCGGATTTCTGGATTTCCGCGGTGATGGTGGCGATGGCGGAAGGCAGGTGAATGCCGGCCGCCAGGCCGATCACCATCAGCAGCAGGCGAATCAGCCAGAGGGAATCGGCAAAGCTGATGGGAATCAGCGCCAGCCCCACCATCCAGGCCGAAACTCTCAGGGTACCCCGGTGATTGATTCGGGAGGAGATCAGTCCGGAGCAGAGGGGGGCGACCATATACCCAAGGGACATCATCAGAAACAGGGAGCCGGCCTGGGCGTGGCTGATGCCCAGATCTTCCTCGATGGCCGGCATCAAAGGTGCGAACATCACCCGGGTGACGAACCCCAGAAAAAAGAGCCAGCCGACAAACAGGGTCAATCCGATGCGGGCACCGAAAGGTTCCGGCATCGGGCATTCATCCGTGGGAATTTCCATTACCTCCGTCTCGAATTCGGTGCAGACTCGATGTAAAAGGCGGCCATTGATGGCGTCTCGCTGTTCATATCATAGAGGGTCGCCCGGGGTCGACCCTATGGCCGTCAGTACATCAGGTTCGGCAGGTAGAGAATGATTTGGGGAAAAACAAAGAGAATGATGATTCCGGCCAGGACCGCCACCATAAACGGCAGGATGCCCTTGAAGATCGACTCCAGGGTCATTCCGCCCGGCAGCGACCGGGCCACCCCGAAGACGACATAGACATTGATCCCCACCGGCGGCGTGATCACCCCCATTTCGGTTACCATTACGATGATGATGCCGAACCAGATCGGATCGTATCCCAGGTCGAGAACGATGGGAAAAAAGATGGGGATGGTGAGCATCACCAGGGCCAGGGAATCCATGAAGCATCCGCCCATGAAATAGACCAGCACGATGGCGCTCAGAATCATGTAGGCGGGAAGATCGAACCCGCCGATCCAGGTGGCGATGTTGAAGGGAATTCGGGTGACCGCCAGAAACTTGCCGAACAGGGTGGCCCCCGCGATCAGCATTATCACCATGCAGGAGGTCCGCAGGGTTTCGTACAATGCGTCCACGAAGTTCTGCCAGGTCAGCTGCCGCCGAATCATCGACACCAGCAGCACCCCGAAGACCCCCACGGCCGCGGCTTCGGTCGGGGTGAAAAGACCCCAGAACAGCCCGCCCATAACCAGGGCGAAGACCGCCAGTGTCTCCCCCAGGTCGAGCAGAGACCGCATTTTGGCGCCCCAGGAGAAGGTTTCTCCCCTTGGCCCCTGGGCGGGCATAAAGGAACACCAGATCAGGATGGCGATGATAAAGAGGATGGTGACCAGAATCGCCGGAAAAATCCCGGCCACAAACAGCTTTCCGATGGATTGCTCGGTCAGCACGCCATAGACGATCAGCACCACACTCGGAGGCATGATCATGCCCAGCCCGCCGCCGGAGGCCACCGATCCGGCCGCCAGTTCATCGGCGTATCTGAACCGGCGCATCTCCGGAAGACCCACCGTGGCCATGGTGGCGGCGGTGGCGGCGCTGGACCCGCAGACCGCGCCGAAGGCGGTGCACGCGGACACGGTGGCGATGGCCAGACCGCCTCGGGTGCTGCCCAGGAATTTATAGCCGGTGTCGTAAAGTCTTCGGCTGATACCGCAGTTGAAGGCCAGCTGACCCATCAGGATAAACAGCGGAACCGTGGTCAGCCCATAGGAGGAAAAGACCTCGTAAAAGCTCTGGGCCATCAGGTTCAAGGCCGCATGGAAATTGATAATGATCCCGAATCCTACAAACCCGGTAATCGCCATGACATAGGCTACGGGCATTCGAGACAGGAAAACCAGGACCATGATGATGATGCCGACAATGCCGATGGTGGTTGGGCTCATTTTTCTCTCAGAATAGCGATATTTTCGATGATATCCTTGATGATGATCAGGGAGAAGACGACAAAGCAGAGGGCCACCACAAAGATGATGACATACTCGGGAAGCTCCAGATTCATGGAGACCTCCCCGGATTCCGCCATCTTGAAGGCGTAGAGGAACAACCTCCAGGTGACCAGGGCGAAAAAGACGAAGCTCACCAGGCCTGTGACGATATCGACAACGGCCCGGGTTTTTCTGGAAAAACGCTGAACCAGAATTTCCACCCCGATATGGCCCTTGTTTTCATGGGTATACGGCAGGGCAAAGGCGACCACAAAAATCCCCATAAAGGTTACCAGCTCCACCGACCCGAAGACCGGATGCCGAAAAAAACGGCCGACCACATCCACGCAGGTCAGACCCGTCATTCCGACCAGACATGCGGCCCCGATGGGTTTCATCTTATCCGATAAGAGTTGTATCCATTTCAGAATTGAACGCATCTGATTTCGCACCCGTCGACTGTCTATTGCATGGCCGCTTCGGGAATCGCCATTCAGGCGATCCCCGCTCACGGCCTTGTCCAAACGATTATTGATATTCCTTCAGTGCTTTGCGAATGGCCTTTTCCACCGACTTGCCGTCCACGCCCTTGATCGTTTTAACGTAATCAGCGATCAGCGGAGCCACCGCTTTTTCCCAACGTTCACTTTCCTTGGAATCGAGGCCGATCATGGTGTTGCCTTCCTGAAGAAAATAGCGGATGCCTTCCATGTCGCTGTTGTCCCAGGCTTCCCCGTGTTTTTCGGCCCATTCTTTGTTGATTTCTTCAATGACCTTCTGATCCTTGGGACCGATGGAATCCCATTTGCTTTTGTTCATGACCACGAAAAAGCCGGTGGTGTAGGCGGCGGAATAGGCGCAGGTGGCGTGATCCACCACTTCCCCCAGTTTCCAGCCCTTGTTGGCTTCCAGCGGATAGGCGGAGCCGTCCACCACGCCCTTCTGAAGGCTCTGATAGGACTCCGGCATGGGCATGGGCACCGGGGTGCCGCCCAAGGCTTCCACCACCTGGGCGCTCATGCCGGTGGACCGGATTTTCATTCCCTTGAGATCTTCGAGTTTTTGAACCGCTTTTCCCTTGGTGTGGATAAAACCGGGGCCGTGGGCATGAAAATAGAGGACCTTGGTGCCTTCGAATTCCTTCGGCCTGAACTCTTCATACAGTTGGTTGGCGACCGCGGTGGCCGAGGTGCCCGAGGGATACCCGAAGGGCAGATCGACGGCGGACATGACCGGAAACCGGCCCCGGGTATAGGCCAGGGCCGAGGTGCCGATGTCGGCGATGCCGTCGACAACGCTGTCATAGGTCTGCTTGGCCTGGGTCAGGGTCTGGCCGGCGAAGTACTGCACCACCACCCGGCCGTCGGTGCGGTTTTCAACCTCCTTGCACCAGGATTCAGACAATTGGCTTTGAATGTGAGTGGGCGGAAAAAAACTGCTGTAGGTCAGCTGAACGGTTTTGGCCGCGGCCGGCACTGCCGTGATGCAGCAGACGGCGATCATACAAAAAAGGACCCCTACCTTTTTCATGGACGATACTCTGTGGTTCATTGATTCCCCTCCTGTTCGATATACATGTGAAAAAAATGTGCCTTCGAACTCGTCGTAATGGGTGTTTCCGCCTCCTTTCTCGGTATGTGAAAAAAGTTCCATACCTTAAACTACAAACCGGAATCGGCATCAAGAACAATCTTAACCGGAGGCATGAAAAAGATTGCACCGGGTCCGGTCGGTTCGCTCAGGGCATCTCCCGAATTCCGACCGTACCCGCCGACAATGCATATTACAGCTTCATGGGGATGTCCCCCAACGAGAGGTCTTTGTCGGTTTTGATGTCGCTGATGGTTTGAGTCTTACCGTTCTTTTCCAGGGTCAGGGTAAAGGTCCGGTCGTCTTTAAGCCCGCGGAACCAGAAATCCCCGAAATTATCGGTGTCGGTGGAAAAGGATTCCCCGGATTCATCATCCTTCAGGGTGCATTTGGCGCCGATGATCACCTCTTTTTCCACCGGATCATACAGGGTGCCGCCCACGAATTTCCGGGGCAGATGCTTGTAGTAGACCCGGGACTTGGTCCCGGCCTTCGGATTGATCAGCTCGGACTCGGCGATGAAATCCTGAAAATCGGCCTCGTCCCCGAAACGCAAGGCATCGGTGGGGCACTGGTCCACGCACCGGGGCACCTCCCACTCATCGTCGTTGTCCAGAAGATGGGCGCACCCGGTGCATTTCTGGGCGATGTTGAGATTTTCGTTGAAGAAGATTTCATCATGAGGGCAGGCATCCTCGCACAGCTGGCATCCGGTGCATTTTTGCGGATCGATGATCACCAGACCGTCATCCCGCTTGTAAATGGCGTCCACCTCGCAGGCATCCATGCAGGGGGCATCGTCGCAATGGTGGCACAGCTTGGGGATATAGGTTACCTTGACCTTGGGTACCTGTCCCCGAACCAACTCGGTGATGCCGATCCAGAACTGACCGGTGTCCGGCTGGGGCTTGGCATAGGGGGTCCAATCATTGGCCACATGCTCGTCCTTGCAGGCGATCTGACAACAATAGCAGCCGTTGCATACGGAAAGATCGACATAAAAGGCTTTCATTTTTTGTCTCCCTCCACGACCCAGGCGTCGAACCGCAGTCCGGCCGCCGGATCATATTTTCTTTCAAAGGCTTCGGGATATTCCCTTCTCCACCGGTCCATTTCTTCACCGGAGAGCCGTTCCACCTGAACCAGGTAGGCGCTGGTGGCCTGGCCCACGCAGTTGGCGGAGGTTATGCCGCCGGGGGCGATGGTATTGATGGCGCCGCCCCGCTCGATCTTTCCCACGCAGATCGGATCATGCCGGGCCCCGTGGTCGGCGTAGACCACCCCTTCGCGGAGTCGCTCAGTCACATAGGCCCCGAAAAGGACGATTCCCCGCTCGTTGAACATCTTCACGATGTCCCCGTGTTCAATGGACCGCTTTTCAGCATCCTTCGGGTTGATCCACATCGGCTCGTACTTGTAGCCGTCCGGACCGGTCACCTTGCAGGTGGGGGCCTCCCGGGTCCAGGTGATATCATCGCACTGGGCGTGCACCCGCCACCGGCCGTGGTTGGACATCAGAAGCAGCGGAAACATCTTGGCCCGGTGACTGGAGAGCCGCTCGTCATGCATGGCGCTGCTCTCGATCCATTTTGGAATCGGCGGCCGCTCCTTGTCATAAGGGAAGGCCTTCGCCAGAGCCTCGGAATAAAACTCCAGCTTGCCCGACGGGGTCGGAAGCCGATTTTTCTCCGGATCTTCATAAAATTTCCGCAGACCCGGGGGATCCTCTTTCCAGTCTTCGGCGGTGTTGTAGATCCAGTATTTCTTTTCCTGAAGCTGCTCCCAGGAGACCAGATGCTCGCCGCCCATGTACTCCCAGACCTTTTTCTGCATGTCGAAGACGGTCAGCCCTTCGGTGATGGTCTCTTCCAGATCGAGTTTTTTGGCGATCTCCACCACGATTTCAAAATCGCTCTTGGACTCGCCGATGGGCTCGATGGCCTTGTCGGCGATCATGATATTGGGCTGGGAGGTGCCCTGGCGGATGTTGGTGATGATATCATCCACTTCCATGTAGGTATTGGCCGGCAGGATAATATCGGAGTAATAGGTGTCGTTTTCCATCCAGGGATGCTGGGTCACCACGCATTCGATCTTGGGATTGCGCATGGCGATTTCGGTCTCGTTGCCGCCGTTCCAGCAGGTGATCCGGCAGGGACAGTCGGTCCACATCATGTGGATTTGGGTGCCGCCCTCTTCTTCGGGAATCGGGTAGGTGTATTCGTTGAACTGGTCCTTGACCAGGGCCTCGATCGCCCCGGTGCCGTAAAATTTAATCGGTTCGTCGGACTCGATGCCTTTGTGAATCAAGGTCTTGGGCAATACCTGCTGCTGCCAGGCGGTGACCGAAGACATCACCGGAATGGAGAGCCGCTCTTCGATCTCCGGGTTCCAGAAAAAGGTCCCGGCCAGGCCGTCTTTGCGGGGCATACCGAAATAGGTGAGCTGATGGTGATGGACCCCGGGACCGCCCAGTCCCTGCATCCCGAGCAGAATCACCTCGAGTCGGGCATTCTCATGGGAATAGGGCCCGCGAATGAAGCCGCCGCCGAAATAATGGGCAATGGAGGTGGTCTTGTCGGCGAACTCCCGGGCCAGGGCCTTGATGGTCCATTCGGGCACCCCGCATTTTTTGGAGGCCCAGGCGGGATCTTTGGGGACGCCGTCTTCGTCTCCCGTCACATACTCGGCGAATTTGTCGAAGCCGACCACATGGGTGTCGACATACTCCTTCTTGTACAGCTCTTCGGTGATCCAGACATAGGCGATGGCCAGCTGAAGGGCCGCGTCGGTATTGGGCAGGACCGGAATCCACTTGTCGGCGTGGACCGCCGCGCCGTAGTTGAGATCCGGGCAGATATAGACCTGCTTGATGCCCAGTTCGGCCCAGAAATAGCAGAGGCGGCTGGGGAACTGCCCGGTGAACCCCCACGGAGTGGTTTCCGGATCACATCCCCAGAAAAGCACCATATCGGCGTTTTCGGTGGTGTCGTTGACGATGTTGCCCTGGGGCCACATGTTTCCCTGAACCCCCTGCCCCCAGACGTGCTTGGCGCCCCAGTACCAGCCTTCCCAGCTGTCGGGGTTGCGGACCTGAAGGGTGAACCCGCCCAGGTGGTCCAGCAGGGTGCCGGAGTGGCCGTGGGGGGTGTTGATGGTCTTGCACTCGCCGTGGCCGTCGCCCTGCATCAGGATGGCGTTGTGGCCGTAGGTGTCGATCACCCGCCGAATTTCAGAGGCGATGATGTCGGTGGCTTCATCCCAGGAGATGCGGACGAATTTGCTTTTCCCGCGGTTCTGGGGGTTGCGCTCCCCGTTCGGGTCCCAGTCCACCCGCTTGAGCGGATATTTGATCCGGTTGGGGGAATAGACCCGCTTTTTATAGGCCAGGGAGAAGGGGCCGGGCAAAGATTTCCAGGGCGGCTCGATGGATTTGCCGTTTCTTTCCATTTTCCAGTGGCGGACATCCTCTTTGTCGTACTTCCACCCGTATTTCATGGGCCGGACCCGGACGATCTTGCCGTCTTTGACGTCCACCATTCCTTCTGCGCCACCGCCGAAAAATCCGCCGAGGCCGAGGCTCCTCAAAACCGTTTTGTCTTTGGTTTTAATGGCTGCCATGGATTGTTTACCTCCTTTATAGATAAATTATGGCGCTGATCAAAAAAAACACGCAATATTGCATTTTATCTAACGGTCCGCTTCAGGTCAAAATGCAGTGGCATCGAGCGGGGGACGGTAAATCGCGCAGGTTGGAAAAGCCCGTTCTACAAGGTGGAAGATAATTTATCCGACCGGATTCGCATCCAATTTAAACAACCACTGAAAATGAACCGTATACACTAACTGATCCCCTGTATAGAGGGCGGGGGCCGTTTTTGTCAAGCTTTTTTACATGCAATTTTGCATTTTAAGACACCCGGTCCAATGCGCTGAATCCGCAGCCATGATCGGTTTTCAACCTACAACCAAATCGTACCCAGGGAACGGCTGGTTTCCAAAACCACATCCAGATCAACGGCGGGCATATCCCCGTGGCGGATCTGAATCTTGTAATCACCGCTGTTCTCCGGCAGCCCGTCGAACTTGAAATCACCGAATGCGTCGGTGGTTTTCCGGTCGATCCGTTCTCCTTTTTTATGTAACTCAACCGTGGCCCCGGCGGCACACTCCGCCGTCGAATCCCTGCCGAAGGCCACACTGCCGGCGATGAAAACCCGCTTGAACCGGTAGAGGTTTTGGTAAAGAACCTGTGCCGAGGTCGGAGCCTTTTTGTTCTCCAATATTTCGAGCCGCCGGAATCGAATCATCTCGCGGGCTTCCGAGTCTTGGATGTGATGAATCGTCAAGGCGCCGGTGGGGCAGGCCTGAACGCAGCGGGGCTTTTTCCATCCCCGGTCCAGAAGATGGGCGCAGAGGGTGCATTTCTGGGCTGTCGCCTGCGCTTCGTTCCACCATATCGCGCCGTAGGGGCAAGCCTCGGCAATCTCTTTTCTACCCTTGGCCTTGACGGGATCGACCAGGACGATGCCGTCCTCCCGCTTGAAGATCGTTCCGTCCGGCACCGCCGCCATGCAGGGGGCGGGATCGCAATGGAGGCACGGCTTCGGCAGGTAGGCCATGTCCACAAACGGATACTGCCCCCGCTCCTTTCGAAGGATGTTCATCCACCGGTGGCCGTGGTCGGGCTGGGAAATTGAATACCCCGGCCAATCATTGCCGCAGTGCTCGTCCTTGCAGGCCAGAAAACAGTTGTTGCAGTTTTCGCATTTTGAAACATCGATGACCAGGTACCATTTTCTCATGATGTCCCCTCCCCTGCCCAGGGTCGAATCTGCACCAGGCATGAATTGGAAGCCGACGAATGCGAGCGTTTAATCATATTCCGGCTCGGGGTCAGCAGATTGATGCACCCCCCCCGGTCCGGCGAGGCCCCGGGTTCGCCGACCGGGTCGTAATTGGCCGATGCCTGGTAGGAATGGACCGTTCCGGGACGGATCCGGTCGGTGATATGGGCCGCGCAGATCACCGATCCGCGGTCATTGAAGATTTCCACCAGATCCTTCTGCCGGATCGCGCGCGACTCGGCGTCCTTCGAGTGAATCCGCACGATCCAGTAGTAGTAGCCGTCGATGAGCACCCGGTGATCCTTGACATCGTTGATAAAACCGTCCTTGCCGTCGAACATGGTATGGAAACTGTATCGGGTATGGGGAGAGATCAGCTGCAAGGGATACTGTTTGATCAGGGACTCGGTCCGGTGTCCCTCCCAAGAGGGCCTGTAGGTCGGCAGCGGGGGCCGCTCGGGATCATCCGGCGCAAACCGTTTCAAACTGGCGGATTCGAATTCGATCTTGCCCGACTGGGTCTGAAGTCCCGACCGCCATTCCTCGGTGTAGTCGCTGGGCAGCGGGGCCAGTTCCGGTACATCCTTTTTGCGGCCCTCGGCAAACCACCGGTAAGAGACCGGAGCCCGCAGTTCCGGCTTGGGCGGCGGCACCACATAATACCCCTTTTTAAGGAACTTCGACCAGGTCGTGACCTTGGGCAGATCGCTGGCATCGAACAGCCGCCGGCACCACTCCAGCTCGGTGGCGCCTTCTGAAAACGGCGCCCCCAATCCCAGCCGTTCGGCCACCTCCAGGAAAATCTGAAAATCGGATTTGGATTCTCCCAACGGTTCGATGCACTTATGCTGCATGGTGATGATCCGGTGGTTCCACTGAATGAACTGATGATGGCTGTATCCGCCGGAATTGGCGGTTTCGCCGATGTCCCACCGTTCGAAATTGGTGCAGGCCGGCAGAATCACGTCGGCGAATTCGGCCTCCCCTTCGAACCAGATCGACTGGTTCACCACAAACTCGAGGTTGTCGCTACGATAGGCCCGTGCATACCGGTTGGAATCGGCCATGGTGCCGAAATGGGAGCCGCCGTATTTGTAATAGAGCCTTGAGGGGGAATGGCCCGGGGCCGGATAGCTGAATTTTTTGAACTGCCCCTCGATGGACTTGGGATCGATGGGATAGCCTTCACAGGCCCCTTCCAGTATCGCCTCGGGGATGCGAAGCCTCGGGATCATCTGGGAGACGGTGTTCATGGAGGGCAGCTGGGGCATCCGCTGGTAGAGATTGATTCGAAGGCCGGTATGGTCCAGGTCTCCGGACAGACCGCCTTCGGCATATCCTGGAAAATAGAAATAGGTGTCCACCGGGGCCCCTTGCTGCAGACATCCCAGGTTCACCCCCGGTTTTCCGAGCCCCTGCATGGCCATGAGGCAGACCATGGACCGGGCCCATTCGATGCCGGTAGCGCACCGGCAGGCCCCGCCGAACCCGACCAGACCGCCGGGCGCCAGATAGGTTTTCTTCCGGCCCCACTCCCGGGCCAGAGCCCGCACATCCTTGGCCGGGACATCGGTCTCCCCCTCCTGCCACTCGGGGGTTTTGGGGGTGTTGTCCTTTTCGCCCAGGATGTAGGCCCGCCATTTATCAAATCCGACGGTTCGATTTTCGACATAATCTTTGTCATACAGTCCTTCCGTGATCCAGACATAGGCGATGGCTAACGCCATGGCACCGCCGGTGTCGGGACGAGGCGCGATCCATTTTCCGCCGTAGAGGGCGGCGGTGTGGTTGAAAAAAGGATCGATGTGGACCATTTGAATGCCGAGCTCCTGGGCCCACTGCCGCCGCACCGTGCCCTCGAAAGCCCCGTAAACCCCGCTGGTGGCCTCGGGGTCGCTGGACCAGAAGACGATCATTTCGCACTCCTTGAGACAGTCCTCCACCGTGCCGTAAGTATCCGACCCGCCGTTGCGCATGCTGTTGCCCCAGTGGTGCATGGCCCCCCAGTACCAACCCTCCCAACTGTCGGGGTTGTGCATCGACTGGCTCGACCCGATGGTGTTCATGAACCGGGTCTTGGCGCTGAGCCAGTAGCCGAGATTTCCCCAGGTGTGGTGAGAGCCGTTGCTGTGCATGATGGCGCCGGGGCCATGCTCCCGCTTGACACGCTTGATCTCGTTGGCAACGATGTCCAGGGCCTCGTCCCAGGTGATGCGTTCGTAGCCGGATGTCCCCCGGTTTTGCGAATTCCGCTCCCCGTTCGGATCGAAATCGACCCGTTTCATGGGATACAGCAGCCGGTTGGGGGAATAGATCAGAGACTTGAGGGCCAGGGTGTAGGGATTGACCGTTCCTTTCCGCGGGGGAGTGAATCGTTTGCCTCTGGCCTTAATCGTCCAAGGCGGGGGATCGGTGTCGTCGAATTCGATGGGGGTGATGCGGATGATTTTTCCGTCTTTGACATAGACGAAGACCGGGCCGCCGTTGGTGTTGTTGGTGTAGCGGATTTCCCCGTTTTCCAAAGGCACACCGTAAGCGGGATGAAAGGGAATCTTTTGAAGCATGTTGAGGGTCCGCATCAGCCAGATCACTTCGGCATCCGGCCCTTCCACCTCCACCAGGAAGTTCTTCATGGCATGGATCTGCTTCATTTGATCATTCGGGGCGGTCATGAGCTGAACAGCGGTGGCCGCGTTCAGAAAAACGATGGATACATCGGGATCGG
>JBKHDE010000153.1:0-11397 GCA_046541495.1 Desulfococcaceae bacterium
GGCACGGTTTCCAGGTAGAGGTTCTCCCGGGACCGAATCTCCAGTTCCGCCGTCAATGCCGCATCGGCCTCGGCCCGGGTGATGAACTGATTTTCCACCATCTGCTCCAGAACGTATTTCTGCCGTTTTCGGGCCAAATCCGGATTTTTATGGGGCGAATACCGACTGGGGGCCTGGGGCAGCCCGGCCAGCATCGCGCACTCGGCCAGGGTGAGGTCCTCAATTGATTTATTGAAGTAATTTTCGGCCGCCGCCGCGACCCCGTAGGCGCCGTGGCCCAGATAGATCTGGTTGAGATATAGATAAAGAATATCCTCTTTGCTGAAGGCATTGTCGATCCGGTAGGCCAGAATCGCCTCTTTGATTTTTCGGCTGTAGGTCTTTTCCGGCGTCAGGAGAAAGGATTTGGTCACCTGCTGAGTGATGGTGCTGCCCCCCTGGACCACCGAACCGGCTTCGATGTTCTTGAAAAGGGCCCGGACGATGCTGACCAGGTCGATCCCCCCGTGTTGATAGAACCGGGAATCCTCCGCGGCGATGAAGGCATTCACCAGGGTCAGCGGAACCTCGGACAAGCGCACCAGGATCCGCCGCTCCTTGAAAAATTCGGCGATCTTGCGGCCGTCACTGGAAAAAACGGTGGTTACGGCCGGCGGGTTGTAATCGGTCAGGGTGTTGATTCGGGGCAGATCCCTGCTGAAACGGTCATAGACCACCCAGGCGCCGACCGCCGCGGCGATGACCATCAACAGGCAAAAGGCGGTCATCCAGCCCAGAATTTTAATCCACCGCGGTTTGGCTGCGGCGGTTCGGGAATGCTTTTTGTTCATCTCTTCAGGTCCTTTTTATCGTCTACCGGTAGTAAAGGAGGAAAAGATATCAGATTACCGGGATATTGGCAAGCATTCAGTAAAAAAAGGAATTGACATTATCCACTGATAAGATTACATAATCTGGTTTTAGTTTAAAAAGAGGTCAAATAGTGCTTTTTTTGAAAACAGACGGATAAGAGACCACCCATGGTACAATTGAATTTCGACAAAATGGGCGGGCTGGTGCCCGCCATCGCCCAGGACTATGAAACCGGAGAGATCCTGATGCTGGCCTACATGGACCCGGCGGCCTGGAAGGAAACCCTCGCCACCGGCCTGGCCACCTATCACAGTCGCTCCCGAAACACCCTCTGGGTCAAGGGGAAAACCTCCGGAAACGTCCAGCGGGTTCGGGAAATCCGCATCGACTGCGACGACGACACCGTCCTGCTGAAGGTGGAACAGGTCGGCGGCGCAGCCTGCCATACCGGCCATCGAAGCTGTTTTTACAAGAAAATCGAAGACGGAGAGGTCAAGATCGTCGGGGAACCGGTATTTGATCCCAAGGAGGTCTATAAATAGATGAAGGAGAAGCTGAAACTGGGCATTCCCAAGGGAAGCCTTCAAAACGCCACCATCGATCTGTTCAAACGGTCGGGTTGGAAGATCAACGTCAACGGCCGAAGCTACTTCCCGGAAATCAACGACGACGATATCGACTGCGCCATCTGCCGGGCACAGGAAATGTCCCGCTATGTGGAAAACGGCACCCTCGATGCCGGCCTCACCGGCCGGGACTGGACCGCCGAAAACAATTCCGACGTGCATGTGGTCAGCGAGCTGGTCTACTCCAAGGTGAGCGCCCGACCGGCCCGATGGGTGCTGGCGGTGCCCTTCGGATCATCCATCGAAAAATTGGAAGACCTTCAGGGCAAGAAGGTGGCCACGGAACTGGTGGAATTCACCCGGCGCTATTTCAAGGATCGGAACATCGACGTCCAGGTGGAATTCTCCTGGGGCGCCACCGAGGCCAAGGTGGTTTCCGGCCTGGCCGACGCCATCGTGGAGGTAACCGAAACCGAAACCACCATTCGGGCCCACGGCCTCAAGATCATCCACGAACTGATGCAGACCAACACTCAGCTGATCGTCAACCATGAGGCCTGGAAAATCCCTGAAAAACAGGCCAAGATCGAACAGATCGCCATGCTCCTGCGGGGCGCCCTGCTGGGAGACAAACTGGTGGGCATCAAGATGAACGTGCCGGAAAAACAGTTGGAAAAAATCGTTTCTCTGCTCCCCAGCCTTCATGCCCCCACCGTGGCCTCGCTTTACAAGTCGGACTGGTTTTCGGTGGAATCGGTGATCGACGCCAGCGTGGTCCGGGACCTGATCCCGGAGCTGCTCAAAAACGGCGCCGAGGGAATTATCGAATATCCGCTCAACAAGGTGGTGTAGCCCATGGGACGAATCGCCAGCCGGCTTGCCGAGATCAAGTCCTTCATCGTCATGGACGTTCTGGAGCGGGCCAATGAGATGGAGCGCAAGGGGATCGACGTCATTCACCTGGAGGTGGGAGAGCCCGACTTCGACACCCCGCAGTGCGTGAAAGAGAGCTGCTGCAAGGCCCTGGACAACGGCCACACCCACTACACCCACAGCATGGGCGCCTATGAGCTTCGGGAGGCGATCTGCGAATACTACCGAAACACCTACGGCGCCGATGTCCACCCCGATCAGGTGGTGGTCGGCTCCGGGACCTCGCCGGTCATGTTCAGTCTGTTTGCGGCCCTGCTGGAACCCGAAGACCAGGTGATCATCTCCGATCCCCATTATGCCTGTTATCCCAACTTCATCAAGTTCATGGGCGGCGAGGCGGTCACGGTGCCGGTTTACGAGGAGGACGGGTTTCAGTACCGGCCCGAGGCGATTCAGGAGAAAATCACCCCGAAAACCCGGGGAATATTCATCAACTCCCCCTCCAACCCCACCGGCAACCTGCTCTCGGCCGAGCGGATGCGGGCCATCGCCGGGTTTTCCCGGCCCGACGGCCCCTATGTGATCTCCGACGAGATCTATCATGGGCTGGTCTATGAAGGCAAGGAGCATTCCATTCTGGAGTTCACCGAAAACGCCTTTGTTCTCAACGGGTTTTCCAAGCTTCATGCCATGACCGGGCTGCGGCTCGGGTATCTGATCGCCCCCATGGACTTTATCGGGCCGATTCGAAAGATTCAGCAGAATTTTTTCATTTCGGCCAACGCCATGATTCAGATGGCCGGGCTGGCGGCCCTGCGGGAGGCCGGTGAAGACATCGCCCGCATGAAGGCCATCTACAACGAACGGCGACAATTCATGATCGCACGGCTCAAGGAGCTGGGGTTCGGCATTACCGTAGAGCCCACCGGGGCCTTTTATGTCTTCGCCAATGCCAAACACATCTCCAATGATTCCTATCAGCTGGCGTTCGACATCCTGGAAAAGGCCCATGTGGGGGTCACCCCGGGAATCGATTTCGGGCAAAACGGCGAAGGATACCTGCGGTTCTCCTATGCCAATTCCAAAGAGAACATCGCGGTGGGGCTGAGCCGGATCGAGGAATACCTGAAAAACCGGCCGGCCGGTTGAGCGTCGCCGGAGGAACCGATGATCATCAAATCCGCCGAATTCGTGACCAGCGCCCCCGAACCCGAGGCATACCCGCCGCCGAATTTACCGGAGATCGCCTTTGCCGGACGGTCCAACGTGGGCAAGTCTTCCCTGATCAACACCCTGGTAAACCGTCGGCGGCTGGTCAAGACCAGTTCCACCCCGGGCCGGACCCAGCTGATCAACTTTTTCAATATCAATGACCGGCTCATGCTGGTGGACCTGCCCGGATACGGGTATGCCAAAGTACCCGAAGCGGTTCGTCGAAAATGGGGCCCCATGATCGAAACCTACCTGTCCACCCGGGCGGTGCTGCGGGGGGTGGTGGTGATCATGGACATTCGGCGCATCCCCGGCCAGGGGGAGACTGACCTGCTTCATTGGCTGGACCGGTTTCGCATTCCGGCGGTGCCGGTGATCACCAAGGCGGACAAGCTTTCCCGTCCCAAACAGGACAAGGCGCGGGCCGCCATCGCCCTAAAACTTGCGGTCGAACCGGTCGACCTGATCCTCTTCTCGGCCAAGAGCCGCCTCGGAAAAGAGGCGGTCTGGGAGGCCCTGAAGGCTTTGACGGACGGCTCAGACAATGGAAACCCATAAAAATGCCGATTCGAATTTCATAACCGACATGAATGAACCCTCCGCCGGATTCAAATCCGGATTCGTCATGATCGCAGGGGCCCCCAATGTGGGCAAATCGACCCTGCTCAACCGGGTCCTGGGAGAAAAGATCTCCATCACCTCCAACAAAGCCCAGACCACTCGAAACCGGGTGTTGGGGGTGGTCCATCGGCCCCACGGACAGATGATCTTTCTGGACACACCGGGGGTCCACAAGGCCCAAAAGGAGCTGAACCTTCGAATGGTGGAGGTGGCGGTCGCCTCCATGGGCGATGCGGATCTGATCCTGTTCATGGTCGACCTGGACACCCCCGATCCGGAATCCGAAGCGATTATCCTTGAAAAACTCGCCATCATATCCAAACCGGCGATTCTGGCCCTCAACAAGATCGATCTGGTGGAAAAGGGCGCCGTTTACGAAGCCATCGACCGGTGGCGCGGTCTTCACGAGTTTCTGGCCATCGTGCCCATCTCCGCCGAAAAGGGCCATCAGGTGGATCTGCTGCTGGAAGAGATGGAAAAGGCCCTGCCCGAGGGCCCGCCCTATTTTCCCGAGGATGCCATCACCGATATGCCGGAGCGGTTTATCGTGGCAGAGATCGTTCGGGAGAAGGTGTTCCGGCTGACCGGCCAGGAGATCCCCTACGCCACCGCGGTCACGGTGGAGTCTTTCGAAGAGGGGCCGGAGCTGGTGAAAATCCACGCCACCATCCACCTGGAGCGGGATTCCCAGAAAGGGATCGTCATCGGCAAAAAAGGGGCCAAACTCAAACAAATCGGCGAAACCGCCCGCCTCGATATTGAACGGCTTCTGGGGATCAAGGTTTTTTTGAAGCTGTTTGTTCGGATTCAGAAAAACTGGAGCCGGGACCCCCGTGCCCTGAGGCGCTTCGGCTACTGATGGTCCTCTCTTTTCATCCCTGCTTTAGGGGGGATGTCAACCGGTTATGCGCCGGCCGCAGGCCGAATGCGGAAGACCTGGCGGCGATTCGAGCGGCGGATGCAGTGATCCTGCCCCAGGGATGCTCCCGGGCCCTGCACGAACTGGCCCGCGGCGCCTGCCCCCTGGTCTTTCCCGATTACACCGCCCGATTCCGATACCCCGGTAAAATCGGCCAGATTCGTTTGTTCCGGGAAATAAATGTTCCTCATCCACAAACCGCCTGTTTCGACAAAGTTAGCGATTTCTTCTTTCGGAATAAAACCCATTCCTCGCCGCCCCCATTCTCTTATCCCGCGGTCTTTAAATTCGACTGGGGCGGCGGCGGAGACAATGTCTTTCTGCTCGCCTCCGGCGCCGATCTGGAAAACGCATTGGAAAAAGCGGCCCGATACGAAACCTCGGGGCAGCGGGGATTTCTGATTCAGGAGTATATTCCCTCGGGGAACCGATCCTTGCGGGCGGCGGTGATCGGTTCGAGGCTGAAAACCTATTGGCGAACCGGCGGAGAAAGCCCCTCCTTTCTCACCAACATTGCCAAAGGCGGGGCTGTCGATGAAAAGGCCGACCCGGACCTTCAGGCTCGGGGAACGGCGGCGGTGCGTTCTTTTTGCCGAAAGACCGGCATCAACCTGGCCGGTTTCGACTTGCTTTTTCCGGCGAACAGGTCTACAGCTTCGCCGCTGTTTCTGGAAATCAATTATTATTTCGGCCGGCGCGGACTGGGCGGTTCCGAGCGGTATTACGAACTGCTGGTGGATGAAATCGAAAACTGGCTGCGGTCGGTCGGGTTGAAATAGAACAATTCTTGCTTATATTTGCAAATCATGGATCCTTTTGCCTATACACTGGAAGAATCGGATATCAAACGGGAGCGGAACAAGGCCCGGGCGCTTCGATCATCCCAGTGGTGGAAACGAAAACTCGCCAAGAGAGAATGCCGCTACTGCGGCGGCACATTCGCGCCGGAGGAACTCACCATGGACCATCTCATTCCTGTTTCACGGGGCGGCCAAACCACCAAGGGAAACGTCGTGCCGGCCTGCAAGGACTGCAACAATCGAAAAAAACACCTCCTGCCCATGGAGTGGGAAGATAAATAATTGTCCATTTGCACCGTCGGATGAATACCGTCCGACCTGATTTTGAATCGCCATTGTAAAGGAAAGGGGAAAAGGATGAAATACACAGGTAAGATTCCACACCAGAGGTTATGGCTGCTGCTGTTGGTCGGTGCGCTGGTGCTGGCCGGATGCGCGACCGGCAAGCAGGAAATAATCCGGACCAAAATCTCCAATGCCGAAATGATGATAAAGCGGGCGGAACAGAGCGAAGCCAAAAAGTATGCGCCCCTTCAGATCAAACTGGCCGAGGAGCGGCTTCAGGAAGCGCGTCAACTCATGAAAGAGGATGATTATGAAGAAGCCGATCAAAAGGCGGAAGAGGCCCTGATGGACGCACGGTTGGCCGAGGCCAAAGCCCAGGCGGAAAAAGCCAAGACGCAGGCCCGGGACAAGGAAGAAAGCGTGGAAACCCTGCGTGACGAAATCGACCGAACTTTGCAGGTGGAATAACATCGAAATCAGAAAAGGTGGAAAAATGATAAATTTATACGGATCACACGGAAAACGGATATTTGCACTCCTTTGCATCGGTTTGATGGTACTGGCCGGTTGCGCCGCCGGCCCCGAAGCCAATCCCCAGTACCAGCGAGCCCAGACCGCCTATCAGGAAGCCAAGGCCATGGGGGGCGTAATGGAAAACGCCCAGGTGCCGATGTATGAAGCGGGCAAAGCCCTCGACCGGGCGGCCGGCGCCGATGATCAGGAGGACATCAGCCGCCTCTCGGTCATGGCCGAAAAACAGGTTGAATATGCGGTGGCGGTGGCCGAGCAGAAAGTGGCCGAACAAAAAATCGAAAGCCTGAAAAAAGAAGAACAGAAGGTCCTTCTCGATACCCGCCAGCGGCAGATTGAACAGGCCAAACGCGAGGCCGAGGCCAAGGCCCGGGAAAGTGAAATGAAGGCCCGGGAAGCCGAGGAAGCCCGCCGCCAGGCCGAAGAGGCTCAGACCGAGGCATTGACCATGAAACAGGAAGCCGATAAGGCCCGTCAGGACGCCGAGGCCAAGGCTCTGGAAGCCGAATTGGCCCGGGAGGAGATCGAAACTCTGCGCCGCCAGATGGCCGAACTGGAGGCCGAGAAGACCGAACGGGGTCTGGTCCTGACCCTGGGGGATGTGCTGTTTGAGACCGGCAAGGCCGACCTGATGCCGGGGGCCATGCGCTCCATCGATAAACTGGCCCGGTTTCTTCAGGAAAACCCGGAACGGGAGGTCCTGGTTGAGGGCCATACCGACAGCGTGGGCAGCGAATCTTATAATCTGAACCTGTCCCAACGCCGGGCCGAGTCGGCGGCCACCGCCCTGACGGCCCGGGGCATCGGCGCCGACCGCATCACCACCCGGGGTTACGGAGAAGCCTATCCCGAGGCGAGCAATGCCACTCAGGCCGGGCGTCAGCAGAACCGCCGGGTGGAGATCGTGATTCTCGAGGAAGGGGTCGCCGGCGAAACCATGATCCGGCAGTAATCCTTCGAATACCTTTCCGATCGGCCGGCCGGCGACTTTCGCCGACCCGGCCGCCCCGTCTTATCGTTTTCCGCTAAAGCCTTTACAACCTCTTGTCTTCTCTGGTATTCCAAACGCGAGCCCCGGCCGATTCAGGAGGAGACCGGGGGGATGCTTTCGGGGTGGTTTCGGAGGAGAACCTGAACCGGCCCAGCCGCAGGTGCGGAACCTATCCGGCGATTTTCATCAAAATCAGGAGACGATGTGGAAGGATTGCGGATCGAAAATCTTTGCTTTCAGGGGCAAACGGGTGGCGGCCCGGCGTTTTCTGTTGACCCGCACCGGACTCTCGGAAACCTGACGACCCTATGCAGATCATTTCGCTGTCCCCCTGCGACCTTTCCATTGCGGCCCTGCTGGTGATCGCCCCGGCCCTGCTTTCCGTTCCCATGAAACTCGGGCTGTGGCGCCAGATCCTGGCAGCGGGCCTGCGGACCGCCATTCAGCTCTCTCTCATCCCCATCATCAATTCCATGAGCGTGGTGGGCATCGTCAGCCTGCCGGGTCCGATGCTTGACACAGGAAACGATTCAACTTATTTTTTGAAATTACAAATACTTTCGTTTAAATTTAATTACTTGAAAATTCAATTATTTTGTTTTGACGGAGAAAAAAAGACATGGCCGAAACCGATTATTATAAAGTTTTGGGGGTCGACAAGAACGCCTCCAAAGAGGAGATCAAAAAGGCATATCGCAAGCTTGCCATGAAATACCACCCCGATCATACCAAAGGGGACAAGGCGGACGAGGAAAAATTCAAGGAGATCAGCGAAGCCTATGCCGTATTGAGCGATGAAGAAAAGCGAAAGCAGTACGATACCTTCGGTTCTTCGGGTTTTCATCAGAAATACAGCCAGGAAGACATCTTCAAAGGATTCGATTTTTCCACTATTTTTGAAGACTTGGGTTTTGGCGGCGCCTTTTCCTTTGGCGGCGGCAGGCCCGGCGGCGGACCCGGCGGAACCCGCTTCTCCTTCGGCGGCGGTTCCCCCTTCGGCGGAGGACGACGGCGACAGCAGCAGGTCAAGGGATCGGATCTGGTCTATGAACTGCCCCTGACCCTGCGCGAGATCGCCACCGGCACCAGCAAAACGGTCAATTTTCAGCACAAGGGTCAGACCGAAAATCTGACGGTCAAGATTCCCAAAGGGATGATCACCGGAAAAAAACTGCGAATCCCCGGCAAGGGCGAGCCCAGCCCCTATGGAGGCCCTCCCGGCGATCTCTTTATCCAATCCAAGGTGGTGGAAGACCCCAATTTCAAGGCCGACGGGTATGATCTCAAGCTGACCCGCCGGATCAGGCTGAGCGACGCACTGCTCGGAACCAGTCTGGAAATCCCAACCATGGAAGGGGCCTCTCTGAACCTCAAAATACCGGCCGGCACCAAACACCGGACCAAGATGAAACTGAGCGGACGGGGGATTCCGCACATGCGAGAAGGCGGTTCCGGGGATCTCTATGTCACCATTCTGGTGGACATGCCTTCCGATTTGAACCCGGAACAGGAAAAGCTGGTGAAGAAGTTGGCGGAAACCGGTCTTTAGTTCGTTAAACCATTGACAAGCACCCACGGTTCAAGGTAGTTTTTGAACGGAAATGAATAACATGCAGATATACTGATCCCACAACCCCCATAATCATCCCAATGCCGGAACTCATCCCCATTCTGAACAAAACGGAAATCGAAGAGCGGGTTGAGAATATCGCCCGCCGTATTTCCGCAGACTACCGCGGCGGCGACCTCGTACTGATCGGTGTTTTGAAGGGGGCGTTCGTTTTTCTATCGGATTTGATACGACTCCTGACGATTCCGGTGAAGATCGACTTCGTTCATTCCTCCAGCTACGGGGACGCCACCACCTCTTCGGGTAATATTCAACTGATCAAGGGCCTCGACCTGGATATAAAAAACAAAGACGTTCTCATTGTTGAGGATATCGTCGACAGCGGGCTGACGTTGTCTTATCTGATCGAATACCTGAAATCCTTCGGCCCCCGCAGCGTTAAAATCTGCACCATGATCGACAAACACGAACGCCGCCAAACCCGATTAGCGGTCGATTATGCCTGTCAGCAGGTGGAGAAGGGTTTTCTGGTGGGCTACGGCCTCGATTTTGCCGAAGATTACAGAGAGCTTCCGGGCATTTATCATCTCAAGACCAATGAGTAAGGAAGGGTTATGATTATTACCTGCAACACATGCAACGCCAGATTCAATCTGGAAGACACACTCATTAAACCGGCGGGCACGAAAGTCCGGTGCTCCAATTGCAGGGAGGTCTTCCTCGTGCAACCCCCGGCCGAACCGGAGCACGGGACGACCGGCGCCTTCGAAGGTTTTTCCGAAGACTTCGATGAAAGCCTCGATTCCACCGACAATCTGCTGGGTATCGACGATATGCTCGATATGGATATGGATTCGGGTTCGGATGACGGTCGGGAAAAATCCGAGGACCTCGACCTGTTCAGCATCGATGATCTACAAGATGAGGAAGCGGCCCTCGACGGCCCGGACTCGGAGGAATTCGGTTCGGGTAAAGAACTGGAAGATATCGCTCAAGACATGCAGTTGGAACCCGATTCCGGCGAAGAAGAGGAAGCATTCGAACCCAAGGTCGAGTTCGACGACACCGACGAATTCGCCAAATACGGCACCCTCGAGTTCAATGTCTCGGACATGTACAAGACCCTCGGCATCGAGGTGGAATCCAAGGTGGAGACGGAGCAGGAACTCACCGAATTGAGTCCCGAGGTCGAGGTGGAAGCGGATGAGCTGGACCTTTCCGGCATCGATGAAATGCTCGACATCGAAGAAGGACAGCTCGGCGCCCAAGAAGACGAACCTCCGTATGCCGAACCGGACGACGCCTCCATGGAACTCGACCTTTCGGATCTGGAAGACATGCTCGACAAGGATGAAGAGGCGGACGAGAATGAACCTTCCGATTTAAGCCTCGACCTCGAAGATGCTATCGACGACGACGATGAAGTCAATGCGCAGACCGAAATCTTTAACATTGAAGACATCGAGGATTTGGATATGAAAACCGGAAAGACGAAGGATCCGAAGAAGGGTAAGAGCCCCGAGGCCGATAAAATGGCTGCGGATGAAATCAATGCCCGGACCGAAATCTTCAATGTCGACGACATCGACGGCCTGGACCTCGGGTCGACGGAAAAGCCCGGCGTCACCTCGGATGACGATCTCGAATTCCAATTCGACCTGGATCCGGACGCGGAAAAAGGGGAAAAAGAAGAAGCGGCCGAGTCTCTGGATCTGAGTTCCGATTCCGAGGATCTGGGCGGCCTTCTCATGAACGACGCCGATTTGGGTTTGGACCTCGAAGAAGAGGACGGAGACGAGGTCGAGTCTCTTTCTCTGGATCTGGAGCAGGAACTGGAACAGAATTTTTCCGATTCTTTTTCCGATTTTTCCCGGGAACTGACAAAAGACAGCCAGGAGGCCGATGCCGGTGAAGATTCGGACGACCTGCTGGATTTCGATCTGGAATCGGAAGCATCGGATGTGGATGTGGATGATCAGACCGAGGTACTGAATCTGGACGAGGACCTGGATCCCGACCTGGATCTGGAGGAACCGGCCCCCCAATCCAAAAAAGAAGACTCCTTCGAACTTTCCGAAATCGACCTGCTCGCCTCGAGTGAGGATTTCAATGCCGGTGATGAAGCCGGAAAGGAATTGGACCTGGGCCTCGACGAAGCGGCGGAGGAAGCCTCCCCG
>JBKHDE010000154.1:0-11368 GCA_046541495.1 Desulfococcaceae bacterium
GGTTATCCTGGCGTCCAGTTGATCCCGGGCATGCCTGAACTCCTTGATTCTCTGTATGACCGGCCTCTAGTGGGCCCGGTTCAACTCCTCGATCCAGGTGGTTATCCTGGCGTCCAGTTGATCCCGGGCATGCCTGAACTCCTTGATTCTCTGTTTTCTGGCGCCTGTTGCCTCCGCCGGGTCGTCCACCGGCCAGTGCAGCCGGCGGGTGACCCCCGGAAAGACGGGGGTATGCTCCTCGGCCATTTTGCAGACCGTGATCAGGTAATCGAAATGGGTCTTGCCGATAAATTCCATGACGCTTTTGGGGTATTGATGTCCGATATCGATGCCGGCTTCGCGCATCACCTCCACTGTCAAAGGCGGTATGTCGCGCGGGGTCACCCCGGCGCTGGCCGCTTCGAACCGGGCGCCGCCCCGGGCCCGCAGCAGGGCTTCGGCCATCTGGCTGCGGCAGGAATTGCCGGTGCACAGAAACAGGACCCTCGTCAAATCGCCCGGCGTCGGGGCGACCGGGTGGGTCTGGACGGCCACCGCCCGCCTGGCGGCATCGGTTTCAAGGACCGGGTCCGGCCCGGCGCTGCCGGCCAGCCAGTCGAACAACAGACCGATGGTCGGGTCGGCGTCATTTTCCGGCCACCTGTAGAGCCGCCAGCGGCCCTGCCGGTGTGAAACCAGCAAACCGGCGCTCTCCAGAATATGCAAATGCTTGGAGAGGGTCGAAGGGGCCATTTCAAAAATATCGACGAAATGCTGCAACCCCAGGGGGCCGCCCTGAACGCACATCAGCATGCGAACCCGAATCTCCTCTGAAAGGGCTTTGGCAAATTCGCTGATGCGGCTGATGGAGTGAGGTGTGTTCATACGATCGTCTGCTTTTTCCGTTTTGGGTATTTTCCGAAATCATTTTCGACAATACTATGCTTCGCGAAACTACGAAGTCAATGTTTTTAATGTTAGTTTTTTGTTAGCGTTGAAAGCACTTGAAATCTGAGTGCTTTATGCTGTTTCAACGGGAGAGGGTAAACGAGGCGAACCCAACAGGGATTCCGGTGATCAATTCAGTGATGCCTTTCCGACGGCCATTTTGAATTCAGCCGTTGTCCGCGACTTGGGCGCAGTCAATCGTGGGCGTCAGGGACAAGCTTCACTCGTTCTTATCCAGTGAAGCACGGAAAAATCGTTTGACAAGTAGGCGAATTTTAATATAATTTAAGCGCCTGTGCCCAAATCCAAATCGACAAGAGAAAACGAAGGAAAAATCATGATCTTTATCTTTCGATCACCGCCTTCAGCATATCAGCTTAAATCTGAAGCCCTCCGCTTTTTGTCAGAAGGCAATCATGCCGGTTGATTTTCGGGACGCTGCGGAACGCCATTGGGAAGATGCGGAATATTTGATGGCGGATACACGAACGGCAAATGCGGATCATCTTTACGGCCTGTCAGCGGAATGCGCGCTGAAAGCGGTGATGCTCGCCCTGGGCATGGCGCTTCGTCCAGACGGCGCACCGGACGACCGGCGGCACCGCGTCCATATCAGCCAGTTATGGAATGAATTTGAATCATTTGCCGATTCAAGGAACGGCGCCTGTTACGCTTCCAAGCTTGCCGATGTCCCCAACCCTTTCATGGATTGGGATGTCAATCAGCGTTACGATCAACGCACAGGGATAACGCCCGCTGTGGCCGAAACCCATAAGCAAGGCGCACGGACGACCAGACAAATCCTTGACAGCGCCGTTTTGAATGGAGACATAAAATGAAGCATATACCGGTACGCTTCGACAAGGCTTTGGATATTGCCGTCGATAAGGTCAAGAGCGTCGGCGCCGTTTTGGGTCCGGAAATCGTTCTGGTGCGGGATCTGAGAGGGCGTATTCGGGTTCTGGCCCCGGGGTCTTCAAAGGCGCTTTCCCTTCAGCGGAAAACAGCAAGCGCCGATTTGGGCCGGGAATTATCGGAATCTCTCGGCGCATACGGGTTTCCGTCGGACAGGGCGGTTTTGTTTGCGGATGATTTGATGCAAGGGGTTGAACTGTTTGTTTCCGGTGATCGGCGTCTCATCGCCGAGGAAAGCGGTTTTCAAATCTGGCTTCTTGACCGCCAGGTCACCGGACAGGATTGGATGCGTTCCCCGCTTAAAAAAGAGACGCAGACGCCTCGGGTTACTTTTTTCGGGATCAAAGGGGGCGTGGGTCGATCCACGACGCTGATGATCTGGGCCTGGCGGCTTGCAGGACTGGGAAAAAAGATTTTGATTCTGGACCTTGATCTGGAGTCTCCCGGCGTGAGCAGCACCTTGCTTCCGTTTGAATTTCTGCCGGATTACGGTATCGTGGACTGGTTCGTCGAAGACGGTGTCGGCCAGGCGGAGACTGTGGAAAACCTCATGATTGCCGCCAGTCCCCTGGCCGGAGACCTGCCAGGCGAGATCCGGATAGTGCCGGCGTTTGGGCGCGATACAGGAGATTACCTGCCCAAGCTGGCCAGATGCTATGTGGACTCAAACGCCAGTGGCCACCTATCTTGGGCCGAACGTCTGCAACAAATGGCGCACCGGATGGAAAGCAAAGAGACACCGGACCTTGTCGTTCTGGACAGCCGGGCCGGCCTTCATGACATCGCCGCGGCAACCGTCACCCGAATGGGCGCCGACACCTTTCTGTTTGCGGTGGACTCGATGCAGACATGGAACGCCTACAATTTGCTGTTCAAACATTGGCGACTGCATCCACAGGTACGAGAATTCCGACAAAAACTTCAGATTGTTGCCGGCTTGGTGCCGGAAACCGGTCGGGAACCGTATCTTAAAAGTTTCCGGGAAAAAGCGTGGGACTTGTTCCGGGAAAATCTTTACGATGAGGCGGAGGCGCAAGAAGCGGATGTTTTCAGTTTTGATCTGGACAGCATGGAAGCGCCCCATTATCCGTTGCCTGTATTCTGGAATCGAGCGCTACAGGAATTTGATCCACTTCAAAGTCACAGCGGTATTGACAAACAGATCACGGAGGCAGCCATGGGCAGGTTCATGGTCGAGGCGGATCGAATGGTGTTTCCGCAAGAGGGGAACCCATGAAACAATTCCGTTTTCCCAAAGAAATACGCGATCTGATGAAAGACGCCTTACCCGAGGATACGGCGGTTTTTGGTCAGACCCCTGATTTGAAAAATACGTTTACTCCGGCCGGTCATGCCAGGGCTTTGCATCCGGACGCCATGCTGGTTGTCGGAATCCGCGGGGCAGGCAAAAGCTTTTGGTGGGCGGTTCTCCAAGATGCGGAACATCGCCGAATGGTCGCAAATGTAATGCCCAAATCCGGAATAAAGGAAGGTACGAGGATTTCCGCGGGGTTTGGGGAACGACCGTCGCCCGTCGATTATCCCGGTAAAGACACTCTTGTTCAGCTATGCGATCGGTTCGAGCCCCGTCATGTATGGCGCGCTATTGTATTGCGAAAAATCACAAAGAGCGGCGCAAGCGGTTCGCCTTCGACGGCCAAGAGTTGGCCTGAGGCCGTCAAGTGGGCGCAAGAGCATCCCGAAGAGGTGGAAAGGACGTTATACCAGGCGGATCAAGAACTCGAAAAGGAGGGTGAACACCTGATCTTGTTTGACGCGCTGGACCGAACCGCGGATGATTGGCCGACCATGCTGAAAATCATCCGCGGCCTGTTGCAGGTTATTCTTGAATTCAGGTCTTACCGCCGCATTCGCCTCAAAGCGTTTGTCCGTCCGGATCACTTGGAAGACGCTAAAACGGCGGATTTTCCCGATGCGTCCAAGGTGCTCAGTTTGAAGGTTGAACTACGGTGGCCAAGAAGCGATCTTTACGGCTTGCTGTGGCAATACCTTGGCAACGAACCAGGCAAAGGGGAACTTTTCAGGGAGGGGTGTCAAAAAATTCTCGACCTGTCATGGGATCGATACGAAGGTGTTTGGACGGTACCGACAAAACTAAAAATCGATGAAGAAGCCCAAAGAAATGTTTTTCACGCCGTCACGGGCCTTTGGATGGGCCGGGACCGTCGGCGCGGTTTTCCATACACTTGGCTGCCGAACCACCTGGGAGATGCAGAGGGGCAGGTCAGTCCGCGAAGCTTTCTGGCGGCCATCCGTTACGCCGCCAGGGACAATCCGCGTTCGGATTACCCGTATGCTCTTTACTATGAAAGCATCAAGCGGGGGGTCCAGGAAGCCTCAAGGATCAGAGTTCGGGAAATGCAGGAAGACTATCCCTGGGTGGACATCCTTATGAAACCCCTGTCGGGCCTTACGGTTCCTTGCCGGTTTGAGGAAATCATCCGGCGATGGGAAGAAAACAACATATTGGATAGCCTGCAAAAAGATATTGCCGATGCAGAGGTGAAACTACCTCCGGCGCATTTGGGAGAAGGTTCCGAAGGCGTAAGAAACGATCTCGAAGCATTGGGTGTATTCGAGAGGATGAGAGATGATCGGGTGAATATGCCGGATGTGTATCGCGTCGGCTACGGTTTGGGACGGAAAGGCGGGGTGAAGGCGGTCGCTCGGAAATAAAGCGCCTATTAAGAAGCGGCTTCCATCCGCTTGAGCCTTCGGAAAAACCCCGCCAGATCATCCAGCAGAGAATAGACCACCGGCGTGACGACCAGGGTCATGACGGTGCCGACAATCAGGCCGAACCCGGCGGCCGTGCCCAAAGGCGACATCCGCTCCAGGCCCACGGCGGTTTCGTAGATGATGGGCAGCATGCCCGCGAAGGTGGAGACGGTGGTCATCAGCACCGGCCGCAGCCGCAGCCGCACCGACTGTTCCAGGGCCTCCTCGCGGTCCATGCCGTTTTCCCGGGCCTGTTGGATGAAGTCGATGAGAAAGATGGAATTGTTGATGATGATGCCGGCCAGGAGCAGAATCCCCATCATGGCCGGCATGCACATGGGTTTTCCGTAAAGCAGAAGGCCCCATAAAGAGCCGATGACCGCCAGGGGAATGGCGACCAGGATCGGAAGGGGCAGGAGAAACGAGCGGAATATCCCCACCAGCAAAATCACCAGGAATACCAGCCCGATCCCCACCGCCTTCATGACCCGGGACATGCTCTCCTTCATCTCCGCGGCGGTGCCGCTCAGGGCCATGCCGTAGCCCCCGGGCCAGGCCATGCCGGCCAGCCGGGTCCGGATATCCTCCAA
The DNA here is from genome assembly GCA_046541495.1 of Desulfococcaceae bacterium. GTDB lineage: Bacteria > Desulfobacterota > Desulfobacteria > Desulfobacterales > Desulfococcaceae > JAABSQ01. The sequence continues at coordinate 5,172 of JBKHDE010000154.1, forward strand.
CACCTGGGAAATCCGCCGGGTCCGGTTGTATCCGGTCAGGTCCAGGGTGTTTCGCAGGTTTTCCCGGGTGATGACCGTCTGACCACGGCTTTCGAAGACCTCGGCCATGGCCCGCAGGGGGATTTTCCCGTCGGGCGTTTCAATGTCGATGTCGGCCAGTCGCGACGGGCCGGCCACCCATTTTTCATCCAGGGAAACCCGGATGGGGATGTCCAGAAACCCTTTCAGGCGAAAGCCCGACGCCGGGACTCCGTCCACGGCCGCCTGCATCTGCCGGGCCACCTCCGCCGGCGTCACGCCGTAGCGCCGGGCCGCCCAGGAGTCCACGGCGATATTCACCTCCGGCTTGTCCGGCTGCCAGGTGCGGGTCAGGTCCACCAGGCCGGAGACGCCGGCGAGCCGTTCTTCGACCTCGCCGGCCAGATCGTTAAGCACCCGGCTGTCCCGGCCGTGGAGGACGATGTCGATGGGGGCCCGGGAGGTGGCCATGGGCGTGGCCCCGAACTCGTACACCTGAACGGAGCGAAACCCCGGCATTTCGTTCAGCCCGGCCCGCCAGCGGTCTTGGATGGCCCAGATGCTCTCTTCCCGTTCGTCCCGGGTGTCGAGGGTGACGGTGATCATGGCCGTTTGGGCGGTCTGGCCGCCGCCGCCGAAGGAAATTTCTCCCGGTTCGGACCCGACGACGGACGAGATCATGCGCACCGACGGCTCGCGCCGGATGACCGTCTCCACGGCGGAAAGCCGCCGTTCCATCTCCGCGACGGGCGTGGACGGGTACATTTCGAAGCTTACCTTGGCGATCCCGGTGTCCATGGGCGGCATCAGCTCCCGGCCGATCACCGGGACGACGGTCTTAACGGTGAGGACTAGGGCCGCCGCGGCCAGGAGCAGGGTGATCAGGCGGTGTTTCAGGGCGATGTGGAGCAACCGGACGTAGACGGCGGCCAGGGCGTCCACCAGTCGGTGAAACGGCAGGACCATCCGTTCCGCCCGGTTGGGTTTCCGGTCCGGCCGGACTAGGCGGCGGGCGACGAGGGGCACGATGAAAACGGCAGAGAGCAGGGAACCGACCAGGGCCAGGGCCAGGGTGAGGGTGAACTGCCGGAGCACCTTTTCCACGTATCCGCCGGCGAACATGATGGGGATGAGCATGGCCACGGTGGTGAGCATTCCGGCGACGATGGCCGTCAGGATCTCGCCCACCGCCCCTTCCACCCGTTCCTCGGGGTCCCCGGCCCCGGACGGGCCGAAGTGGCGGTAGATGTTTTCCAGGACCACCACCGTGGCGTCCACCACCATGCCGGTGGCGATGATCAGCCCCGACAGGGTGACGATGTTGAGGGTGTATCCGGTGAACTCCAAGGCCGCCAGGCCGAACAGAAAGGAGAGGGGGATGCTGATCATGGCGATGAAGGATGCCCGGAGGTCGGCCAGAAAGACGAAGATGATCAGCACGGTCAGGCCGAGGGCCATGAACAGGGACTGGCGCATTCCAGTGGTGTTGCGGGCGATGAGCGGGGCCTGGTCGTCGGTGATTTCAAAATGGACGGCCGGCCACATGGCCGCCATCCGGGGCAGGGCCTCTTTAACCTCGGCGATGGCCGCCATGGCGTCGCCGCCGTCGGCCCGGAGCACATTGAGCGCGACGGCGGCCCGGCCGTTGCCGTGGTAGAGGCTGCGCGGCTCTTGAATCCCCAGCGCCGCGGTCCCCACGTCCGAAAGGCGGATGTAGGCGTCCCGCTTTTGTCGCACCACCAGGTCCTCCAGATCGTTCAGGGCCTTGAACTCCCCCAGGGTTTTGACCAGAAGCTCGCCCTCATCCGTTTCGATCCGTCCGGCGGGTGCTGTGATGTTTTGATTTCGGATGGCGGAGACGACGGCTTCGGGGCTCAGGTCGTTGGCCCGCAGCCGGTCCTTGTCGAGCCGCACGTCGATCTGAAGGCGGTTGCCGCCGAAGGAATCCACGTCCGCCAGGTTCGGCAGGCCCAGCAGAAAATCCTTGATGTCGTTTTCGGCCAGCAGGCGGATCTGGGCGAGATCCAGGGGGCTTTCGGGTGCCGGGGAAAGGGCCAGGGTCAGGACGGGCCGGGTGGCGTCGGTGATTCGGTAGATGCGGGGCTCATGAATGTCCTCGGGCAGATCGGCCCGAATGCGGGAGATGGCGTTCTGCACGTCCACCACCGCCTCGCCGATGGGCTTTTCATAGAGAAATTCGGCGGTGACCGCCGAAACCCCGTCCCGTGAGGTGGAGGAGACCTTTTTCAGGCCCGACACGCTGGCGATTTCTTTTTCAACGACCTCGGTGATGCGCCGGCCCACGTCGGCCGCGGCCGCGCCCGGCTCGACCGTGACCACCGACACCTGGGGCGGGTTGGTGTCGGGGAAATACTCCACCGGCAGGGTGAGAAAGGCCCGAATCCCCATGGCGGTCACCAGCAGGGCGCAGACCAGCATGAGCCAGGGATTGTCCAGGGCGAAGCGATGGGGCTTCACGAAGAAACCGCCATCCCGTCGTGCATCCGGACCCATTGCAGGTATTCGCCCACGGCCACGGGCTCGCCCGGCGACAGTTCGCCTTCGACCAGGACCCGGTCCTCGTGGCGCAGGGCGATTCGAACCGGCACCGCCTTCAGCCGGCCGTCCCGGATCGCGTACACGATATGGCCGCCCTCCGGCGTCGGCGCCAGGGCGGTTCCGGGGACGATCAGGCCCCGGCCTTTCGCCGCGACCACCTCCACCGGGATCAGGCTGCCCACCTTCATCCGTTCGGGGCAGCGGCAGAAGAGATCGATTTCCGCCCGAACGGTCTGGTCCGATTCCATGGAGGGGAAGATGCGGGTCACCGCGGCCTCCCGCGCGTCTTCGGAGGGCGGTACGGGCCAGTGGATTCGAACGGGGCGGCCGGGGCGCACCCATTCCAGGTCTTTTTGGACCAGATCGAATCCGAGCCGGTAGGAAGAGATATCCATCATTGCGTAAATGGGTTTGCCGGGCATGGCCATGTCGCCGACTTCGGCGTACCGCTTCCGGATGGCGCCGGAAGAATCGGCCCGGATTTCGGTGTCGGCGAGCGCGGCGCGGGCTTCAGCCAGCCGGGCCTCCCGGGCCTTGATTTCTTCTTGGGCGCTCCGGATCGCCTCTTCGGCCCGGGTGGTTTTGGCGAGCGCTTCGTCCAGCCGGTTTTGGCTCGCCTCCAAAGCCGCCTCGCTGACGGCGTTCCGCTCGAACAGGTTTTGGTTCCGGTCGAATTCTTGTCGGACATAGGCCAGATGGCTCCGGGCCGCCTCGCCGTCGGCCCGGGCGGAGGCCAGACGGGCTTTCGCGGCCGCGAGGTCGGCTTGCGCCGCGTCGATCCGCGCCCGAATGTCGCGGTCGTCCAGCCGGGCCAGGAGATCGCCTTCGTCGACGGTGTCTCCCTCGTTCGCCGCCAGCGCGATGATGCGGGCGCTGAGCCGGGGGGCGATTTCCGCCGAGGCGGCGGCCTCCAGCCGGGCCAGATATCGGAACGTGCGCGCCAGTTTGCCTTCGGTTACGGAAGCGGTTTCCACGGGCGCGGGGCGGGGCGTCCAGACCGGGGCCGCCGCTGTCTGTTGTTTCGCCTTGCGCAGGGCCATCGTCAGCCCGATCACGATGGCGACGATGACGAGGATCGCGAGTATTCGGATGAAAACGCGCTTCATAGCATAGGTCATGGGTAATAGGTCATGGGTAATGGGTCAGTGGATGCGATTGCGCCTTCAGAAACCCGAAAGGCCGCTGATACGTTCCGATGTCCGCCGGGTGGCGGACAGGGCCATGGGTCGGATATCGCCCGATTTCAAAGAGACCGGCGAGAGTGAAATAGAAGATGGATAGGCACAATCGCGCCGGGTTCACCCATGCCTCACTTCAGGTCCTCTTTTTTATTATCTTGAGGTTCAGGCGGTACGATAAAGACCGGTATCATGCACTGGCGCAACACGCCCCGAAGAACGCCGCCCATCCACAGGTCCTGAACCAAACCGTATTCCTTCCCCCCCATCACCAACACTTCATATCCGCCGCGGCTATGGTGCAGAATGCGTTTCACGGGGTCGCCTTGATCCACTTCCACCGCTTTCACCATGAAGCGGCAGGCCGGAAACCGCTCCTTAAACGATGCGCAATAGCGCTCAAGATAAGTTTGGACCCGCTGAAAGATTTCCGCCTCGCTTTTTTCCTGAAGCTCTTCCCTGCTTTCGTACCCCTCGAACAAGCGTATCATCAGTTCGGCCTTGGGGGGGATTTGTTCCAGGACGTGCAGTACGGTGACGACCGCATTGTGGGCATCGGCCAGGCTCGCGGCATACCCGAAGGCGCGGTCGGCGTTTTCGGAAAAATCCGTTGCAAACAGGATGCGGTTGAGTTGGGGTTTATGGAATTTCATTTGCGCCTCAAGGGTTGCGTTCAGATTTTTCCAGATCACCTATCTCATTTTCAATGATATATTCCTGTTTCATCTTTGGATTACCGGTTTCCTTCCGGCGAGTCAACTGATTGACCTGCTTCGGAAGCATGTTCAGACGGGATATGATATCGGACAGCGCCTCGGATATCATGTCGATGTCCGGGCATATCCATTCTTTTTTTCCCTTGACGGTCTTCTCTCTTCGATCACTGCCGGAAACCAGTGTGTCGTATGATTGGCGATCTTCACAAGCATCAGCATCACGGGAACCTCCACAAGCACGCCCACAATGGTGGCCAAAGCAACCGGAGAGGTCGCCCCGAACAGGGATATCGCCACGGCCACGGCGAGTTCGAAGAAGTTCGATGCGCCGATCATCCCGGCGGGAGCGGCGATACTATGCGGCAGTTTTAAAATTTTGGCACCGGTATAGGCGATGAAAAAGATAAGACAGGTCTGGATGGTTAAGGGAACTGCGATCAGCAGGATGTGCAGCGGGTTTTTCAGGATGATATCCCCCTGGAACGAGAAAATGATAACCAGCGTCAAGAGCAAACCGACGATGGTGATGTGGTTGAATTTCGGAATGAAGGAATCAACGAAATACTCGATTCCTTTTTTCCGGATCACATTCACCCGTGTCAAAGCGCCTGCCGTAAGGGGGATAACTACAAACAGGACGACGGACAAGAGCAGCGTTGTCCAGGGCACGGTCACGCCGCTCACCCCCAGCAGAAACGCAACGATCGGTGTGAAACCGATCAGGATAATCAAATCATTGGTCGCCACCTGAACGACGGTGTATGCCGGATTTCCTCGTGTCAGATGGCTCCATACAAAGACCATGGCCGTGCATGGAGCGGCCCCGAGCAAAACGGCTCCGGCCAGGTAAGCCTGAGCCAGATCCGGCGGGATGATCTCTTTGAAGATCACATAAAAAAAGAGTACGGCGATGCCATACATGGTGAATGGCTTGATCAGCCAATTGGTGACCCATGTCAGAGCCAGACCTTTCGGATTTTTCCCCACATCCTTTACACTTTGAAAATCCACCTTCATCATCATCGGATAGATCATGATCCAGATCAGAACGGCAATGGGTATGGATACATTGGCATATTCGAATCTTCCCAGAAATTCCGGTATGAACGGCATGTATTTCCCTATGAAAATACCCACCGCCATGCAGAGGATGACCCAAAAGGTCAGATATTTTTCAAAAAAACTGATGCCAGGATTACTGCTCATTATGAATTGCCTCCAATGTTTGTGGATTAAAAGAATCGGGTGGTGGAAAGAACCTTATTTTAGTCATTGCATTCTTTCCGTGCTTTCTGGCGCCGACACAAGTCCTCAGGGTCACGGGAGAGAACTTTTTTTAAAACCGCCCGGTCCGCCTCAATTTCCGGCGAATTCGCCAGCGAATCGAGCAGCCATCTGCGGAGCGGCTCGGGGAACGGCTCGGCGAGGCGGTAGTAAACCCACCTTCCTTCCTTGCGGTTTTGCACCAGGCGTGCATTCTGAAGAATGCTCATGTGGCGGGATACGGTGGCCGTCGCCAAGTGAAGCATTTCGACAATCTGGCACACGCAAAGCTGATCGTGCCTCAACAGGGCGGCGACAACCCGCATTCGGTTCCCGTCGGCCAAGGCTTTGGATATGTTGAGTGTGGTTTCCATTCCCGAATTTGTAATTTTTTATCTAGCTAATTGACGAAATGATTCAAAGTATTCCTTCAGCTCCGTCTTGTCAAGATTTTTTCAGGTGA
>JBKHDE010000155.1:0-11200 GCA_046541495.1 Desulfococcaceae bacterium
AGATCATCGATTATGCCGCCAATGAACTGAACCAGTACGATCAGATCACCGCCGGAACCGAAACCGATCTGCCGGAATACGATGCCGACGGCAATCTGCTCCGGATTTCCGCGGATGACCCGCGGATGACCTACAACGGCGAAAACCGTCTGACGGAAGCAGAATATCAGATCCTCATCGGGGACATCACCGGCGAAGGGTCCGTTGATTTGGCGGATGCCGTATCTGCACTTCAAGTCGCGGCAGGAATGACACCTTCCGGAGTAACCGCGGACGGCGACATCGATGATGATGGTCGAATCGGAATTGAGGAGGCGATTTATGCGCTTCTGGTAGTGGCTGAAATGAGGATGCCTGCAGAATCATCCAGAAAACTGGTAATGGCATATGATGCGTTGTCACCGTACCCTTTCGAATTTTTTGTAAGCTTCACTGTCGTTCCGTTTTCCGACCACAGCAATTTTGACGGCATCGGTTTCCAGGCGGTAAATGATGCGATATTCCCCGATATCCACCCGTCGGTATTCGGGACATCCGATTAATTGGCTGGAATCATGCGGCTCGGGATTTTCCCTGAAAACAATCAACCACTTTCTTCAGGATAAAAGAATTATGGAAAAAATTACTCAAGAGGATGAACACCTCATCACACCTCGGCCATTGATGTTCGTCTTTGAACTGTGATACGGCTGATTTTTCTGATGGACTATGATAATGTGAAACAGGGATACTGGAATGTATATAACTCCCGACGGAAGCCGCTTTCCAGAGAGTTATGGCACAAAGAAGATCGGCTGTTTCAATGAATAAAAAATCGAAAACCAGCCCCGGGAAAACCGATACATACCGAAATTTCCACCACCTATCCCGGCGTGAGCGGGAAGGGGTGGATTTTACCATCGAATTCCGGGACCGGGGATCATCATTTCTGATCATGGCGCTCCACGGAGGTCGGATTGAACCGATGACGGTTCAATTGGCTCGACGGATCGCCGGAGAGGATCTGTCTTTTTACGGGTTCAGGGGGATCAAGGCGGCGGACAATTGGCGTCTGCATCTGACCAGCCATCGGTTTGATGAACCGAAAGCCTTGCGCATGGCGCAGCGCAGTCGTTGGGTGCTGACGGTTCACGGATTGAAGGGAGAGGGCAAAGAAATGTCCATCGGCGGTCTGGACGCCCGCCGAATGGCCGCCGTCCGGTCCTGTCTGGAGGCTGCCGGTTTCTGCTTTATTGATTCGAAACCGAGTACGGCCGGACGCCACCCCGGCAACATCTGTAATCGAGGCAGGTCCGGGCGCGGGGTTCAATTGGAGTTGAGCATCGGGTTGCGGGCGGAGCTGAGAAACAGGCCGGATCAGCTTGAGAGATTTGCGAAGGCCGTGCGCGAGGGACTCTTTCGGAATCTCATTCGTCGAACAGGGTGACATCTCCGGACTGATCGATCTCTTTTCGAATCCGCTCCCGAACCCGCTGCTCCCGCATATTGATATCGGTGTATTGAATGATCTTTCCGCGTTTCAGGAATACCTCATTGGTGTCGGTGTGGTAATAGATCCGCCGGGATTGATGCCCGCCCACATCCTGATTCAGGATTTCGATCGATTCTTTTTCTAAGAACTCCATGGTAAATTCGACATTCCGCCGGCCCATGCTGTATTCTTCCGGAATGGTATTGAGGGTATGGGCCCCGCCGAAGACCTTCGCCTTCAAACGGGAGCGGAGACCGCCCAGCCGCATAATGGAGTTGATCAGAAGCTCCATGGCGTTGATTCCGTACCGGGCCGCGGCATCGAAATGCTTCAGGTCCGCTTCTCCGGGCAGAAGGATGTGGTTCATGCCCCCGATCCGCCGAACCGGATCGAAAAGGCAGACCGCGACACAGGAGCCAAGCAGGGTATAAATGACGGACGGGCGGCGGCTGGCATGGTAACCGCCGATGTGGATTCGGACCAGCGGCTTCATCTCAACCCGAATAACAGGATCGAATCACGGCGCCGGCGATGCCGTCGAGCGGAAGGATTTTGTCCACCGCTTCCCGTTTGATGGCTTCATCCTGGGCGATGTTGAAGGCCCCGGCCTCCTTCATCTCCTTCATTCCCCGGGACCCGTCGTCCCCCATTCCGGTCATGATCACCCCCACCGCATTGGAACCGGCGTACCGGGCCGCGGAACGAAACAGGACATCCACCGAAGGCCGGTGCCGGCACACCAGAGGGCCGTCCTTGACTTCGACGTAATACCGGGCCCCGCTTCGTTTCAAAAGGATGTGCCGATTGCCGGGACCGATCAGGGCCCGCCCCCGAAGCACGCTGTCGCCGTTTTCAGCCTCTTTCACCTCGATTCGGCAGATATCGTTGAGCCTGCCGGCAAAGGCCCGGGTAAAATTCTCGGGCATATGCTGAACGATGACGATCCCGGGGCAGTCCAGCGGCATCGCCTCCAGAAAGGTGCGAAGCGCCTCGGTGCCGCCGGTGGATGCGCCCACCACCACGATTTTTTCGGTGGTCCGGGCCATGGCCCGGGCCGGCATGCTCGGCGGAATCACCACATCGGCGGTCAGCTTTTTCTCCACCCGGTACGGCTTTTTGGAAATCGGCCTCACCCGGGCCCGCACCGCGGCCTTCACGGCATCGCAGATGGTGATGCGGGACTCTTCAAGGAACTTTTTCGCCCCGAGCCTGGGTTTTAAGATAATATCCACGGCCCCGTATTCCAGGGCCTTCAGGGTGGTTTCACATCCTTTCTCGGTCAGACTGGAACACATCACCACCGGAATCGGGTGTTGGCTCATCAGTTTCTGAAGAAATGTAATCCCGTCCATTCGGGGCATTTCCACATCCAGGGTGATGACGTCCGGCAGCTCTTTGTTGATCTTGGCAGCGGCGATAAAGGGATCGGCGGCGGCGCCCACCACTTCGATCCGGGGGTCCGATCCGAGGACCTCGGTGAGGGTCTGCCGGACCACCGCGGAATCATCCACCACCAGGACCTTAATCTTCTTTTTCATTGTCCGATGACCTTAACCCAGAACCTTCTTCACGACGGCCAACAGCTGTTCGGGCTTGAAGGGTTTGACGATCCATCCGGTGGCGCCGGCCTGTTTTCCCTGCTGCTTTTTTTCGGCCTGGGATTCGGTGGTCAGCATAATGATGGGCATGAACTTGTAGCGCGGCTTGCCACGGACCGCCTTAATCAGTTCGATTCCGTCCATTTTCGGCATATTCAGGTCCGTGACCAGCATGTGGACCGGGATTTCTTCGATTTTTTCCAGCGCATCCTGCCCGTCGACGGCTTCCACCACATCGTAGCCGGCCTGGTTCAGCGTAAAAGAGACCATCTGTCGCACACTGGCGGAATCATCGGCCGTCATGATCATCTTGGGCATTTATACCTCCTCTTTCAGGTCAAACACTTTCTCGGGAACCAAACCGCAGGCATTCAGGGCCTTGAGCACCGCATGAGCGATGCCGATGACCTCGAACGAGGCATCCTTTTCTTCGGCCGTTTTTCGAGCCGAACACAAGAGCTGCACCCCGGCCGTATCGCATTCGGTCACCCCGTTCAGGTCCAGAAGCAACCCCCGGCGGTCTTTAAACCCCGAGGCAAAGGCTTGGTGAAGTGCACCGACTTCATAGATGGTCAGGGGTCCTTCCGGAATCACCAGCAGGTTGCCGTCTCTCTCCTCGGTCGTGATTTTGATACCTTCTTCGAGCGTGATCATGTTCAGCTTCCTCCGTAGTTCGGCCGATGATCGGCCCGGTCGACGTCAAAACAATTCGACATTATCCCCCATATCCTCATCGGCTTCGGCATCTTCCTCTTTTTCAGAGTCGAGTTCCGGAAACAACAGTTCATCGGAATCCAGAACCTCGACCGTATCCTCAGGCAATGACAACACCGCCTGTCGGCCCCCGATCTGCTGCTGGTGCAACTGACGTTCGCTGTCCATGGTATATCGTCGGGCGACCTGCTCCAGGGCCTCGTCCGCATCCTCCGCTTCCGAATCGACCCAGGTATCCAGGATCTCTCCTTTCTGGTGGATCTGCTCGAGATACCCGGAGAGCCGGTTGGACAGGGTGTTCAGAAAATCGAGTCCATCCCCTGTGCGATGGATTTCCGACCGCAATGCCCGGGAGTGCTCCAGAGCGGCTTGGGTTTCGGTGCGACACTGTTGGTTGTACTGACCGACCACCCGAATACCGGTTTCAATGGCGTCTTCCTCCTCGGTTTCATCATCATCCCAGGAGCCCAATTCCAAATCCAGAGAAAGGGCCACCAGGCTTTGCAGAATATCCACCACCTCGGTGACGAAGCCCTCCGCCTGCATGGAGAGTTTGCTCACCTCCTGGGCGAGGACTTCCAGGGCTCTGCCTTCTTCCCGAAGTCGGGCCGATTTGACGACGGCGTTGAGGGCCTTGAGGTGCAGATCCATGCTGATGGACCGTACCCGGTCGATATGTTCGGAAAGAGAGGAGGCGGTATCGGAAACCTGCTCCGCCGTGTCCTGAATCCGGGTCTCCAGCCGGCGCCCCTGGTCCAGCAGATCCCGCAGCTGCTCCAGGCCTTTTTGAAGGGCGCCGATCCGCTCCTGAAGACGCCCCTCCTCCCGTCCCTCCTCATCGGACATGGAGACATCCGTCACCAGACGCTCCACCAGACGCTCCAGGGCATGAAAAGCCGAGTCGCTCTTGTCCCGGGCGGCCTGAATCTCTTCGACCACCTCCTCCAACTGGGCGGCCTGAAGTCCGATCACCTTCCTGGCCCGGCCCGCGGTCCACGGCACCGGATCATCTTCGCCGGGTCTTTCGGAATCGTCTTTGGCGAGGTCCCGAAGGGCCCAGGCGATATGTTCGATCTTCTGTCTGGCGATATCATGAAACTGGATAGAGACCACCACCTCACCGATTTGCTCGGAAATGTCCCTGGAGTGTCGATCGGATCGCTCCAGGGCCTCCATGGACAGCTCCAGAATATCCCGGATTTCTTCGACCGCTTCTTCGACCACCTTCTTAGCGCTGCGATTCAGCTTATTAAATGTGAAAAGCCCTTTCAGGATTTCATCCTGGGCCTCGGTCTGCCGCAGGCGCGTGGCGCCGGCATCCTGAAGAATGGATTGGGAAATTCGGGAAATTCGGGTGGAAAGTTTACGAATTTCATCGGTAAACGCTTCGAACATGGCCTGGGCTTCGGGTGACCGGCTCGATTCTACCGCGATATTGAGACTGACGACGCTCAGCGACATTCCGATCTGGTCGATGGTGGTACAGATGGTGACCAGTTTTCCCAGATGCGTAAGCCCCGCATCGATGGCGTTAAGGTTCTCCAGAATGCCGTTGCGGCAATCGTCCAATTCCGCCAAAGCGGCCCGCACCATCGCGTCGAGATTCTCCAGGAAGCTCTTCCCGGTATCCCCCCGTCCGATGGCCTGGGCCGACTGCCGCATTCGACCGGCCAATGCGTTGGCGTCTGCGGAAAGAGACTGGAGTTCCCGGCCCAGGTCCAGGAATTTTTCCTCCACCTCGCCCATGGTCGATTCCAGAGAGCCGGCCATTTCGGGCATTGTCGCCAGGATTCGGGGCACCTCCCGAGACTGGAGCCGAAGACGGCGAAACCGGTTCCATCGCCCGGCGAGTCGGCGAATTCGGGTGTCCGGCCCTTGAAAGACTCGGACCAATCCGCGGGTCCACCGGGGGGGATCGCCGTAGCGAATCCGCTTCAGGCGTCGACCGTATGCCGCAACCCGGTCCAGGAGCGAGCCGGTTTTTTGGACGAATCTCCTCATGATCGGTTTCCGGTGATCACCGGATTAATCCGAGCACCCGCAGTTCTTCGACCAGTTTCTCCTTTTCAATGGGCTTGACGATATAGGAGGTGGCGCCGCCCCGATAGTATGCCTTGAACACCGTCTTCGGATCATCCAGGGCGGTCACCATAATCACCTTCACCTCCGATGCCCCGCTGATGCCCCGGCCCTTTTCAAACTCCCGAATCCGGGAAAGGGCTTCATGCCCGTCCACATTGGGCATCATGATGTCGAGGCAGATCAGATCATAGGGCGCTTTTTCCTCATGGGCCAGCTGAAAGGCCTGAATCGCCTCTTCTCCATCCACCACCACATCGCAGTTGCCGTATTCGGTCAGAATCTCCTTGAGTATTCGCCGGGAGATAAAATCATCCTCCACAATCAATATCTTCATCATATTTCCACTCCCTTTCATACCGTCATCTTAATTGGTGAAGCAAAGTTCTCACGCCTCCGAGTTCCTTTTCGAGCTGGCCGGTCAAGGTGCAGGATTTTTCAATGTCGCCGTTGCGGGCGGCCAGTTTCAGCCGAAAGGATGATTCCGACATTCGGGGAATACCGGACTCGGTCGTGATCTTTTTCAGCCGATCCGCGTGATTCTCCAACATTGTATCGTCCTGGGCCGCGATGGCCTCTCGAATCTTCTGAATTTCAGGAGGCGCCTTCTTCAGAAAACGGGTCAGAGCGTCTTTGAATTCCCGCATGTCGCCGTTGTATTTTTCCGCAATCAGTTTCAGATCGAACCCGTATTCTTCCAGAATGGAGGCGTGGGGCATCTCGGCGGTCTGGGCCGGAATATAGGTGTCCAGGGTATCCAGAAACAGGTTTCGGTTGATGGGCTTAGTGATATAGTCATCCATCCCGGCGGCCAGGCACCGTTCCCGGTCCTGGGGATAGGCATGGGCGGTGAGGGCGAGGATGGGAATCATGTTGCCGGTTCCCCGTATGGCCCGGGTGGTCTCAAGACCGTCCATTCCCGGCATCTGAACATCCATCAGGATGAGATCGAAAAACTGGTCCGCCAGCTTTTCCAGACAGGAGCGGCCTTCGGTGACTGCCGTCACCCGATATCCTTCCTGTTCCAGAATTCCGATCACCACCTTTTGGTTGGTGATGTCGTCTTCGGCCAGCAGAATCCGGGCAGGCCCTCGATCCCTTTCCCTGTCCCGGATCTGTGGACGAGCTTCATTCGGGGTTTGAACTGCTCCATCCGAAAGACCGAATTCGGCGGTAAAATAGAAGGTGGACCCCTCGCCCACCCGGCTTTCCACCCAGATGGCGCCGCCCATCCGCTCCACCAGGCTTTTGGAGATGGTCAATCCGAGGCCGACGCCGCCGTACTTGCGTCGGCTGGAGCCGTCCCCCTGGGAAAAGGAATCGAAAATCACATTCAGCTTGTCTTCGGGAATGCCGATGCCGGTATCCGTTACGGAAAACCGAAGCCTGACCGTCTCCGGCGACATTTCCTGCCGGGCCGCGGCCCCCTCGGTGACCTTCTCCACTCGAATCGCCACCTCTCCGGCCGGCGTGAATTTGACGCTGTTGCGCAGCAGGTTGAGAATCACCTGCCGCAACCGATCAGGGTCCCCGGACATGGACCGGGGCACATTCGAATCGATTTGACAGCTTATTTTCAGTGACTTGTCATCGGCCTGAAACCGCACCGGCACGATGGCCGATTTGATAATGGTTTCCAGGTCAAACGGGGCGTTCTGGATATCCAGCTTTCCGGCCTCGATTTTGGTGAAATCGAGGATATCATTGAGGAGCCTCAAAAGGGACTCCGCCGAATACTTGGCCATCTCCAGATATTCCCGCTGGTTGTCGGCCAGCTGGGTATCCAGGGTCAGGCCCAGCATGCCGATGACCCCGTTCATGGGGGTGCGGACCTCATGGCTCATGTTGGCCAGGAATTCGCTTTTGGCCTTATTGGCCACCTCGGCATCCTCCCGGGCTTTGATCAGTTCCTGTTCGGACCGTTTCCGCTGGACCGCCACCGCGAACAGGGTCGACAGCCGTTCCACCAATTTGAGGTCCCGATCGGTATAATCCTGCTCCGCATTGGCCAGTGCGATCTGCCCCACCAGTTTGTCATGCATTCGGGCGGGAGCGGCGATGAAACGTTCGATTCGAATGTGGCCCTCGGGCGTGCCCACGGACCGGGGATCCTGCGCCGGCGCATTGGTCAGAAGCGACTGCTGGTTTTCCAGGACCCATCCCCAGAGGCCCCCGAAGGTTTCAAATACCCCGGGTTTTCCCGGGACGCCGCAGGAATCCCAGACGCCCCGGGTCAGGGTGGGACAGATCAGATAGCCGGTATCCGGTTGAATAAACCCGACAAATCCATAGGGGCTTCGGGTCAGGCCTAGTGCTTTTTCCAACACCAGGGACGAGATGTCTTCCAGAGACAGCGGACTTAGCAAGGCCTCGGAGAGTTCCGCCAGGGTTTCGTTGATGGAGGACTCCCAGGCCAGATCCCGGGTCCGCTCCCGAACGGCGTTTTCCAGAAGATCCTTTTCCCGGCGCAGCAGATCTTCGCTCCGTTTGATGCGAAGCATCACTCGAATCTGGCTCACCAGTTCGGCCCCACCGATCGGTTTGGTGAGAAAAGCGTCGGCGCCCAGGTTGAGCCCTTTGATTCGGCTGGCCGGATCGGTGCGCATGCCCGTGAAGATGATAATGGGAATGTGCCGAGTACGCTCGTCCTCCTTGAGCCGCCGGCAGACCTCATACCCGTCCATCTCCGGCATGTTGATGTCCAGCAGAATGGTATCGGGCTGTTGATCCTGGGCGGTTCGGATTCCTTCGGGGCCCGAAGATGCGGTCAACACGCCGGCCTCGGGGATGTATTTCTGAATCAGCCTGGATACGAAATCCAGGATCTCCCTTTCATCGTCGATCGCTAAAATGGTTTCCATACATCATTTCGTTCGGTTGAAGCCGGATTGTACACGTTTGATCCACACCTCGCCGGTATGCGGATAAAAATAGACCTTTCGGCCGTCCAGGCCGCCGACGTCGACGCTCTTCAGTTGAATCGACCCGGCCTGAAGCACCGCCTCGGCCGCTTCGATGTTCATCCGTCCCACCGACGGAATCCGGTGCGCCGATCGGCCGGGGTTGAACATATCGGAACCGCCGAAGAGCTTGGCCTCCAAATCGGAACCCGAAACGCCCATGTCGCGAAACCGGCGGATCATGCCCGCCACCGCGCAGTCGGCGTATTTGTACCGGCGGGTACAGGCGCCGCATGACCCGGGGCCGGTCGGACATCGGGGCAAAAGGGCATGGCACATGGCGGCCAGCCCCAGCCTCGGGTGATGGAAGGTCACGGAAATGCAGGACCCGAGCACCGTCATCACCCGCACCGGCGGGGCCCCGTTTTGATGGATAAACAGATCCGAAGCCTTGAGATACCGCGTCAGCATGCGGGCGTCGGGCGCGGCGGTCATACCGGCTTGCGGTAGATGGTGGAACTGGCCTGCACCAGCGGCACATTCAGTCCGTTCAGGGTTTCCGAATGGCCCGCAAAAAAATATCCGCCCGGAACCAGATACCGGCAGACCCGGTTGAGCACCGTCTCCTGGGTTTTTCGGTCGAAATAGATCAGGACATTTCGACAAAATATGATATCGAAAGTGTCGTTGATCCCGAAGTAATCGCCCATAAAATTCAACCATTTGAAGGTGATCCGCTCCCGCAGTGCGGGAATCACTCGAACCAGATCCTTTTGCCGATCCTTGCTCTTGAGCAGGTATTTCTTTCGAAGCGGCAGCGGAACCGGCGCCACCTTTTCATGGGTATAGATCCCCCGGGCCGCATCCCTCAACACCCGGCTGGAAATATCGGTGGCCAGAATTTCGAACCGGTACCCGGCACACCGGCTGTTGAATTCGCTCAGCACCATGGCCAGGGTGTAGGGCTCTTCACCGGTAGAGCAGCCGGCCGACCAGATCCGGGCTTTGCGGCGGGTGCCGGCCCCGTAAAGACGGATCATTTCCGGCAGGGCGGTTTCCACCAGATAAGGAAAATGCTGAGCCTCCCTGAAAAAATCGGTCTTGTTCGTGGTCACCGCATCGATCATGTGGGGAAGCTCGTCTTTTATCCCCTGATCGCTGAACACGTACTCGGCATAATCCTCATAGTTGTCCATCCCCAGTATCCGCAGCCGTTTCTGAAGCCGGGCCTGGAGCATGGTCTTTTTGGCATCGGGCATTTTGATGCCCAGCTCGCTGCGAATGAAGGTGCTGAACCGCAAGAACAACTTTTCCGTCATGGGCTCGAAACCGAACCCGCTGTATCCGCGCTCGTTCATCTCGGTGTTCGCTTCCGAAAATCCGGATTATCCCTCGACCGCCTCCATCAGTTCGGGCTTGGCCTCTTCGCTCACCGAATCCAGTATCGCCAGTTCGTCTGTGGAGAAGACCCGGTCGATATCCAGAATAATGATGAACAGGTCGTTCCGCTTTCCGATCCCCTTGATGAACTCGGTGCGCCACCGCATACCGATTTTGGGCGGCGGTTCGATCTGGTTCGGCTCCAGGTCGATCACCTCGTTCACCGAATCGGCCAGGGTGCCCAGCACCACCACCTCTCCGTCCAGTGACAACTCCATAACGATGATTCGGGTGTCGAGGGTATTCTCGGTCCGGGACAATCCGAACTTCAACCGAAGATCCATCACCGGCACCACACTCCCCCGGACATTGATCACCCCCCGCATGAAGTCGGGGGTTCCGGGCACCTTGGTGATGGTGGTCAGGTCGAGCACCTCCCGAACCTGGCCCACATTCAGCGCAAAGATCTCCTCCCCCAGTTTGAAAGTCAGATACTGACCGGCTTCCGTAATGCCTGTTTTGCCCATTTTAAACTCCTCTTGTGGATTGTATCACCATTTTTATAAAATGCTCAATATTTTTCGAACCCGTCGTCTTTGAAATCATCCCCGCGCCCCCCACGATGGCTCGCACCGGCCGAGTAACCGCCAAGCCGATGATTACCGCAAAGCATATTCCGGCCCGAAAGGCAAGCCCGCGGATCCCCGAAGAGGTGGTTGCGTAAAATCGGGTCCGAGCCTATGCGGCTTCGATCTATGCTTGGGCGGTCCCTCCACCAAGGCGTCGAACCCCCGGCGATAATCGGCCGGCCGCTTCTCGGTGTCTTCCGCATACCCGGGTAATACCTCGGATTTTGGGAGAATTCAGCAAGCATCCCCTGTCACTGATTGATCCGGCGGAAACCTTCCATGGTCTCGGTGATCTAAGCCTACCCGATCATCGACCGGCGTCCGCCGCCGAAGGTCGAACAGAAAAGACCCAATCCGTTCGATCTGTCCTTTTTTGATCTCCCGAAGGACCCGGAGTTCTCCGTATGATTTTTCCATCAGAGCGTCGGT
>JBKHDE010000156.1:0-11190 GCA_046541495.1 Desulfococcaceae bacterium
TTCCGCCCAGGTGCTGCCAGTCGAGATCCCGGTGGCGGGGCAACACCAGGGTTCCCCGGGCCATGGATTCGGTCACATGAACAGGGACGGAAATTCCGCCGGCTTCGGTGGTGATTCTCAGGGTCTCTCCCTCGGACAGGCCCAGAGATGCCGCATCCTCGGGATGCATAGCCGCACAGGGTTCTTTTTCCACCTTTTTCAGGAACGGAGAATACTCTGCGGACAGCGCCTCGGTGCCGAAGGTCCAATCCACGGCCAGAATTTCAAATTGATCTGTATCCTCGGCAGGGGTGTCGAAGCGGTCGAACCGAAACCGAAGCGCCGTATTCTCAGGACGGAGTCGAACCCCTTCCGATGGGAAATCATTCGAATTGGAAAGTTTTTTGAAGACCGGATTCGCTTCGGTCAGCCAGTTGATCAGATCCGTCGGTTCGGGGCCGATCAGTTGCCGACCCAGATGAGCGAGCTGCATCCAGGCGGGGGCCATATCCCGGCCCGGAATGTCCTTTCGAAAGGTTCGCGGCGGATGATCCCGATGGGAAATCTGGGTGATCGGCTCCCCGCCCGCAAAAGAGACCGGGGTCCGCTGGGCCCGTCCCTCCTGATTGATGAAAATATCTTGGGTTTCATACAGAGTCAGGGTGGGAACGAGAAAATCCGCGGCTTTAGCGGTGGGGGAATGGAGGTAGTCGAAGACCACCAGCAGGTCGAGCTTGTCCAAGGCGTTTTGAAGCCGTTCCCGGTCCGGCGCCTCCTGAAAGAGATCGGTTTCCACGACGACCAGTGCATGAATGCCGCCGGATTCGATGCCGGAAAGAACGTCATCGAGGCTGGTGTCGAGATCGGAGACCAGGCCCGCACCGAAGGCGTTGGGCCCCGGCAGAAGATAAAACAGCCCGGCTTGTGGTCCGGCCGCTCGAAGCAGAAGCGCCAAGTCCGCGGCCAGACCCGGAAGCCCTTCCGGAACCACATCGGTGCCGCAGACGATGACCGGCCGTTGGCTTTGTCGCAGGCCGTCGGCTATGGCTGAGATTCGGTCCCCATTCGGCAGGCCCTTGTTTTCGGGGTGTTCGGGAACGGCATCGTAGAATTTGGACGCCGCATCCCCCAGACCGGAGATGTCGTCCCGATCCACGCTCTTTCGAATGAGCTGACCCAGGCCGGCACCCATTTGGCCAAAGGATATCGGCAGATGCTCGAATTCGAAAGGCAGATCGATCGGCCGGGGATCCATCACCACCACGCGGCCGCCCCCGCGAACCGCCTGCCGCAGGGCCAGCACCAGCATGGGGGCTTCGTTCAGCGGGTCCGCACCGGTTACCAGGATAAAATCGGAGGTTTCCACCTCCCGCAGGGAGACCGCCAAATCCGGCTCCGACCGGGTGACCGCCTCCCGAACATTTCGGGCGGTGGCGGCATCGCCGGCGAACACCGGGGCCTGCCAGCCCTTGACCTCGCAGACCCGTTGGAGCATCCCCTGGGTTTCCAGGCTGTTCCGGAATGATCCCATTGCCGCCACCGCGGACGGGCCGTGTTTCTGAGCGATTTCATCCAGTCGCTTTTCCGCCGTTTCCAAGGCGGTTCCCCATGGAACGGGCTCTCCCTGGATCCGGCCGGTTCGGGGGCGTTCCGGGTGGCTGGCATAGGGAAAGCCGTATCGGCCCCGGTCGCAGATAAAGTGGCCGTTGACGTTCTCGCTGAAGCGGGCCTCGTGCCGAATCACCTCCCGGTACCGGCTGTCGGCGACGATATGGCACCCGAGGGAGCAGTGAATACAGATGGTGTGGCCCCGTTCAAAGTCCCAGCGGCGGCCCCGGTATCGGGAGGGTTTGTCGGTATAGACCCCGGTGGGGCAGACATCGATCAGGTTGCCGGCAAAGGGGCTTTCCAGGGTCCCCTCCTGATACCGGCCGTAATAGACCCGGGAGCCGATCTGCATCACCCCCAGATCCTGGTATCCGGTGAATTCCTGGTAATACCGGACGCATCGATAGCACTGAATGCACCGGTTCATCTCATGCTGCACCAAGGGGCCCAGATACTGGTCGGTGTGGGTCCGTTTGGGCCCGCGGTAGCGGCGCAGCCCGTGGCCGCCGGAGACGGTCATGTCTTGAAGCAGGCAGTGACCCCCTTCGTCGCAGACCGGGCAGTCATGGGGATGGTGGAGCATCAGCCATTCGATCACATGCCGCCGGAAGTCGACCACCTCCTCATCCGTGGTGGAGATCACCATGGCGTCCTTGGCCTCGACCATGCAGCTCATCTGAATGCCGTTGACCGGCCCCTCCATGAATTTGACGGCGCAGACCCGGCAGGCCCCCACCGAGCCGAGGGCCGGGTGGTAGCAGAACCGGGGAATCATGATGCCCACCCGTTCGGCCGCCTCGATCACCTTGGCGCCGGCGGGAACGTCTACCGCTCGATTGTCGATCAACAGTTTCGGCATGGTTATACGCCGCCCTTAAACGGACATTTTTTTTGGCGGATGTGGGCCATTACCTCATCCTCGAAGTCGTTGAGCAGCCCCTCCACCGGAGACATGGCCCCGGGGGCGAAGGCGCAGTATGAGATCCAGAGATATTTGGACTGTTTTCTCAGCATGGAGAGAAATTCTTCCTCCCCCTGCCCGTGTTCGATCCGCCACATCAGGTCTTTGAGATACGGCACCCCTTCCCGGCAGGGGGTACACCATCCGCAGGACTCCCGGGCGAAGAATTCCAGCAGGTTGAGGGTGGCGGCCACCATGCAGGTGTCTTCATCGAAGACCATGATGGCGGCGGTGCCCAGGCGGTGGCCCACCTCCCGAAGGCTGTTGAAGTCCATGGGGATGTCATAATGCTCCCGGGGCAGAAACCGGGTGGAGGCCCCGCCCGGCAGGCAGGCCTTGAACTCGGCCCCGTTTTTCATGCCGCCGGCATGTTCCTCGATGATTTCGCTGAGCTTGACCCCCATGGGCAGTTCATAGCAGCCGGGCCGGTTGACCTTTCCGCTGACGCAGTAGATCTTGGTGCCGGCCCCGGCCTCCGTGAGGGAGAGATCCTTGAACCACTGGGCCCCCTTCCGCAGGATATGGGGCATGCAGCAGAGGGTTTCCACATTCTGGGTCACCGTGGGTTTTCCCCAGAGGCCCTTTTCGGTGGGGTAGGGCGGGGGCTGCTTGGGATTGGGCCGTTTGCCCTCCAGGGCGTTGAGCTGTGCCGTGACTTCGCCGCAGATGTATCGGCCCCCGCTGCGGTGGACGTCGATGGAAAAGCTGTAATCGCTGCCCAGAATGTTTTCGCCCAGAAATCCGGCCTCCTCGGCCAGCCCGATTTCCCGTTCCAGAATCCGGGCCGCGTTTTCATATTCGGGCCGAATGAAGATGATCCCCTTTTCGGCCAGGGCCGCGTAGCCGGCGATGATCATCCCCTCGATGAGCATGTGGGGATCGGCATGGATCAGCACCCGGTCCTTGAAGGTGCCCGGTTCCATTTCATCGGCGTTGCAGATCACATACCGCGGATACGGGGCGTCGTCGGAAACCGTCATGATCTTCCGGCCGGCCGGAAAGGCGGCCCCGCCCCGCCCCAGCAGGTTGGAATCCAGAAGGATCTGCTGCACATCCTTGTGGGACCGGTTTTTGAGGGTGTCGGTGATCGCCTCGTATCCGCCGCTCTTCCGGTATTCCTCCAGGGTGGCGATTCGATCCGGCTGTCGATTTTGGAACAGGACTTGTGGATACATGGGTTCCGTGTTCATCTCATATTCAGGAGGCTTCTTCTGCAGCCCCCTGTTCGGTGGATTGGGCTTTCGCTCTCAATTGCTCAAAAATCTCGTCGATCTTTTCCGGGGTCAGAAATCCGTATACCTTTTTATTGATGAGCATGGCCGGGGACCGGTCGCAGTACCCGATGCAGCAGACCGGGAGCAGGGTGAAGAGGCCGTCCGGGGTGGTCTCGCCCATGCCGATGCCCAGCTTTCGGGCGATGTGGTCCCGCAGGGATTCGTAGCCGTCCATCCAGCAGATCACGCTGTCGCAGAGATGGATTACATATCTGCCCACCGGCTCCCGGTATAAAAAGGTGTAAAAGGTGGCCAGCTCCTCCAGCTTCAGGGGGTCCATCCCGAGGATGGCGCCGGCCTCCTGCATGGCCTCGTCGGTCAGCCAGCCGTAATGGTCCTGAAGGGCGAACATCACATCCACGGCCAGTTCCGGGGGATGGGATGCGTGCTCGATTTTTCGGGTCAGGGATTCTTTGATGTCAGTGGGCAGCATGGTCGCATCCTAACGGTCGATGTCCGGTAAAATATAATCCCAGGAGCCGATGATGGAGATGAGATCGGAGATGGACCACCCTTTGGAGACCAGCGGCATCACCTGCACATTGGCGAAGCCGGGCCCTCGAATCCGCATTCGGTAGGCGGCCCCGATTCCGTCGCTCACCACATAGTAGCCCTGCTCTCCCCGGGGAATTTCGCAGGAGGCGTAGGCCTCGCCGGTGGGTATTCTGGGCCCGCGGGTGACGTTGATAAAATGGTGAATCAGGGTTTCGATGTCTTCGAGCATGTCTTTGCGCTTGGGCACCACATACCGGTAGTCGTCGGTGATGTGCCGGCCGGCGGGCATCTGCGCCGCCGCCTGCTGGATGATGGACAGGCTCTGGCGCATCTCTTCCACCCGCACCCGGTACCGGGCGAAGCAGTCGCCTTCCACGGCGGTGGGCACCTCGAATTTGAATCCGTCATAGCCGGAGTAGGGGATTTTCTTGCGCAGGTCCCAGTCGACGCCGGTGGCCCGCAGGTTGGGCCCGGTGACGCCCCATTCGATCGCATCGTCCGCGGAGATGTTGCCGATTCCCACCGTCCGGGAGAGAAAGATCGGGTTTTTGGTGGTCAGGGTTTCATATTCTTTGAGCCGTTCGGGCAGGATTTTGGTGAAGGCGTCCACCGCCTCTTTCCACCCGGCCGGCAGATCCGCCGCCACCCCGCCGAGCCGAAACCAGGCCGGATGGAGCCGTCCGCCGGTGATCAGCTCCACGATGTCGAGGAGCATTTCCCGCTCCCGAAAGGCGTAAAAATTGGGCGCCATGGCCCCGAGGTCGTGGGCGAAGGTGGAAAACCAGACCAGGTGGTTGGAAAGCCGAAACAGCTCGCTCAACAGCACCCGAATGACCTGGGCCCGCTCCGGAACCCGAATGCCGGCCAGCTTTTCCACCGCCATCACATAGGGCAGATTGTTGGCCGCCCCGGCCAGGTAATCGACCCGGTCGGTGTAGGGGATGAACTGGTGCCAGGTCTGGCGTTCGCCGATCTTTTCGGCGGCCCGATGGTGGTAGCCGATCTCCATGTCCATGTCGACGATCTCTTCGCCGTGAAGGGTGACGATATACCGGAGCAGTCCGTGGGTGGAGACATGGTGCGGGCCGACATTGAGGACCAGTTCTTCTTCGCCGTCGGAGCGCTTCACATAGACCCCGCCGTCCAGGGGTTGAAGATTTCGGGCGTCTTCGTAGGTGTAGGGCGCCATCTGAGTGGCCCGGCCGGGATAATCCTTCCGCAGCGGATATCCCTGCCAGTGGTGGGGCATGAGAATGCGCCGCAGGTTCGGATGGCCGTCGAACCGGACCCCGAACATATCGAAGGCTTCCCGCTCGTACCAGTCGGCGGCCGGCCAGAGGTCCGTGACGCTGGGAACCGCCGGGTCGGGTCCGTCCAGGTTGACCTTGAGCTTTATTCGCCGGGCCGTTTCCAGTGAGAGCAGGTGGTAGACCACGGTATAATCGGAATAATCGTCCCGGGCCCGCCGGGCCGACTGATCAATGGCCGTCAGGTCATCGAGGCGCCGGAACCGGTCCGCGGAATCGTTCTTGAGGTACCGGAGGACATCCTTGAGTCGGTCCTTGGCCACCTCCACCGTGATCATATCGGAGGTCGGGGTCACCGGATGAATGTCATCCTTGAATCGGTCGATCAGGGTTTTGACCAGGTCGGTGTCCGAATCGGTGAGTTCGATGGCGGCCGGGGGTGGGGACCACATGAGATCGGAGCGGCTGTCGGTGAAATAGGGCGGGGTGACCGAAGTGCCGCGAATCTGAATGCCTTCCATGCCGGGTCCGCGCGGATCACGGCTTTTGGATACCCCGTCTTCCAGAATCGGGGCGACGGTGCCCTGGGTGCCGCCGCCCAGGTGAAAGACCGGGCGGGTCGGCCGCTCTTCGGCGATCTTTTTCTGAAGGACGACCAGCCCTTCCAAAACCGCTTCGGGCCGGGGCGGGCATCCGGGAATGTAGACATCCACCGGCAGAATCTGGTTGACCCCCTGAACCACGGAGTAAACGTCGTACATGCCGCCGGTATTGGAGCAGGAGCCCATGGAGATCACCCACCGGGGTTCGGCCATCTGTTCATACAGCCGCAGGACGACGGGGGCCACCTTTTTGAAGACGGTGCCGGAAATGATCAACAGATCCGACTGTCGGGGCGAGGGCCGCAGCACCTCGGCCCCGAACCGGGCGATGTCGTACCGGGAGGTGAAGGCGGTGGCCTCCTCCACAAAGCAGCAGGAGAGGCCGAAGAACATGGGCCAGAGGCTTCGGGACCGGGCCCAGTTGAGGACCATGTCCACCGGGCGGGCCAGAGTATCGATGTTTTTCAGGATTTTGTCCGGGGTCCCCACTCGAGCCCTCCCTTCACCCAGATATAGACCAGACCCAGCACCAGGACGAAGATGAAAAAGGTGATTTGAAACCAGCCGGACCAGCCGAGGTTTTCACAGGCGATGGCCCAGGAGAAGATGAAGGCCCCTTCCACATCGAAAATGAGGAAAAAGATGGCCACCAGGTAGAAGGGCACCGGGTATCGCAGGCGGGCGGTTCCCGTAGGGATAATCCCGCTTTCATATACCCGAAGTTTTTCAGGGGATGGTTTTTTTTGGCCGAGCCAGGAGGAGATAAACAGTAAAACGGCGATCAAGACCGTGACCATGAATCCGTAGAGGGTCATACTGAAGATGTTCGGCTCCCAGGGCGACAGGGGTGCGGCGTTCACAATCGGTTGCATAGGGTCTCCGCGCTGAAACTCGACTCAAAGATACGGGGAAAATGTCACAGACAAGGTAATCGGTGAATGCCCGAATGTCAAGGTTTCGGCTACTTCTTTTTGTCCCATCCCCAGTTTTCATAGTACTCCCAGCCGGCGATGGTGTTGAGTTCCTTGATCTGGTGGTCCTTTTCCAGAAGCAGTGCCCGCAGCACATCCCCGATGGAGAGCAGGCCGATGACCGCTTCTTTCTTTTTGATCAGGATGTGGCGAATAAAGAGCCCCAGAAACATCTCCTGAAGTTTGGTCAGCTCGGCATCATGGGGTGCCGAATGGATCTCGGTGGTCATGTGATTGCCGATGGGATCGGTGTCCGGATGAAAATCGGGTTGAAGGAAATTGCGGATGAGGTCCCGTTCGGTCCAGATCCCGACGATGGTCTCATTCCGGGTTACCAGAATGGCCCCGATCTTTTTTTCGTTCATTCGTTCAACTGCTTCGCGGACCGTGCGATCCGCCGGAATGGACACCAGCTCGCGGTGCTTCTGACTGAGGATATCTTCAGCGGTTTTCATGGCGGACCTCCGAACCTGTTTCGCCCCCCGGGGTGGGGGGAATGGAATGACGAAAGGGACAGCGTCGTTCGTGAATATGCCTTTCATTATACCCTTTTTTTGATTTTTGGCAACCGCCGGGATGGAATCGAAATCCGCAGGAGACAATACATAAAGATTCCGCCGAAAGCCCCGCCGGCATGGCAGGCGGCGATGGGCGACCCGCACATTCCCAGCTGAAGAAAGGTGAGGAGGACCTCTCCGGTGATGATTTCGTAAAGGCTTTTGAAGACCACCGCCGCCAGGGAGATCGCCCCGATCTTTCGCTGATCCGGGATTCGCATCATCTCCAGGCCGGAGACGGCCATCAGCCCGTGGGCGATGCCCGAAAGCCCGCACAGGCCGGCGGCGGCGGTGAGGGGCGAAAAGGCCAGGGCGAACAGCAGGCTGGTGCCGCCGCAGACCGCCATGTAAAGCAGGCGAACCGGTACCCGCTTTTCGGCCAGGCCGGTGTAGAGCAGGAAAAAGGCCCCGGCGTCCAGAAGGAGATGATACCAGGAGACATGAACAAAGGGGTGGAAAAACAACCGAAGCCATTCGTGCCGGTCTCCATTTGGAAGAAAGATCAGGGCGGATTGGGAATCGCCGGTGATCATGTGGGTGTTGACGGCGAGGAGGATGCAGAGAAAGGCCCAGATGTCCGGAGTCCGGTTGGGAAGAAATTTAAAAGACCGGGGGCGGGAATTTGGGATTGATGGGCTCGGTTCGAAAAAGCCGGAAACGGTGCATGGGTTCATGGCGAATCTCCTGTTGAATCGTTCGGCGCTTGGGCCGGGTCGGGTGAAAAAGGACCGGCCCCATGATCCGGGGCCGGTTTTCCGAATGATGGTCAAGTCGTTACTTGCGCGCCTTCCGCCGTCTCAGCCAGTAAGCGATTCCGACGAAGAGCGGACCCACCGGGCCGGAGCCGAAGTTGAAGTTGGTGCTCTGATTCGACCGGCGGGGCTGAGCCGCCGGCTGAGATGATGCATTGTTCCGGGAATCCGGTTGCCGAACCGCCGGTTGAGCCTGGGGCGCTTTGGCGATCCGCTTGTCTGCTTCCACGGTCTGTTTCCGGGCCGCCTGGGGGCCGACCTCGGGATTGGCCCGGTTGCGGATCGCCGTCAGCTCTTCTCTTCTGCGGGCCTGGGCCGCCCGGTCTCTCGCCAGTCGGTCGGTGTTGCGCCGTTCGATCTTCCATCTCTGGTATTCGGCGTCGTTTTCCAGAACCAGGAATGAGGTGTATTCGGTCACGATGGAAAAGTCCTCGCCCAGCCGGACGATCTCGTCAGTCACCTGCTTTCGGGAGCCGCTCCGATCCGCATCCTTGAGGAGCCGATCCACCCGTTTGAGTGCCCACATTCGTTCGATTTCCGGATTGTTCGGGTCCGCATCCGGAAAATGGAGTTGGCTGGTCTGGGACAGTTCCACGCCCCGGACGTTGGCTTTCAGGGCGACGTCCGCGTCCCCTTGGCCCGAGTAGCGGCCGTAGATGCGAACCGGGGCGCCGTGGTAGAGGTTGGGCAGTCTTTGGGGTTCGACATCGTAGACCCGAATGTTTCCGAAATCGATGGCGAGATCGCTCGCTACCGGGCGCATCAGCTTGCGGCGAAACCCCTGGGCCTGTCGCTTGAAGTCGTCTCCCCGGGAGATGAAGGCGGCCAGCCCGCCCGAATCCTCGGCCATCTGTTCCAGCAGGGGACGGTTGACTTCGTTGCCGATGCCGATGCAGAAGACCCGTCCGTTGGAAGGCCGGGAAGCGATCAGGTTCATCAGGGTGGCCCGTTCTTCCTGCTCGGTCATGCCGTCGCTCAGGATGACCACATTGAGGGTCCGGTCGGGGTTGCCGTAGGTGTAAGCCGCGGTCATGGCCGGGGCCAGGGTGGTGCCGCCCCGGGCCTGACGGCTTTGCATGAACGTCTTGGCCTGGTCCTTCATCTCCAGGGTGGCCGGGCGGAGTTCGCCGAAAACAAAATCGGCCTTGACGTTGAAGGTCATGACCTCGAACCGGTCGGCCTCGGAGAGTTCATCGATAAAGGCCGCCACCGAGTTTTTGGAAAGAATCAGTTTGCTGTCGTTGCCCATGCTGCCGGAGATATCCAGCAGAAACACATAATCCATGCCGGCGTCGAGCTGTTCCAGTTCCTTGCCGCTGGTGAGGGTGAGATAGAAAAATCCGTCCTCGCCGGGTCGGCGGGAGGTGAGCAGATCGAACCCGGTCTGGGGCCGGGCCAGATCGTAGCTGATGACCACGTCCGAGGCCAGGGAGCCGCCGGTGCTTTCCAGGCTGGCCAGTTTGTAGGTGTCGGAATGGTCCACCACCACGAAGGCGTCGCCGTGGCTGGGGCTTTCCAGGGCGGCCACCGGGATGGGGGATTTGACCTCGAAGTTGATCGCAAACTTACCGGTGGTGCGGGAGTCGATGTCCGGGCGGGTGACGGTGGCCAGGGGATAGACGTAGACGGCCCGGTCGTGGTCCACCTCCAGCTCCTGGTAATAGGTGATCTGGACCCGTTGGTCGGCGTTCGGGTTGATGGGGAAGATCCGCATTTCAAAAGTCTTGTAATCGACCTGCTCCAGAAGGCCGGGGTCCCGGCGGGTCTGTTTGTAGCTGTTGTAGATCTCCCGGGCCCGCTCCTTTTCGAGCACCTCCCCGACCATCTCCTTGCCGTTGATCCACATGCTGAAGTTGGCCACCGAGGCCCCTTTGGGGACGGGAAAGGTGTAGAGCGCCTCCACCTGCCGCTGTTCGGTGTTGTGGAAGACCTGGGTGACATGGGTGACCGCGATGCCGTTGTTGATGGTGACCTGGACGTCATGTTCCTTGATCTCCAGCACCCCGCCGAAGCCGCCGTCGGCGATGAGCAGGCCGGCGGCATGGGAAGGGATGGTCCAGATCAGGGAGAGGAGGGCGGCTGCGAGGATCAGGATTGGGGAAAGGGTTTTGAATGGGTGGTTTTTAGAATGGTGATGGTTTGTTTGCATGGTGAACTCCTTTTGGTTGAGGTGGTTGCGAGTTGTCATGCTTAAGGGGATATCAATTTTCGTGCCGGAGATGGGCTTTTGGAAATAAGCCAATGAAAATACGATATTTTATTTGAATTCTTCCCTGAAGGAGACAAGGGGTGGGGAGGATGTGCATCGGCATTTAATGTATAGAGTGTGTTCATTAGATGTACAGTTCAGGGTCTCCATGATGTCTTGGCCGGGAGGGTGGGTTTGATTTTTTTTGAGGAAATTGTCTTTGAACTGTGATTCGTCTGATTTTTGTGATTACACTGATGATGATGGTGGTGAATGTGATTTCAGTGCCAAAAGCATCGATTAGGGATGAATGGTTGAACTGAGATGGGGGAATAAATGCCGGAAAATTCGGTGTGTGGGGTGACCGAAAAAGAGTACCTGGCTCGGGAAAGATCCTCGGAAATAAAGCACGAATATTATCGGGGTGAAATCTTTGCGCTGCCGGGTGCTGCGCGAAAGCATAACCTGATTGTCGCAAACCTCATCGGGGAGTTGCGGGCGCAGTTGAAAAACACGCCCTGCCGGGTTTATGCCTCCGATATGCGGTTGAAAATCG
>JBKHDE010000157.1:0-11092 GCA_046541495.1 Desulfococcaceae bacterium
CACTCCAATTTTCACGACCGGGCGAAGCAGACCGTGGGGGTCTGGTTCTGGGCGGAGCGGGTGGGCGGCACGCTTCGGGCGGGGTCGGATGCAGCCGAGGCGCGATTCTTTCCCCTGAAAGGGAACCTGCCGGAGCTGGCTTTTCCTACCGATCTGCTGGTGATTCAAAAACTGCGGAGGTGGTCGGATGAAAACCGATTGGGGCCCTGGTCGGCGATTCACGGAAAGTGATGCCGTGCGCCGCCCATCCTTTCCGATTCATTTCCGCCGGATTGCGGCAGCCATCCGGCAATCGCATCAGATGCTCACCACCTTGTCGGCCACCTGCATGGCGGTGACGATGTCGAGCATGTTGGTGGTTTCGCCCACCCGCTTTTTTTCCAGCAGATTAAAATGATCGAGGCAGGTGCCGCAGACCAGAATTTTCAGTCCCTCCTTTTCATATACCTGAAGATCCTCCAGCACTTCGGACCCCTCGATGGCAAGCTTGACGCCGTTGTTCACAAGCACCAGGCGCCACAGTTCGGTCCCCATCTCATTCAGGGTGCGCACGAAATTGACCATCAGCTTCAGGCCGAGTTCGTCGTCTCCGAAGCCGATCCGATCGGTGGCGCACATGACCATGATCTTTTTGGTTTCCGTTTCCATTTTCGCTTCGGTGGCCGGCGCGGACGGTGTACTCGTCTCGGTGCCGCCGCAGGTTCCGACGACTCGATAATCGGCCCCTTTCTGTTCCAGCAGGGTCCGAAATCCCCGGGATTCGAGGAACCTTTGGACATTCTGCTGGGAGGCCGGGTTGTCCAAAACGACCCGGATGCGGTCGGGTGATTCGTCCTGAAGCACGGCGTTGGTTTGAAGCACCGGGGCGGGGCAGGCCAGCCCTCGGGCGTCGATTTCTTTCATAATTTCCTCCTGAGTTTGAATGGGTATCGATTCCTTTCGACGGGCGGATGCCGAAATCGCCCGCGGCGTTAATCCACCCGGATTGTTTCGTCCGGACCGGCGGTCACCGCTCCGATATCGGCGGCATCCTCGATTCCCGCATCCTTCAAGGCTGAAACCAGGTCGGCGGCCTGAGCCTCCGGAATGCTGATCAGCAATCCGCCGGATGTCTGAGGGTCCGCCAGCACATCCTGCCGGGTCCGTTCCACCGATTCGGCGAAGTCGAGCATTCCTTCCCGAAATTCTCGGTTCCGATATGCCCCGGCCGGGATAAGCCCCATGGCGGCGAATTCGAGCGCCTCGGAAATCATCGGAACGCTTCGCGAGTCGATCCGGGCGCCGAGCCCGGACCCGCTCACCATTTCCGCCAGGTGCCCCAGCAGCCCGAATCCGGTCACGTCGGTGCAGGCCCCGACATCGAAGCGGTCCATCACCTCGGCGGCCTTCCGGTTGAGCGTGGCCATGATGCGGATGACGGTTTCGACGAGTTCGGCCGAGGCCAGGTTGGCTTTAATGGCGGTGTTGACGATGCCGATCCCGAGCGGTTTCGTGAGCACCAGCCGGTCTCCGGTCCGGAGCCGCTTTTTGGTGAGCACCCGGTCGGGATGAACGAATCCGGTGACCGACAGCCCGTATTTGAGTTCCCTGTCTTCGATGCTGTGGCCGCCGATGAGCACCGTTTCCGCTTCGACCAGCTTGTCGATGCCGCCCTGGATGACCGCGCGCAGCACGGAGATATCCATCTCCTTGACCGGAAACGCCACCAGGTTCATGGCGGTCTTCGGGGCGCCGCCCATGGCGTAGACATCGCTCAGGGCGTTGGCGGCGGCGATCTGGCCGAACCAGTAGGGGTCATCCACCACGGGGGTGAAAAAATCGACCGTCTGGATCAGCGCCAGGTCCTTCGAAACCCGGTAGACACCGGCATCGTCCGCCCGGTCCAACCCGACCAAGACATGCTTGTTGGTCGGAAACACCAATCCGCAGAGCGCTCGGTCCAGCTCCCCCGGAGCCAGTTTGGAGGCTCAACCGGAACCGGCGACCGTTTCGGTCAGTCGTATCTTTTTAATTTCGCTCATGAATAGTTTCCATTTTCAACATCGGGGTTTCAAACGGACAGCTCGATTTCTCGGCAATGGCGCGCATTGTTTTTGTCTATTTGACCGCTTCGATGGGGTAACCCGCCCCCTTCCAGGCGAAGATGCCGCCGGGGTAGCGGTAGACGTTCTTGTAGCCCAGCTTGACGGCCCAGGCCGCCCCGTTGTGGCTGCGGGTGCATTTGACGAATCCGCAGTAGATCACGATGGGTTTGTCTTTGTCGTCGCCCAGCAGGGCTGCAAAATCTTCCTTGGTTTTTCCGGCGGTTTCGTCGCTGTTCCACTGATCCATATCCGGAATCGGAAAGAGGAACTGCGCTGCCCCCGGCACATGCATTTTCTTGTAGCTGTCTTCATAGGGCATGGTGTCGATGATCACCATCCCTTTTCCCGAATCGATCCACTGTTTCAGCTCCTCGGTGGTGACCAGATCGTATCCGCCCCGCCGCACCTCGCGCACGAGTTTGACCGCCTCGGCTTCTTTTTCCACCTCTTTCTCAAACTTGTTATCAAATAGGGCCGTCGCCGGAACCGCCAGCCCGAGTACCAGAACTACTGTGATCGTCCACGTCCGCATCCAATCAACTGTACGCATCTTCCGTTCTCCTTCGTTTCAAAAATGAATAGATGAAATGTTTCACCCGAATGGGTCGGATGGCGCGATATTCCCGCCATCCATACAAAAACACGATTCCCGCCAGCATCACCAGATCCCGATAGAGGGCCGGCCTGAGCCCGTGAAACGCCTCGGCTTCCGGATCTTCAGGCCCGAAGCACCCACAGTCGACATCAAGTCCCATCTGGATTCCGTATCCGAGAATCGCGATAAACAGCACCAGCAGCCCTGCGATCACCGACAGGCTTCCCCGGACATCGAAAAGCAGACCGACCCCGGCCACCACCTCCAGGCCCGCCAGAATGACGGCCACAGGCAGCAGAAGACCGTCGGGGACGAGTCCGTAGGCTTCGATCAATACCGCGAATGTGATGGGATCGAGCAGTTTTACGCCGCCGGAATAAATGAAAACCGACCCGAGAACCCACCGGATCGCCGGGTAGCTCCAATCAAGAACTTTCATGGGAGATCTCCTCTTCAGAAATGGATTCGATGCAAAGTGCATCCAAAGCATTGATCGGCATCGGCAGTTTAGACCGGGTCATATCGGCCACGCTGATGCCCGCGCCGGACCGTCGGGAACGACTTTTCCAAAACTGAAAAGGCGATGAGGGAAGGGTACGATTTTGGCGGATAGCGTGTCTAACAAAACCCGGTTAGCTCTAAAGCCGCTCAGGTAAAGCCGAAATCGTATGTCATGGCGGGTCGGTCACCTTATCTTGGGTTACAGAAAATGCTCAACGAATGCGCTTTATGCCATCAGATATACTGATAAGTCAAATTGTAAAAATCAATGTTGTCATCGGCTTCTTATTTGAAAACTCAAAGCCATTGCCGAACTTGAATTGAAAAAAGGATGAAAATCTAAGCCGAATTTTGGAAAAAGAGAGGCTTCAATCGATCCGCCGGATCGATGTGAAGAGGATCTTGGGGAGACAATGCGGGGTTAAAAACCCACCAGCAGGAAATCCATCGCGGCCATGATGACATCGCGCCGGTCTTTCAAGGATGTGATTTTGAGCCCGAGGATTCGAACCGGAACCCCGGCCAGCTCCGCTGTGGACATGAAAACAGGCTCCCCTTCGATGTCGAAACCGGGGTTGAGGTGGGCGATCGGTTTTTCCATGGCGGCATGAGAAATGAGCGGAACAACCACCCGTGTTGAAAGACTGTCGAGAAGGTCGGCCTGGACATCCAGAAGGTAGGGGATATGGTCTTCGGTCTCTGTATTCGTATTGCCATACACGTCAAATTGTGCCATCAGAATGTCCTTTTTCCGTCACTGAAAACGCCCTTCTCCTCGATTCGATTGTTAAAAGCTTCAATGGCCTCCCGGTTTTCTTCTTTCCACCTTTTTTGTTTTGCATCCCGCAGCATTTCTTCGAGTTTCTGTTCCAGTGCCATGGAAAGATTGATGCGCAACGCCTTGGCCTGACGCAGTAGATCGCTGTTGATGCTGAGATTGGCCGACTTTTTTGGGGCTTTGGACTCGTAAACGACTGTGGACATGGGTAGGTCTCCTCTAACGCGCATTTTTTATCCGCATAATATACGCGCATAGCGGAACGGATGCAAGCGTTTTACCCCAACAAAAACGGACGCGACAGCAGCAGCCCGTCGGAGATGAAATCGTATGCTTCGATCCATACCGAAAAGATAATATGTTCCGCCAGTTTCATGCCGCCGGAATAGATAAACACCGACCCGAAAATCCAATGGACAGCCGAATTGAATAGGTTTGCTTGATCGGTATTGAAAAAAACGAAACGGAGGCGGTTGTCGAACCTGGAACAGGATGGTATGGTGGAAATGCTATGGAAATGAATTCCCGCGCTCAAGACATTCTGAAAACGGTCTTCGGATTTGAACGCTTTCACCCTCACCAGGAGCGGGTGATTCAAAACGTACTGTCCGGCCGGGACACCCTGGCGGTGATGCCCACCGGCGGCGGGAAATCCCTCTGCTATCAGGTACCGGCCCTGATCTTCGAGGGGCTGACGGTGGTGATTTCGCCGCTGATCTCCCTGATGCGGGATCAGACCCAGCAACTCTCGGAAAACGGAATTCAAGCGGCGGTGCTGAACAGCGCGCTGTCGATGCAGGCGTACCGGTTCCATACGGAACGGGTCCGCGACGGCCGGGCCAAACTGCTCTACCTGGCGCCGGAAACCCTGCTGAAGCCGAATATCATCGACCTGCTGCGATCGGTTCGGATCAGTGCGGTGGCGGTGGACGAGGCCCACTGCATCTCCGCCTGGGGGCATGATTTCAGGCCCGAATACCGCAACCTGGTTCGCATCCGCAACACCTTTCCCGGCGCTGTCTGGCTGGCCCTGACCGCCACCGCCACCCCCCGAGTGCGGCAGGATATCCTGGCCACCCTGGGATTTGCGGATGAAAACCTGATCCTGGCCGGGTTCGACCGGCCCAACCTCTTCATCGACATCATCCCCCGGTTTGAACCGGAACAGCAGTTGATTCGTTTCGTGAACCGGTTCGAGGATGCCTCCGGCATCGTCTATTGCCAGGCCCGCCGTACCGCCGATCATCTGGCACGGGTGCTCTCGGACGAAGGGATTCCCGCCCTGCCGTATCATGCCGGGTTGGACCCGCAGACCCGCAACCGGCACCAGCGGCAATTCGTCATGGACGAAATCCGTGTCATCACCGCGACCGTGGCTTTCGGTATGGGCATCGACAAGTCGGATGTGCGGTTTATCGTCCATTATGATCTGCCCAAGGACATCGAGAGCTACTACCAGGAGATCGGCCGGGCCGGCCGGGACGGGCTCACCGCCCATTGCCGGCTGATGTTCGACCCGGCGGATGCGGTGAGGATCCGGCACTTTTTCAATGAAAAAACCGGCGACGAACGGGCCGAGGCGGAAAAACGCCTTCAAGCCCTGCTGAATCTGGCCGCCTCCCGGCAGTGCCGCCGGGTCGGTCTGCTGGGCTATTTCGGAGAGACCGTCTCCGAGCCCGACTGCGGCCACTGCGACATCTGCCGAAAGCCGGAATCGGGCGGCGCCGATCTGACCCTTCCGGCCCAGAAATTTCTTTCCTGCGTCTATCGGACCCGGCAGAAATTCGGCGCGGCCCATGTGGCCGCTGTTCTGATGGGGGCCAATACCAAAAAGATTCGCCAATTCGGCCATGACCGGCTCTCCACCTACGGCATCGGTACCGAACTGGACCGCCGGGGATGGCGCATTCTGGGGCTCCACCTGCTGCAACAGGGATATCTGGCGCAGCATTCGGTTCATAAATATCTGACGTTAACGCCTGCGTCCCGGGCAATCCTTCGCAATGAAGAACGCTTTTTTGCGGAGATGGAGATTCCCGATTCAACCGAAGCGCCTGGGGATGATTCGGCATGGGAGGCGGATTACGACCGGGAATTGTTTCAGTCGCTTCGAACAATGCGAAAGCAACTGGCGGATGACGCCGGTGTGCCGCCCTTTGTCATCTTCGGCGACCGAAGCCTGCGGGACATGGCGCTTCGTTTCCCCCAAAGCATGGAGAGCTTCGCCCGCATTCACGGAGTAGGGCAGGCCAAGCTGGAAAAATACGGCGCCGTTTTCGTGCCGCTGATTCGGGAATACTGCGAGGCCAAAGGGATTGCGGAAAACCTGAATCTCCCGGCTGCCGCCGCCCGAAAGCCGGCGAGGACGCGGGATCGAAGCGTACGGAAGCAGCGGTGCACCGCTATCGGAGAAGGGTTCAATTCCGGAGCGGATATCGATGATCTGGCCAAAACCCATGGCATCAAGCCGAGCACAGTCCTCAATCATTTAAAAAACTACCTTCTGGGCGGCGGGTCGCTTCCGGCGGATCGGTTTCGGCAGCTGATTTCACTGCCGGAATCCCAATGCGATTCGGTGCTCGAATTCTTTCGTGAAAACGGGGCGGAATATCTGAAACCGGCGTTTCTGCATTTTGAAGAGGTGATCGCTTATGACCATCTCCATCTTCTGCGGCTGCTTTTTTACGCCGAATACGGCGTATCCAAAGACGGCGAGCCGCAATGAGGCTCTACACCGTCGGGAACATGAGCCGACTCGCTGTCATCGGCGATTATTGGCGGAATATTGTGCGGGAATCATGGAGAATGTGGAGGTTTGTCATTTGTTGTCTCCCAATCGACCCATTGCAAACCTTTGACCCGTCCAAATTCGCCGGTATTATGGGTAATTAGAAGCGCATCGTGTCGAACGGCAATTGCTGCAATCAGGAGATCATTGGGGCCGATCGGGGCCGATCGGGGTCCCTTTGGAATTCGGATCTGCACGAATTTTTCCATGAATTTCTGCGGATTCATCGTCAAAGACAAGCGATCCAAAATTTCGGAACAAGCCAGCCAGAAGATTGAGATTTTCTTTTTTCCGGCTGCTTTTGTACGCCCCGAATAATAATTCGGCTTTAACTACAGAGCAGAACCAGATCGTTTGAGGATTTACTTCTACAAAGCGATCTTTTACCGGAGTTTTGCCCGGATTTAAGATTTCTATCCGGACATTGGTATCCGGAATATAAATCATTCCAAGGGTTCCCGGATTTCGAATTCTCCTTGATCCGGACGGATTATCGGCTCTCCTTTCCATGCACCTATGAATTCTTTTATCGTATCTACCTCTGGCCGGGAAATATCAATAAATGCATTGTCTTCCTCCAGAGGCAGCATGATTACTTCAACTTTTCGATTTTTTAAACTTTTGGGTGCATCTATTTTTCCAGGCAATTTTTTGTAAATGCGTCTTACCGCATCCATAATGACCTCCTGGTTTTTAGGAAACTTTGTTATTCAATCAGCGGAGTTATTCTCTCTTCTGGATATGCAGGTTTAGCGATTCTTTAGAAGAACTCCGCTGATGAAATTCTGTAACAAGAAGAACCGGCGCTTAAGCGCCCTTTTTGGTCATATCCTGTCCGCAGCATTGCAGCGGAACGGTGCAGCCGGTATCGCCCGAGCCGCAGGTGCAGGCTTTTTCCACTTTCATTTCCAGGCCGCAGACCTTACAAAAGAATACATCGCCGGGTTTCATGTCGCCACAATTTGCCATGAGCAGCTCCTTTCCATTAAAAAAATCACGGTTGGTTTTGAATTGAATGATACCAGGATGGTTCATAAGATAGCACCGAAGCCGAAAAGATGTCAATCACCCGAACACCTTCGAAGCATGGATCGGACAGGCCCGCTTTTTTTCCAACAACGCAAATCTATTGCCTTTTGAATATAAATGCAATATAGTTGTATATCGGTTGCCGGCGATGTGACAGAGACCTTTTTATAGCAAGTGTTTGATTTACAAAGGCTTGTCGGCGCAAAATCCCTTTTTACGGGTGATGATCAAATTCAAGTTTGTTGCATAAAACGGATAAATGGTCCATTTTTCATCGATAAATGGACCATTTAAAAACGAAAGAGGAATGAAAGATGCGTCTCTTCGGAAAAACGGTTTCAGCACTGTTCGTCTGGATGGTTTTCACAGCGGGGATCGCCGGGGCTGCGGAAAAAATCCCTGTCTTCGTCAGCATCGTTCCCCAAGAATTTTTCGTGCAACAAATTGGCAAGGACCGGGTGGATGTTCAGACCATGGTCCGACCCGGTGCGAGCCCGGCCACCTACGAACCCAAGCCGCGGCAGATGGCCGCTTTGACCCGAGCCGAAGTTTATTTCGCCGTCGGTGTGCCGTTTGAAGCGGCCTGGCTTCGGAAGATCGCGGCCGCCAATCCGAACATGAGGGTGGTTCACACTGAACATGGAATTGAGAAAATCCCCATGGCCGCCCACCATCATGATGATCCGGATGATCATGCCAATGAGACTGAATCCGAGTCCCATGAGCATGCCCATGTTCATGCTCACGATCACGGCATCCCCGACCCGCACATCTGGTTGTCGCCGCCTCTGGTGAAAAAGCAGGCCCGCGCGATTTTCCATGCGCTTCGGGAAATCGATCCGGAGTATGAATCGTTCTATGAGGCCAATTTTCAGGAATTCGCCGCCGAGATCGACCGATTGGACGCCGATCTGAAAGACACCTTCGCCGGCAAAACGGGGCTTCAATTCATGGTGTTTCATCCCGCCTGGGGCTATTTCGCCCGTGCCTATGGCCTGGAGCAGGTCCCGGTCGAGATCGAAGGCAAGTCCCCCAAACCGGCACAGCTGAAAGCGCTGATCCAGCATGCCCGAAATAGCGGGATCAAGATTGTTTTTGTCCAGCCGCAATTTTCATCCAAAAGCGCCGAACTCGTCGCTCGGGAAATCGGGGGCGAAGTGGCCTTTGCCGATCCCCTGGCGCGGGACTGGACGGCCAACCTGCGGGCGGTTGCGGAACAATTCAAATCGGCATTGCAATAAATTCGAATATTCATCGGAATGACCCCCAAGATAACCATGAATACTCAGCATCCGATTGTCGAGATAGAGAATGTATCGTTTGCCTACAACGGCGAAACCGTGCTTCGGAATGTGAACCTTCGGGTTCTGCCGCGGGATTTCATCGCCGTGATCGGCCCCAACGGGGGCGGAAAAACCACCCTTCTGAAGCTGATCCTGGGGCTTTTGAAACCGGACCGGGGGCGCATCCGAGTCAACGGCGAATCCCCCCACAAGGCATCTTCTTCCATCGGCTATGTGCCTCAGGATGTGCATATCAACCGCCGTTTTCCCATTACCGCCCTGGATGTGGTGCTGATGGGAAAACTGGACCCCAAAAAAAGATGGTCCCGCCGATCGGCCTCCAATCGACAGGATGCCATGACCGCCCTGGATCGACTGGGGATGGCGGATCATGCCCAAAGCAGAATGGGCATGCTCTCCGGCGGCGAGCGCCAGCGGGTGTTTATCGCCCGGGCCCTGGTGACCCGACCCAAACTGCTGCTCCTGGATGAACCCACCGCCAGTATCGACACCCGGGGCCAGGCCGAATTTTTCGAACTGCTCAAAGAGATCAACGGGGAGATGACCATCCTGGCGGTCAGCCATGACCTCCTGGTGATTTCGCGGTATGTCAAATCGGTGGCCTGCGTCAATCAAAAACTCCACTACCATGACCAGGCCGAAATCACGGGGGAGATGCTGGAATCCATGTATCCGTGCACCGTTGAAGAGGTCTGCCCCGTGGAACTGGTGGCCCACGGCCTGCCGCACCGGGTGCTGCAGGATCACGAGGAATCCTGAAATGATCGAGGCCCTTCAGTTCGAGTTCATGCGAAACGCCCTGATGGCCGGTCTGCTTGCCAGCCTCATCTGCGGCATTATGGGGACCCTGGTGGTGGTCAACCGGATCGTGTTTTTGTCCGGCGGCATCGCCCATGCCGCATACGGCGGCATCGGTCTCTCCTTTTATTTCGGCTGGCCCTACCTGGTCGGCACCCTCGGTTTCTCTCTGGCGGCCGGAATAGGGATGGCCGCCGTCACGCTCAAGGCCAAACACCGCGCCGATACGGTGATCGGGGTCATCTGGGCCATCGGAATGGCGTTCGGCATCATCCTGATCGATCTCACGCCGGGATATAATGTGGACCTGATGAGTTATCTGTTCGGCAGCATCCTCACGGTGCCGGAGACCGATCTTTTTATCATGCTGGCCATGGGGGTGCTGATCGCGGTGCTGACGATCTATTATTTTCAGGATCTCCT
Organism: Desulfococcaceae bacterium; assembly: GCA_046541495.1. Lineage (GTDB taxonomy): Bacteria > Desulfobacterota > Desulfobacteria > Desulfobacterales > Desulfococcaceae > JAABSQ01. The sequence goes on from JBKHDE010000157.1 coordinate 10,301, forward strand.
GGCCATGTCCTACGACGAGGAGTTCGCCCAGATTCGCGGGGTGCCGGTGAAGGGGCTCTATTTTACCATGACCGGCATGCTGGCGGTGACGATCGTGATGGTGATTCAGGTGGTGGGCCTGATTCTGGTCATCGCCTTGTTGACCATTCCCCCGTTTATTATGGAGAAACATTCCAAATCTCTGGCCCGGATGATGGTGGGCTCCAGCCTGTTGGGGGCCCTATTCACCATCATCGGACTGTGGCTGGCCTACCGATACGATTTGACCTCCGGTGCGTCGATCATACTGGTGGCCGGGGTCGGGTTTTTGATCTCTTTGGTGATGGATCGGATTCGCCTGGAAATGAAAAACGCCCACCGGAGCGGTTGAAAAAGGAATTCTATGTGCCACAAATGCAATTATGAAGAACTATTGGCAGCGGAAAATCTCGAGCCCACGCCCAACCGGATGCGGGTTCTGGAGGTGGTCGGCAACAACCGTTTCCCGCTGTCTGCGGCGGACATTTTTCAAACCCTGGAGCGCGGCGGGTCGATCAATCGGGTGACGGTCTATCGAATCCTCGATCTTCTGGTGGATCACAGCATTGTGGAGCGGCTCAGCACCGGCGGCCGGGCCGCCTACTACGGCCTGGCTCCCAATGATTTCCACCGGCCCCATCCCCATTTCTACTGCAAGCACTGCGGGCAGATGGACTGTCTCAATCCGGAAAGCCTGCTCGTGGACACCGGCCCCATGTGGAAAACCTATCCCGGCCAGATCGACAAGGTCGAAGTCCGGGTGGACGGCATCTG
>JBKHDE010000158.1:0-11075 GCA_046541495.1 Desulfococcaceae bacterium
AGCGGTATTTGTCTGAACTGTGATTCGTCTGATTAATTTGATTTCGCTGATTTTCGGCAGCGTCGAGGTGGTTTTTCCGAGGAGGGTCGTACGAAGCGGGGCGGAATCATCCGGGTCATCAGATGAATCAGACGCATCCGGGTTCAGATATTCAGCGGTATTTGTCTGAACTGTGATTCGTCTGATTAATTTGATTTCGCTGATTTTCCGGAGGTGCGCGGAGGTCCTTTAACATAGGGAAATCCGAGGCGGAATCATCGAGGCCAGGATGCAATTGAAAAAGGAAACCCCTTTGCAAAATCGACTAAGTGCGTGAAACCTTGAAAACCGCATCCAGGTCCACCCCTAATTCCGGCAAAATCGCCGGGCGAACCTCCCCCCGTCCTTCCAAAATTTCGGGGATGCCATACCGGCCGTTTTCATCCAGGCGGCGAATGGTCAGAAGATTGTCAACCTGGTGGATGATCCAGTATTCTTGAACCCCGTGGGCTTCGTAGAGGGCCACTTTTTGAATCTGATCCCGGGAGGCGGTGGCCGGAGAGATGATTTCCACCACCCAATCCGGGGCGCCCCGACACCCCAGGTCGTCGAGTTTGGCGGAATCGCAAACCACGGAAATATCCGGCTGCACCACCGTGGTGGTGTCTTCATCCCGTTCCTCGAACCGGGGAAGCCGCACGTCAAAGGGAGCCGCATAGACCCTGCAATCTTTTCCGGTCAGAAAATTGGCGATCTGGCGAAAAAGCTCGCCGCAGATTTCCTGATGTCGGCGTGAAGGCGCCGGGCTCAGGTCGTACACCACACCCTCGATCAGTTCCAGCCGGTGCTCACCGGTCCAGCTCAGGTATTCCCCGTAGGTATGAATATCCGACTGTCGAAGGGTGTCGGCCATTTCCGAAATATCCGCTAATCCATTCGCCGAACGGTCTTGTCGAACTTGCCCAAAGCCCGGTTCAGGGTCTTTGCGGTCTCCCACATGGCCCGGGGGTCATCGGGGTGCTCCGTTGCAGTGCGGGCCAGTTCGATAGCGGCCCGCACCAGCGAATACACCGGTGTCAATACCGCCGGCTTTCCGGCCCCGCCCCGCAGGTTTTTGGCGATATCCGCCAGAGCGTCCAGATGTTTTAGATCTTGTGCATTCGGCGCCGTTTTTTTGGTTTGGGTCGGCGAAGCTCTTTTTTTCGGCTTTTCCGCCGGATCAAGGCTGTGGATGATCCGGTCGTTCTGTTTGGCGGTCATGTAGGTTTCTTTAAGTCTTCTTTTGGTGCCGCCGCCGAAGAAAATATTGTACATGTTCAGGGTTCCGTCGTAAATAATTCTGCCCTTAAACGGCAACAGAACGGTTTCGACCATGGCGGGGGTATGGGGAACGATCAGATCCAGGGGCTCTGCCAGACCGAGGACGGCATACACCTGGTCTTCGGCGATGAATATCGCATGATTTTTCAGGAAACGCTCGATGAAAAAGGAAGTCCGCAGGAAATGTTTCCAGCTCCTGACAATGGCCAGTTCCTCGGCTGAAAAGCCGTCCGGATTGTCAGCCGTGAATTGGTCGATGATTGCCGGGTCATCATAAACGGCTTCCCGCGGGCCCATTCTGTCGGATTGAGGAAGCGCGCTGAAGTCTTCTAAATTATCAAACTCAGGCATGATCCCGTGTTTTTGATTGGCATAAAACTGAAGCGAGCGCATCAATTTAAAATAAAGGTCCACATCTTGTTCGGATAGTATCATCTCATACCTGTCTTGTTGAAAGGGGGTGAACGGTTAAATTTCAGGCCGACATCCGAAATTTGTCAACATATCGCATGCGTGTCAATATCTGAATGAGGTCTGAAATTCGAAAAGCCAATGGCCTTCCCTTGACCCCGGGTGGGAAATGGGGCAGAGTCGGTCTGAACCATGACTACAACGAGGCATGTCAATGAAATCGGATGGATGGAAGAACGGATTTCGGAAGGCCGGGTTCGGAAAAAACAGGTTCGCCGGCAGAATGAATCCGCTGGTGATCTCCATCGCGGCCCTGATCGCCGGGCTTCTTGCCTATCTGATCGGGATTCCGCCGCTGCACCGGATCGAGCTGGACACGGTCGACCTGCGGTTCAAGATTCGCGGGGAACGGCCCGCCCGGCCGGAGATCGTCCTGGCGGTGGTGGATGAAAAGAGCATCGCACAAGAGGGAAAATGGATCTGGCCCCGGGCCAAGATGGCGGCCCTGGTGAATCGGCTGTCCGAAGCCGGGGCCCGGGTCATCGCCTTCGATATCGGGTTTTTCGAATCGGATGAAAACGACACCCGGGTGATTCAGGCCCTGGATCAAGTGGCGGATCGGATCGACCGCCTCGACAACCCGCCCGCCGAGATAAAAGATTACTTGGCCCGACTCAAATCCGAAGCCGACCAGGACCGGCTTCTGGCCGAAGCCATTCGAAATTCCAAAGCCGAGGTGGTGCTGGGTTATTTTTTCCACACCCGGCTGGACCACCCCGAAGCCCTGGCCGAACCGCTGGTGGCCTACCATCAGGAAAACATCGCCGGTTCCGAATATCGGATCGCTCGAATCGGTCCCGATGCCGCTTCGGCGCCCATCCTGAAGGGGATTCTGCCCCAGTCCAACATTCGGCCGATTTCCGAGGCGGCCCGGTATGCCGGCCATTTCAATATGGAGCCGGACCGGGACGGGGTGGTCCGGTTCATCCCCACCGCCATCTTTTTTCAGGATCGCCTTTATGCCCCGTTTTCCCTGATGGCCGCCGCCGCCTACCTGAACCAGCCCCTGGCCATCGAGGTGAACCGGGACGGGGTCGTTTCCGAGACGATCGGGTCCATGGACCTGCCGGTCAACCGATTCGGCCAAATGGAGGTCAATTACCGGGGCCGGGAGCGGTCCTTTCCCCATGTGCCGGTCACCGACATTCTTCGGGGGGAAGCCGCTCCGGACCTGCTGCGGGACAAGATCGTCCTGGTGGGGGTGACCGCCATCGGGGTTTATGATCTGCGGGTGACCCCCTTTGAAAACAATTTTCCGGGTCTGGAAATTCACGCCAATGTGGTGGACAATGTCCTGAGCGGGGAATTTCTTCGGCGGCCCGAGTGGATGCCGGCCGCGGATATGGCCGCCATCCTTTTTTCGGTCATCCTGCTCGGGTTTGCGCTGCCCCGCACCGGCGCCGGTACCGGAACCCTGATCACCGCCGGTCTGGCTGCGGCCTATCTTCTGCTGACCCAATACCTCTTTTCAGCCCGGGGGCTGCTTTTCAACCTGGTGTATCCGTTATCCATGATGCTGGTCATGTATATCGTCATCACCGTTTACGGGTATTTCCTGGAAACCCGACAAAAGCGGTTTATTCGGGATGCCTTTTCCCGTTACCTGGCTCCGGCCGTGGTGGAGCGGCTCATCGAGTCTCCGGAAAATCTGGTCCTCGGCGGCGAGGAACGGGTGATCACCGCCTTCTTTTCAGACCTTCAGAGATTTACCTCTATTGCGGAATCCATGAAACCGTCCCTGCTGGTGGAATTGCTCAATGAGTTTCTCACGGAAATGACCGACATCATCCACCGATACGAAGGAACGGTGGATAAATTCGAGGGGGATGCCATCATCGCTTTTTTCGGGGCCCCCAACCCCCTGAAAGACCACGGCCGAATCGCCTGCCGAGCCGCGGTGGACATGCAGAAACGGCTGGCGGTCTTGCGGCGGATCTGGCGCGATCAGGGGCGGCCCGATCTGCGGATGCGGATCGGAATCTGCACCGGCCCGGCGGTGGTGGGGAACATGGGCTCCAAAACCCGAATGGATTACACGATGATCGGGGATACCGTCAATACCGCCTCCCGGTTGGAGGGGCTCAACAAGATCTACGGCATCGATATGCTGATCAGCGAAACCACGGCCCGGGCGGCCGAAGGTGCGGTGGTGATGCGGGAGGTCGACGCCATCAGCGCGGTGGGGAAACGAAAGCCGGTGACGGTTTACCAGATCATGGGCTATCCCGAAGATGTGAACGCATCGGTTCGGGAAGGAATCCGTTATTATGAAGAAGGGCTTGGGGCCTACCGGTTCCGGAACTGGGAGAAGGCCCTGGCATGCTTTCAGAAGACGCTGGCACTCATTCCCGATGACGGTCCCGCTCGGGTGATGTCGGAGCGGTGCCGGGCGTACCGGATCACCCCGCCCGAAGCGGATTGGGGCGGGGTCTTTGTGGCGCGGCGGAAATAAAAACCCGCTCTTTGGAAGCAAGAGCGGGTCGGAGAAAGGGCCGGGACGAGCAATCAGATGCCGGCTTTTTCCCGCAGGACGTCGGCCATGTTGGTTTTTTCCCAGGTGAAATCGGGGTCGTTTCGGCCGAAATGGCCGTAGGCGGCCGTCTTTTTGAAGATGGGACGCAGCAGATCCAGATACTCGATAATGGCCGCCGGCCGCAGGTCGAAGGTCTCGGAGACGATCTCCTTCAGCCGCCGGTGAGAGATCTTGCCGGTGCCCATGGCGTCGATCAGCAGCGACACCGGCTCGGCCACCCCGATGGCATAGGCGATCTGAACCTCGCATTTTTCGGCCAGCCCGGCCGCCACGATGTTTTTGGCCACATGCCGGGCCATGTAGGAACCGCTTCGGTCCACCTTGGAGGGGTCCTTGCCCGAGAAGCATCCCCCGCCGTGGCTGCCGTGGCCGCCGTAGGTGTCCACGATGATCTTGCGCCCGGTCAGGCCGCAGTCGCCCATGGGGCCGCCCACCACGAACTTGCCGGTGGCGTTGATGAAATACCGGGTGTCGCCGTCCACCATCTCTTTGGGAATCACCTTCTTGATCACCGAGTCGATGATCGCCTCCCGCAGCTCGTCATAGGTGATGTCCGGCTTGTGCTGGGCCGCGATGACTACGGTGTCCACCCGTTTGGGGGCGCCGTTTTCATACTCGATGGTCACCTGGGATTTGCCGTCGGGCCGAAGAAAATCGAGAGCCCCGGTTTTTCGCACCCGGGCCAGTCGTTTGCAGAGCTTGTGGGCGAAAATGATCGGCATGGGCATCAGTTCCGGGGTCTCATGGGTGGCGAATCCGAACATCAGCCCCTGGTCTCCGGCCCCCTGCTCCAGATAAAGCCCCTGACCGGCATTGACCCCCTGGGCGATATCGGGGGATTGGTGGCCGATGCTGGTGACCACGGAGCAGGTCTGGTAATCGAATCCCATTCGGGAGGAATGGTATCCGATGTCCCGAATCGTGTCCCGCACCACCTGGGGCATGTCCACGTAACACTCGGTGGTGATTTCACCGGCGATGAAGGCCAGACCGGTGGTGACCAGGGTTTCGCAGGCCACCCGGCCGTTCTTGTCCTGGGCCAGAATGGCATCCAGGACGGCATCGGAAATGGAATCGGCCACCTTGTCCGGATGGCCCTCGGTTACCGATTCCGAGGTAAAAAAGTAGGGTTCGCTCATGACGGTTCTCCTTTTCAAAAAACCTGAAGCAATACCTGTTGATTGGCTTATGGGTGCGGGGCTAGAATCCGGTTGTCGATCAGCCGGGTCTTCCCGAATTTGACGGCGAGGGCCATCAGGACCGGTCGGTTCAGGGTGGACACCGGTTCCAGGGTATGGGGATCGCTGAGGGTGACGTAGTCCACCGCCGCGTCCGGTTGGGCTTCGATGGAATCCAGGGCTTCCCGGCGGATTCGGTCGGGGTCTGTTTCGCCCGCTTGAACCCGCTCCTGGGCCCGGTCGAGGGAACGGCTGAGGCAGAGCGCCTGCCGCCGATGGTCCGGGGTCAGATAGGTGTTGCGAGAGCTCATGGCGAGACCGTCGGGTTCTCTCACGATGGGGGCGCCGATGATGTCGATATCGAAGTTGAGGTCCCGCACCATCCGTCGAATGACCAGGAGCTGCTGGTAGTCCTTTTGTCCGAACACCGCCGCGTGGGGTTTGACGATGTTGAAAAGCTTGGTCACCACCGTGGCCACCCCTCGAAAATGGACCGGCCTGGAGAGGCCGCAGAGGTGCTGGGGAAGCTTTTCCAGGGTCACATAGGTCTGGTAGCCGGGGCCGTAGACGGTGTTCGGGTCCGGGGAGAAAATGACGTCGGCCCCGGCTTCCTCGCAAAGCGCCCGGTCCCGGTCGAAATCCCTCGGGTAGGCCTCCAGGTCTTCTCCGGGGCCGAACTGGGCGGGATTGACGAAGATGCTCACCACCACCTCGTCCCCGTGTTTTTTCGCTTCGGTGATCAGCGACAGGTGGCCCTGGTGAAGGTATCCCATGGTGGGAACCAGAACCACGGTTTTTCTCGAAATTCGGGCCTGATCCGAGTGGGCCTGCATGTCCGGTATGTGTCGTATGATTTTGATGGCGGCACCCCTTTCTTTCTGAAAAATCGGAGGGATGTTAATTCACCGGATTGCAAAAGTCAATCCCGGGATTGGCGCTTTTGGAGGGTTTTTCATCGGCCGGCAAATATCCGTTGAACCGTGCGTATCATCTATGTTACCATGCATTTATCCACCGAACAAGACTGCACACGCGCTTTGCCCGGGGTTCGCCGCGGGGTTGAATTCGCAAATGACCTATATTTGAAGACCCGGAGTGTGACGCTATGGATATACGAAACGATGAATTGGATCGGGTAACGATCCTGTTGGCTTCATTTTATTTGCTGAGCTTTCTCATCAGCCCGATCCTTCTGATCTGGTCCCTCAACACCCTGTTTAAGACCGGCATCGCCCTGACCCTCAAGAACTGGCTGGCCGGGCTGGTGCTGATGGGGATCATCAAGTTTCTGCTGAGGGGAAAGGAACGGGTCCGGGAGATGTATGAGGATTACTACCGGGAAGATGAAGATGAAGAAGAGGATGAGGAAGACCCCGAGTGGGATTACGGATACGATTTTCCCGAGACGGACAAGAACCGTCGCAAAGCCAAATTGATCCTCTACCAGAATCCCAAGAACAACCACAAGTCCCCGCCGGAAGAGAATTCCTGAGGATGGCCGAGGCAATGACAGCCCATGCGGCCGGGTCCCGGTGCCGCCGGTGCGGCATCTGCTGCCGAAAAGGGGGGCCGGGGCTGCATCTGGAAGACAGGGTACTGGTGGAAACGGGTCGTATTCCCCTGGAACAACTCTATACGATTCGGGCCGGGGAAACGGTCTATGACAATGTTCGGGAAAAATTCCATCGGACTTCCCATGACATTATCAAGATCAAAAGCCGACCGAGCCGATTCGAATGCATCTGGTTGAACCCGGCGGGAAACGGTTGCGACCATTATGACGACCGGCCCTTGGAGTGTCGGGTGCTGAATTGCCGGGATACGCATGAAATCGAGGCGGTCTATGCCCGAAAACGGCTGGTCCGCGAGGACCTGGTGGGGGAGGTTCAAGGGTTGTGGAGCCTGATCCGTGACCACCAGGACCGGTGCGATCCTCGACAGGTGGAACTTCGCATTCGGGCGGTCGATCCGTCGCTTCAATCTTCCCTGAAATCACACCATGATCCATCCGGTTTACATTCCCGGCCCGATTCATTCTTCGGGGATTCCGAGTCGATGGCCGAGTTGAACCTGATCCTGCAATACGATCTGCATCTCAGGGAAGTCCTCACGGAAGATGGCCGCGTGCATTCGAATGGGTTGGAATTTCTCCTGGGCCGCCCGTTGTATAAGATACTTCGGCCGTTGGGCATCGACATCCGTCTGAAAAACGGGCGTCTGGTTTGGATGACGACAAGCCGGAAGGGGGAAGAACCGCCGTGTTGAATCTGCATCAACTGATTGCCGATCCGTTCGTGAAAAAGCTGTCTGCGGTCTACCGGGAAACCTATGGATCGGCGGCGCCCCGATACGCCTCCATGATCGAGTGGTCCGGCCATTTCGCCCTGGAGACCATCGCCGGTTCCGACGCCCTCTATCACAATGTGGAGCATACCGTCATGGTCACCCTGGCCGGGCAGGAGATCCTTCGGGGAAAGCACCGAATGGAAGGGGGCGTCACCCCGGATGACTGGCTTCATTTCCTGATGGCCCTGCTGTGCCACGATATCGGCTACGTAAAGGGCATCTGCCGGTCCGACCGGGACGGCCGTTATGCCACCGGTATTCAAGACAAGACGGTGGCGCTCGGTCCCGAATCCACCTGCGCCGCCCTGGCGCCCTACCATGTGGATCGAAGCAAACGGTTTGTCACCGAGCGGTTCGGTGAAAACATGCTCTTGAAGGAACTGGATGTGGACCGGTTGATCACCTATATTGAAATGACCCGGTTTCCGATCCCCAAGGAGGACGGTTATGAAGACACCCGCGGCTACCCGGGGCTGCTGCGGGCCGCGGACCTGATCGGACAGTTCGGGGACCCCGGATATCTTCGCAAAATCCCCGCGCTGTTTTATGAATTCGAAGAAAACGGCGGCAACCGGGCCGCCGGCTACGCCACCCCCGGGGACATGCGACAGCGCTACGCCGGCTTTTACCGGCAGGCGGTGAACCCCTATATTCAGGATGCCCTGGGGTATCTTCAGGTCACCCGGGAGGGCAAAGAATGGATCGCCAACCTGCAGACTCATGTTTTCACCGTCGAACATGAACAGAAGCAGGAAATACCCGACACCAAAACGCCGGATATCAATATAGTTGACGAATGAAAAGGGAGGACAATGAGATGGAATTTGAAGCGGTGAATGTTGAAAAAGAAGGTGCACTCGGGTTTATCACCCTCAACCGTCCGGACCAGTACAATACCTTCAGCACCCCCTTGGCCCGGGAACTCAATGACGCCCTGGTTCAGCTGGATCGGGATGAAGCGGTCCGGGTGGTGGTGGTCAAAGGCGCCGGCAAGGTTTTTTCCACGGGAATTGATTTGAGTGAATTTCCGGAGAAGAAACCGGAGGAGTTCAAACCCTGGATTTCCCTGATGGACCAGATGCATAAAACCATCGCCGATATGGGCAAACCGGTGGTGGCCATGGCCCATCGGTATGCGGTGGCCAACGGCGCCGGTCTGCTGTTTGCCGCCGACTTTGCCATCGTATCCGAAGACACTCAGATCGGCACCACCGCCATCAATCTGGGGCTGCTCTGTACCGGGCCGATCATTCCGGTTTCTTATGGATTGAGCAAAAAGAAGGGCCTGGAAATGCTCCTGGCCGGAGATATGATCGATGCCCATGAAGCCGAGCGGCTGGGCCTGGTCAACAAGGTGGTGCCGGCGGAGAACCTGGAGGCCGAAACCCGGGCTTTTGCGGAAAAACTGGCCCAGAAAAGCCCGGTGGCCATGGCCCTGGGCAAACGGTTTTACTACCGCATGCTGGACATGGATTTCGACCGGCGCCTGGAATACGGCAGCGATGTCTTTTCCGAGTTGTGCAACACCGAAGACGCCCGGGAAGGGGTCGCGTCTTTTTTTGAAAAACGAAAACCGAACTGGAAGGGAAAATAATCGGTCCAACCGATCACTTTCACACCGAAACCAACCGAAACGGAGGCGATATGGCGGAAATCAAGGCCAAGGTGGTACTGAAACAGAAAGGGGAGGAGGCGTTCGTTCCCATCAAGCAGCTGATGGTGCAGCTGAACTGGACCGAGGGGGTGGACCTGGATCTGCTGGCGTTTTACAAGACCAAGGACGGTCGGGTCGGCGGGGTCTTTTCCGATCAATACCCCGGCGGCAATCGAGGGGATTTGAACGCTTTCCCCTATATTCAGCTGGATAAAGATGCCGGAGTGGGCGGCGCCGGCGGAGAGCATGCCGAGTGCATGCGGATCACCCGCCTGGACGACATGGCCGAGGTCTTCATCTGCGCCCTCAACTATACCGATGCGGTGGCCGGACGGGAGATCTCATTTGCGGCATACGACGGGCATGTCATGCTCATGGATGATACCGGCGAATCCTTCGGGGTGCCGCTGGATGCGACCGAAAAAGGGAATGTGATCGTGATCGCCCGGCTGGACAACACCAACCCGATCGGCGCCAAGCTGATCAACGAAAACCGGGTTCTGGGGCTGGGGGAGTTTTTCGACACCGTTCCCGGGGCGGATGTCCTGAGTAACTGACCTTGGGGGCCCGGCCGGTGTGTATCGGCGCGGGCCTCTTCAATCGATGTCCACCAGGGCGCCGTTTTCAAACCGAAGCACCTTGGCGCCGAACTCGGAAGGGTAGGTCCAGATCGAGACGGTGACGGTGTACTCCAGAATCCGGCCGTTGCTTTTTCGGATCGTTCGCTCTTCCGGAAACTCGGTCTTCTCGGCCGGTTCCCCCCAGCGGGCGAATACCTCGGCTTTGGAGTCTCCCACCGAAATCATGTCCGAACGAATGTTCCCGCGGGAAGCACCGCTTGGAATATAACCGTATCCCTCCGTTCGAATATCCACCAGTCGGTTTTCCTCAAAAGTGAGAATTCGAATCAGGGCGGTGGGGCCGGGGTTGTAGAGCCATTCGGATACGGTGATATACCGCTTGCGCCAGTCATTCCGGCCGTACCGCTCAAAGGTTTCCCGCTGCCAGGTGTCCTTCCAGTCGGGTTCACCGCAATGGTGGAGGATTTCCGGTTTGGAATCCCCCTTTGAGACGATGCGGCCGCCGCATCGAAATCCCCAGGCGGCATTGACGATACAGAAGGTCCCGGCCAGTATCAGGAGAAGGAATGGAATGGTTTTCGGCATGGATCGGCTCCGTAGGGGGGGCAGGGGTTTGAGCGAAGTCAAAGAAGAAAACGGTCCGGAATAGAAGAACCATTCCGGACCGATTGCGTTTATCCGCCCGCAGGTAGGGTAATGGGCATGCCCATTAGCGGCCAGAGGACCGCGGCCGCAAACCCGGTGACGATCATCAGCATGACGCTGGCGGGGATGCCGTACAGAAAGAATTCCCCGGTGGTGAACTGCTTGGAATCATAGGCGATGGCATTGGGTGCCGCGCCCACCAGGAGCAGAAAGGGCATGGCCGACACCACCAGAGAGGAGTAGAGGATCACCTCCGGGGCCACCCCCAGGTAAGGCGCGATGACCAGGGCCACCGGCAGGGAAATGGCGATGGCCGCCACGTTCATGATGAAGTTGGTCATCATCATGACGAAAAAGGAGATGCCCAT
>JBKHDE010000159.1:0-11070 GCA_046541495.1 Desulfococcaceae bacterium
AGTGCTAAATGAGCCTATATATGAACATGTAAAATCTATGCCCTCCTGCAGTATACACTGTGCAATCTTGAATGCGGCGGGAATAAGGCTTTTTCCGCAAAATGAGGCAAAAAACTATGTATAATGCAGCCCGCATCATCGCGGCCATTCCAGCGTTCAATGGTCTACCCGAGTCACAGCTGAGCGATATCCATCGAATCGCGAGAGAGCGGGAATATGCCAAAGGAGAGCTGATTTTTTCAGAAGGCGACGAAGGGAACGGATTCTATGTGGTGGTGGACGGCCGGGTCAAAATATTCAAACTCTCATCGGAAGGGAAGGAGCAGATCCTTCACATCTTCGGTCCCGGTGAACCTTTCGGCGAGGTGCCGGTGTTCAGCGGCCAATCCTTTCCGGCCAACGCCGAGGCCATCGCCAAAAGCAGCCTTCTCTTTTTTCCCCGACAGGATTTTATCGGATTGATTTCTGCCAATCCCTCCCTGGCCCTCAACATGTTGGCGGTTCTGTCCAAAAGACTGCGGCAGTTTACGGTTCAGGTCGAAAATCTCTCCCTGAAAGAGGTGCCCGAGCGGTTGGCATCCTATCTAATCTACCTGGCCGAGGAACAGTCCACGGCCGATGCCGTGTCCTTGCCCATTTCCAAGGGGCAGTTGGCCAGCCTTCTGGGGACGATTCCGGAGACTCTCTCTCGGATTTTCGCCAAAATGTCCGGTGAAGGGCTGATCCGGGTAGAAGGAAAAAGGATTCGGCTTCTGGACCGCGAGTCACTGGAGATCCTGGCCGGGGTGGAAACGGATTTGATGATCTAGCGCGGGCGCGGGATGGAATTGAAGAAAAAGCGGCGAAAAAGAAACCGGGCCGCCCTTCAGGCGGCCCGGCTCTATATTTTTCAGTTCAGTTGACGGTATATTTTAAAGGTTGAGGGCCGATTTCAAGGCATCGAGGCCGGTCCGTTCCATGAACTTGGCGGTCCGCTCTTTTTTCTTGCCGTTTTCCTTGTAATAAACCAGGCAACGGTCGGCCAAGTCCATTACTTCATCCGTGCTCAGGTCCTCGGCGATGACATCCCCGATGCGGGGTTTGCCCCCGGAATTTCCCCCAAAGGCCAGAATCCAGCCGGTTTTTTTTCCGATGATGCCCACATCCCGCAGATAGCTTTCCCCGCAGCAAAAAGGGCACCCGGAGATGCCGAATTTGACCTTGGCCGGGAAATCGATCCCCAGGTATTTTTTTTCGAGATCCAGTCCCAGGCCCAGGGAATCCTGAAGGCCGAATTTGCAGACGGCGGTGCCGGGGCAGGCCTGGGCATAATGGACACAAAGCTCCGAGGCCCGTCCGATATCGGTGCCCAGGTCCTTCCAGATCGGTTCGATCTCCTCTTTTTTCACCCCCACCAGGGCGATCCGTTGTCCGGAGGTGATTTTCACCACCGGGATTTCATATTTGCGAACTACTGTGGCCAGAGCCTCCAGCACATCGGCACTGAGCAGTCCGACCGGTGTTCGGGGCACGATCGCGTAGGTTTGTTTGTCGCGTTGCAGTATGGCGCCTTCCGGTGCATCCGCCATCGTTTTCCTCCTTCCAAAGTCAAAAATCGGTTGTCGGTTCAGGTTTCTCCAGATGATTTCTATCCATTGTGTATCCGCTGTAAGATGTCAAGTGCTTTCCGGTTTTCATCGACTTTGTCACGATATGTAAAAAATACTTTACTAAAATGTCAAAATGGTTTGACAAAGACCGGCAAAAAGGTGCAAATAAATTTTCACAAAGACCTTTTTGCTCCTTTCTCGTTTCCAGGTCATCCTCCATGTTACGCATAGCCGACTATAACCCAACACCCAGATGAACCGCCGCCACCGGAATGACATCGGGTTCGATCTCCGAATCCTTCTGGGAAATTCGGTCATTCCGAATGCTGGCATATCATGTGCAATACTCAAATACAACGAACCTGCGACACGCATGTATACCGTCCGGAGTCACTTCCCAATCCCGTTACAACCTGTTCACGATTTGCCATCGTAAAAAATAAGGAGATACAAATGACACAGTCACCGCCCGCCTCCCGACCCTTTGACCCGATTGTATTCTGGGTATCGGCGTCGATCACCGTCTTGTTTGTTTTGTGGTCCATTCTATTTCCCGAGAATATGAACACGGCCATCAATGCCGTTTTCGCCTGGACGACCCGGGGATGGGCCTGGCTGTATCTGTTGACCGCATTTTTGCTGGTGATGGCCTGTTTCACTTTAATGATCGGCTCATACGGCAATCTGAAGCTGGGGCTGCCCGAGGACAGGCCCGAATTTTCCGATTTCTCATGGTTCGCCATGCTTTTCGGGTCGGCCATCGCCGCCGGCATTGTTTTCTGGGGGCCGGCCGAACCGGCCTACCATTATATGACCCCGCCCCCGTATTTCGGGGGAGAGGCGCTCACCCCGGCGGCGGGCGCCAATGCCATGACCTATTCGTTTTTTCACTGGGGCCTGAGCGCATGGGCGATCTTCAGCCTTCTGACCATTCCCCTGGCCCACGCCTGTTTTACCAAGGGGCTGCCTTTCAAGTTTTCTAGTGCTTTTTACTATGTCCTGGGGGACAAGGTCCACGGGAACTGGGGGCGGGTGCTGGATATCTTCGCCGTTTTCGCCACCCTGGGCGGATTGGCCACCACCACCGGTCTGGTGGCCCTTCAGCTTTCCAGCGGTCTGAAATTCCAATACGGAATCGAGCTCGGGACCGGCGGCATTTACACGATCATCGGGGTTTTGACCGTCATCTTTACGATAGCGGTCTACTCCGGTCTTGAAAAAGGGGTCAAGATCATCGGCGACCTCAATATGTATGTCTTTGTCGGCGTCTGGTTTTTCGTTCTCATCTTCGGGCCGACCCTTTTTCTGATCAACCTGACCACCAATTCGATCGGTCAGTATCTGATCAACTTTCTGCCCATGAGTCTGTATACCGCGCCGGGGGTCGAGGGGAACTGGATCGGCTCCTGGACCGTTTTTTACTGGGCCTGGTGGATGAGTTGGGCGCCGTTCGTGTCGGTTTTCATCGCCCGCATTTCCAAAGGGCGGACCATTCGGCAGACGGTGGCCGCCGTCTTGATCCTGCCGACCCTCGGCAATTTTCTCTGGTACGGGGTCATCGGCGGCGCCGGCATTCGTTACGACGTTACCGAAACGCTTCAGGAACACGGGGTCGAAAGCGCCATCTTCGCCATCGCCCAGAACCTGCCCCTGACCGGAATTCTGGCGGTCTGCCTGATCTTTCTGATCGGCACCTTTTTTCTGACCAGCGCCAATTCCGCCGCCATCGCCCTGGCCATGTTCGTGTCGGGCCATGAAAACCCCGGCAGAAACCTTCGGGCTTTCTGGGGCATCGCCTTAGGCGCGGTGGCTGCGGTATTGGCCGGAACCGGAAATCTCAAGGCCATCCAGACCGCCTCCATCGCCACCGCCTTTCCCCTGATGTTTCTTCTGCTCTGGGTGGTGTACGGAACATTCAAGGGTTTGAAGCAGTACCAGGCGGAATTCGGCACGAAGACGACTTCCGCGGCCGAATCCCGGAAGGCGCGGAAAGAAAGGACCTCGGAAGCGGTCTGAAGACAGGCACGGATACCGGGAGAATGACACCTTTACCTATCGCATAAACAAAGGAGGTTCACGATGTATGATCGAATGCAAACCCTGACGCAGGAGCAGATGAACAAAATCCATGGCGCCGCCATGGAGCTCCTTCAAACCACCGGCATCGCCTTCAATGAGGATGAAGCCCTCGAGATTTTCAAATCCCATGGATTCAAGGTCGACGGAAAGAAGGTCTTTTTTACCGAGGAGCAGATTCGGAAGGCGGTCGACAGCGCCCCGTCCAAATTCACCGTCACCGCCCGCAATCCGGAAAAAAGCGTAACGATCGGCGAAGAGGATTTCGTCTTCGTTCCCGGTTACGGCGCCCCGTTCATCGCCAAACCCAACGGGGACCAGCGGGAAGCCACCATGGAGGATTACGACAATTTCTGCAAGCTGGTCCAGACCTCCAGGTTTATGGACATGAACGGTTTCATGATGGTGGAACCTTCGGACGTGCCCCCGGAAACCGCCCATCTGGACATGCTCTTTTCCAGCATTGTCTTGTCCGACAAGCCGTTCATGGGCAGCCCGGTCTCCAAACAGGGGGCCCGGGAGTGCGTGGAAATGGCATCCATCGTCTGGGGCGGCGAGGAGCAGCTCAAGAAGGTGGGGCCGGTGACGGTCTCTCTCATCAATTCCCTGTCGCCGCTTCAGTTTTCCGATGAAATGGCAGGCTCTCTCATCGAATTGGCCCGGGCCGATCAGGCCTGTGTGATCGCCTCGCTGATTATGGCCGGGTCATCCGGTCCGGTGACCCTTCCCGGGGTGATTGCGTTGCAGACCGCGGAGATTCTCTCGGGCATCACCCTGGCCCAACTGGTCAATCCCGGGGCCCCGGTGATTTACGGTTCCACCTCTTCAGCCATGGACATGAAGACCGGGGGGTTGTCCGTCGGATGCCCGGAACTGTCCATCGTGGTTTCCGCCACCGCTCAGATGGCCCGGTTTTACAATCTGCCCAGCCGCAGCGGGGGAGGGCTCACCGACGCCCATACCCCCGATGCCCAGGCCGGGGCGGAATCGACCCTGGCGCTTTCCACCGCCGCCCGCAACGGCATCAACTTCATTCTGCACTCCGCGGGGATTCTGGGCTCCTACATTGCCATGAGTTTTGAAAAATACCTGATCGATGAGGAAATGTGCGGGGTGATTCGAAAGATGATCAAACCCATGGAGGTGACCGACGAGTCGATCGATGTGGATATGATTCAAAAGGTGGGCATCGGGGGTCAGTACCTGACCCAACCCAAGACCTTCAAACTCTGCCGGACCGAATTTTTCCTGTCCAACCTGATGAGCCGGCAGAATCAGACCGGGTGGAAGGCCGGCGGGTCCAAACGGGTGGATGAAGCGGCCACGGAGATGCTGAGCAAACGCCTGGCAAGCTATGAAAAACCCGATATTTCGGCGGACATCGAAGCGGAACTCTCCGAATACGTCATGCGCAAAAAGAAGGGATAGAAAACATTTAATCAGACAGGATCGACCGGGTTACGGCGTGATTCGGTCAATTCCATCGACCATTCAAAAAAGGGAGGAGACCTCTTGACCGACACACAACTCAGCGGAATCAAACGGCTATTGGGAAAAACAATCGATGTCAGGGTCTTTTACGGGGCCGTGGCTCTGGCCCTCCCTTTTCTGGTTCTCGGGGGATTTTCTCCGGCCCTTTTAGGGGAGATGAGCGGCAAGGCCCTGGCGTACCTGACCAGCTCCTGGAGCTGGCTCTATCTGATCAGTTGCAGTCTTTTCGTCGTCACCTGTCTGGGCATCGCCCTGTCTCCCCTGGGCAGTGTTCGACTGGGCAAGGACGACGAACCCCCGGAGTTTCGATTTTTCAGCTGGTTTTCCATGCTCTTTTCGGCGGGCATGGGCATCGGTCTGGTGTTCTGGGCCGGAGCCGAACCGATGTACCATTATATGGACCCGCCCATCGGAGAGGGCGGCACCCCGGCGGCATCCCGTCTGGCCTTCGAGATCTTTTTTTTCCACTGGGGGCTTCACGCCTGGGCGACCTATGTGGTGGTCGGTCTTCCCATCGCCTATTTCGCCTTCCGAAAGGACCAGCCGGCCATCATCTCCACCTGTCTTCGGCCGCTTTTGGGGGACCGGGCTGCCGACGGTCTTTTCGGGGATATCGTCAATGTGCTGGCGATCTGGGCCACGATTATGGGGGTGGTGACATCACTGGGCATGGGGGCCCTGCAGATCAACAGCGGCCTGGCCCATTCCACCGGCATTCCGGCGGGGCATACCACCGCGGCGATCATTATTGTGGTGATCACCTGTATCTTTATCTTTTCGGCCATCACCGGGGTCAGCAAGGGGATTCGAATACTCTCCCTGTTCAACGTCTATCTGATGCTGACGCTTTTGATCTTCTTCTGTATTTTCGGCCCCTTCGGCTATCTGGTGAATACCTTCGGAATCGCCTTGTGGGATTATGTGGTGGATCTGATCCCCATGTCCACCAGCCTGGAGTTGTTCGACAACCCCGGATGGACCGGCAGCTGGACCGTCTTCTACTGGGCCTGGTGGGTGGCCTGGGCCCCCTTTGTGGGCGCCTTTATCGCCCGGATTTCCAGGGGCCGGACCATTCGGGAGTTCATCCTGGTGGTCCTGATCGCGCCGCCGCTCTTTTCCTATGTTTTTTCGGTGGGGCTGGGCGGCACCGCCATGTGGCTCGATATGGTTCAAAACATCCCCATCGGCGAGGCGGTGAAACAATCCATCGAGGTCGCCTTGTTCGAAACCCTGAGCCACCTGCCTTTGTACGGTCTCTTGGTGGTAATCACCAATGTGCTGATCGCATCGTTTTTCGTCACATCGGCCGATTCGGCCACCTTCGTGATCAGCATGTATTCCAGCGGCGGGTACGAGACCGAAGATCAAGGCGCCCGCAAGCGGCTGATCATCTTCTGGGGAACGGTTCTCGGCGGACTGGCCATCGTTTTGATCTTTTCCGGAGGGCTCAAGGCCCTGCAAACCGCCTCCATCGTGGGGGCCTTTCCCTTTATATTCGTGATGTACCTGCTGGTGATTTCGGTCATCAAGGACCTGATGCGGGAACGCAAGATTCGCCGGACTCAGGACGGCAAGGTCATCGCCTGATTTGTAATATGATCGGATTTGTTATATAGACAGGTGTCGTTCAGGTATTTTTTGTTCATTTTAATTTAAAAAAAGGAGTGTGAAAGATGGCGGTTAAAGACATATTTCAGGCGGTATTGGAATTCGACGAACCCAAGGTATCGGAGTTGACCCGGAAAGAACTGGATGCGGGCACCGACATTCAGTCGATTCTCAATGACGGGCTCATCAACGCCATGGACGAGGTCGGAAAGCAGTTTTCCGAAGGCGTCCTGTTCGTTCCCGAAATGCTGATGGCCGCTCAGGCCATGAAGGCCGGTCTCGGGGTGCTCAAACCCCACCTGGCCGATACCGACAATAAACCCAAGGGCACCATCATCATCGGCACCGTCAAGGGCGATCTTCATGACATCGGCAAGAACCTGGTGGGCATGATGATGGAAGGGGCCGGTTTCAACGTGGTGGATCTGGGTGTGGACGTGGATACCGAAAAGTTCGTTCAGGCGGCCAAGGACAACGACGCCCAGATCGTGGCCCTGTCGGCCCTGCTGACCACCACCATGCCGGCCATGGAGGCCACGGTGGCGTCCCTGAAGGAGTCCGGCTCCGGGGTCAAGACCATGATCGGCGGGGCCCCGGTGACCGAAGCCTTCGCCACCAAGATCGGCTCGGACGGCTACAGCGATGATGCCCCGGGCGCGGTGGAGCTGGCCCGTAAACTGGTTGCCGCATAGACAGACCGTGTTTCAGGCGAATCGGAAAAAAGCCCGGTTCGCTTTGTAAGGGAGGAGGAAAACAGATGATCATTATCGGAGAACTCATCAACGCCAGTCGCAAGGCCATCGGCGCGGCCATTGAAGGCAAAGACGCCGAGGCCATCAAAAAGGTGGCCAGAGACCAGTTCGAGGCCGGCGCCAATTTTATCGACGTCAATGCCGGCATCTTCGTGGGGGAGGAGCCGGCGTACCTCGAGTGGCTGGTCCGGACGGTTCAGGAAGAAGTGGACGCCCCCTGCGCCATCGACAGCCCCGATCCCAAAGCCATCGAGGCGGGGCTTGCGGTCCACAAGGGGACCCCCATGATCAACTCCATCTCGCTGGAAAAGGAGCGGTATGACAAGCTCCTGCCCATTCTTGCCGGCACCGATCTGCGGGTGATCGCTCTCTGCATGAGCGACGAGGGCATGCCCGAAACGGTGGAGGATCGGCTCAAGATCGCCGACAAGCTGGTCAACGGTCTGATTCAGAAGAACGTCAAGGTGGAAAATATTTTTGTGGACCCGCTGGTGCAGCCCATTTCGGTGAACAACACCTTCGGGGTGGAATTTCTCGACTCGGTGGAGGAGATCATGAAGCGGTTCCCGGGCATTCATACCGCCTGCGGGCTGTCCAACATCTCCTACGGGCTGCCGGCCCGGAAGTTCATGAACCAGACCTTCATGGTCATGGCCATCGCCAAGGGGCTGGACGGCGCCATCATGAATCCGCTGGACCAGAAGATGATGGCCAACATCATCGCCGCCGAAGCCCTGGCCGGCAAGGATAAATTCTGCATGAGCTATCTCAAGGCGTTTCGGGCCAAGAAATTCGAATTCTGATTCACAAAGGTGTGAAGATTCGGGATCAGCTCGCCTGCGGGGCCGTTTGGCTTTCCCGGCGGGCTGATTTGTTTAGATCCATTCCATAACAGGTCAATACGCTTTGGCCATGATCACCGCCTGCCCTATAATTCAGGGTCGGCCTGAAGGATGATCAAAGCCATACGCTTTTATGAGTGAATACGATGGCGAATGCTTTTCGAATCACATTTGAGCCGGCGGGAATCGCGGTCGAGGCGAAGCAGGGTACCGATCTTCTGTCTGCGGCGGTCAGCAGGAATATCCCCATTCGATCCGATTGCGGCGGAAAAGGGCTTTGCGGAAAATGCCGGGTGATGGTGGAACCCGCCGAAAACCTCTCCCCGCCGGCCGAAACCGAACTGACGGTGCTGACCGCCGATCAGGTGGCGTCGGGATACCGGCTGGCCTGCCAGGCGACCCTGCGGGGGCCGGTGCGGGTCATCATACCCGCTCAAATGGTGGACAGCCGTGAGGCTCGCGGCAAGAGCGGCCTGACGGGACGGTACGGGGTGGAACCCTCTCTGGCTCGAATTCCGCTCCCCGAAGCGGCGTTTCCCGCCCGCGAGCAGGGGATCGCCAAAAGCATCTCCGGTTGGCTGGCGGAGCGGGCGCGGGCGGTCACCCGACAGGAAACCCTGTTTCAGAACCCGCATTCCATTCGGCAATTGAGCCGAATCCCCGATCCCACCGGCGAACTCACCCTGGTCGACCATGCCGATTACGGCATCACCGCCGTGATACCCGGCCGGCGCCCCGCCGGTTTCGGGGTGGCTGTGGATATCGGCACCACCACCCTGGCCGCCTACCTGTGCGATTCGGCCACCGGCGAGGTGCTCACCGCCGAGGCCGCGGTCAATCCCCAGCGGCGCTACGGCGAGGATGTGATCAGCCGCATCGCCTTTGCCGATGAAAACCCGGCCGGACTGGAAACGATGAACCGGCTGGTGGTCGAGGCGGTGGATGGGCTGATCGGCGAATGCCTCAAAAAATCGGGGTATGACCGGGAAGATGTGGACGAGATCGCGGTGGTGGGCAACACCACCATGGAACAGATCTTCGGCGGGTTCCATCCCCACGGTCTGGGGGTGACCCCCTACATGCCGGCGGTCCGCCGCTTTCCCGCCCTTTGCGCGGCCGACCTGGGTCTGAATCTGAACCCCGGCACTCCGGTCCATCTGTTTCCGGTGATTTCCGGATTCGTGGGCGGCGACACCTTGGGTGCCATTCTGGCGGACGCCCTTTACGAGCGGGCGGAGATGACCCTGATCGTCGACATCGGCACCAACGGAGAGGTGGTCCTCGGCAACCGCGACCAGATCTGGGCCACCAGCTGCGCCACCGGTCCGGCCCTGGAAGGGGCCCAGATCGCCTGCGGCATGCGGGCGGTTTCGGGGGCGATCCACAAGGTGCATGGGAGCCCGAAGGGCGACGCGTTCCGGTACGAGGTGCTCGGCAAAAACGGAACCCCGCCGGTGGGAATCTGCGGCTCCGGCATTATCGATGCCCTGGCGGTGCTGCGGCGGGCCGGCGTGATTCGGCCCAACGGGCGGCTGAATGAATCCCACCCCGGCGTGATATCCGATGAGAAAGGGATCGGCCGTAAATTTATTCTGGTGTCCGCGGCTGAAACCGGTTCCGGAAGCGATATCGCCGTCACCCTTCAGGATGTGCGGCAGATTCAACTGGCCAAATCGGCCCTGGCGCTGGGAATCCGGTTTCTGATGAGAAAGGCCGGGGTCACCACGGTGGAGCGGACGATTCTGACCGGTGCCTTCGGGGCCCGGTTCGATTGGCGAAAAGCGGTGGATATCGGCATGCTCCCTCGGGAGGTCGCCTCCGGACAGGTGCTTCCCATGGACAACCTGGCCGGGGTCGGGGCCATTCAGGCGCTTTTGAACCGAACCCGGCGAGCCGAGGCCGGGGCCGTATCCCGACAGGTGCGGTTTATCGAACTGGCGGAATCCCCCGATTTTGCCGTTAAATTTGCGGAGTGGACCGCCTTTCCACCCCTGGATGAACCTAAAGGACAGACATGACGATTGTAAAAGATATACCGGTCTCCCTCACCGCCCGGGAGGTGGTCGACTCGCTCAACCGTGGAAAAACCGCCGCTCCCCGGTTGATCGAAACCGCCGAAACGGCGGTGCGGATGGCCGGGGATTTATGGGATTCGGTAGTGGTATATGAGTGGGTTCCGATTGAAGCGGTGTCGAATACGGAAGTCCGAATCACGCCCTCAAACGGGGGCGGTGCGGATATCCTGCGGGTGGGCCCCCATGCCGACCTTCTAAAAAAAGCCGAAATCGCCCTGATCAGCGTCCATTCCATCGGTCCCCGGCTGGATGAAGCGGTTCGGGAACTGAACCGAAACGGCGACAACCTCCTGGCCTACCTGCTCGACAGTGTCGGTGTGGTGGGATTGGGAAAAGTGGGCGAGGCGGTCCGGGCCATGGCCGAAAAAGAAGCCCGGGAAAGAAAATGGGGCGTCGGCGCCAATCTCAGCCCCGGCTCCCTGGTGGGATGGCCCCTGGAAGGGCAGGCTCCGCTCTGTTCCCTGCTGCCGATTCAGGATGCCGGAATCATCCTCAACGACAGCCATATTCTGGTGCCCTTCAAGACGGTGTCCGGGTTGATCGGATTGGGTCCGGAATATAAATCCAAAAAGGTCGGATCGGTGTGCCGCTTCTGCATGCACGCGGAAACCTGCTGGCGGCGGCGAAAAGACCCGGA
>JBKHDE010000160.1:0-11052 GCA_046541495.1 Desulfococcaceae bacterium
CGAAGTTCCTCCGCCCGAAGCTTGGCCATAGCGGTCCCTTCTTCCATCGTGCGAAAGTGCTCGCCGTAGATATGGAATTCGCCCCGGCCCCGGTCCGACACCGACGACTCGGCGCTTAGGCTCAAAGAAGGGGTGCGGTAATTGTAATCCTGAACATGAAGCTTGCCGGGCAGCAGCTTCTGCCTGCAGATAAAGGCATGGATCACCTCCTCGCGAAAAGGTTCGTCCAGACCCGAGGGCGGGGAATAGGACATGGTTTTGCCTTCGGGCATCTCGCCGTGGGACATCCCGGTATCGGTAAGGACGACTTTTTCACCGGCGGGGGTCTGCTCGAAATAATAATACATCCCCTCCCGTTCCATCCATCTGGAGACGAAATTGAGATGGCTTTCCCCGTACTGGCAAATGAATTCCCAGGGTTCGTATCGGCCCGGATTCATGAGCCGCAAATCGAAATCATCGGTGGTGAGACCACCGTCCAGAAGCACCGCCTCCAGCACCTGGGGCACGGTCCGGTTCAGAAAAATCTGGTTGTGATGGGTCAGAGAAAGCCACCAGAGCTTGGGGGAGAGCACGGTTTTGTAGACCACGTATTCATCGATGGCATGAAGCTGCTCAAACTCGGTCAAAATGCCGTGGAACGGAATGTCGCCTTCCTCCCGAAGGATGGTGAAGGTGGCCGGGTGCTCCAGCACGGCGGTCATGTCGATCTCGGGGTCGTCGGCCACCAGGGTGATCTCAAACCGGTAACAGGTGGAAAACCCTTCAATACCGGAAAAGGAAACCACGGTGAACGCACCCGGGTCCAGCTCGGGACTATGGGATACGAAATCAAATTTTTTCTGGGTCAGCAGATTCGCCATGGGCCTTCCTCCTTCACCGGTTTGAACGATATTCTTTCAAGATCTTTCCGCCCCCTCTCGTCGGCAATGGCCCGACCTGTGTGATCTTCCAAGAAGAACGGATGTAGATTTCAATAGTTCTGCGTTCCGCCTTCAGCGGCGATCGGCCTACACCTCGCTGAATTCCATCGTAAACGCCCCTTCTGCGCCCACATCGACCGACACCCGGCCCGGCATTCCGCCCTCGCTCATGTGGGAGAGGATCTCCTGGGACATCTTGGGCATGATGTTGCCGCTCAGGATATAGTCGATGTTCCGGGCCCCGGTCTCCACCTCGGTGCACCGTTTTGTGATCTGGTCCACCACCGCGTCGGTGTAGTCGAGCTTCATCTTGTTGTTGGCCAGCAGCCGGTCCGCCAGTTTTTCCAGCTTCAGCCGGACGATCCCGGCCATGGCGTCGGCCCGCAGGGCGTAGTAGGGAACGACGGCCATCCGGGCCAGCAGGGCCGGCTTGAGATACTGAGAGAGGATGGGCCGCACCGCGTTGAAGATGACCTCGTCCTCGGGCCGCTCGTCGCCCTGGGTCATTTCGGTGATGACATCGGTGGCCAGGTTGCTGGTCAGGAAAATGACCGTGTTTTTAAAGTCGATCTCCCGGCCTTCGCCGTCGGAAAGCGACCCCTTGTCGAAGACCTGATAAAACAGGTTCAGGACCTCGGGATGGGCCTTTTCGATCTCGTCCAGCAGCACGGCCGCATAGGGTTTCTGCCGAACCGCCTCGGTGAGCATGCCCCCCTCGCCGTAGCCCACATAGCCGGGCGGGGACCCGATCAGGCGGCTGACCGTGTGCTTTTCCTGAAATTCACTCATGTTGATGCTCACCACCGACCGCTCTCCCCCGAAAAGAATGTCCGCCACCGATAAAGCGGTTTCGGTCTTGCCCACCCCGCTGGGCCCTACCAGAAGAAAGACCCCCATGGGCTGGCTCGGATCCTTGAGCCCCGACTTGGCCGACTTGATGCCTTCGGCGAGCACATCCACGGCGTGATCCTGGCCCTTGATCCGCTCCTTCATGAGGCGCTCGAACTCCATGACGTTCTTGGCCTGATCCCGCATCACCTTGCCCAGGGGCACCCCGGTCCAGTCGGAGACCACCTTGGCCACCATGTCGGGGTCCACCTCGATGCGCACCAGGGCGTTGTCTTTCTGGAGTGCTTTCAGGTCCGCCCGGGCCTGATCGATTTCGGCCTGGAGTTCCTCCTCGGACATCTCCGCTTCGGGTTCCGCAGGGGGTGCGCTCTCGGCTCCTTCCGTCGATGCCTCGGCTTTTGCATTCACTGCGTCCGGTTCGGCTCCGCCGGTCTCGCCCGCCGGAGGCGTCGCCCCGTCCCGAAGCGCGAACAGCCGGTCCCGCAGCCCGAGAAGCCGGTGGGCCGCATCCCGCTCCCGCTCCCACAGGACGCGCAGATCCTCGGCTTCGGCGGTCAGGGTTTCCAGCTTCGATTCGGCCTCCGCCAGCTGATCCGCATCGATGGCCACCCCGTTGAGCCGGTCCCGCATCAGGGCGTCCCGCTCCCGTTCATAGGCCTGAATGGAGCGCTCCTTGTCTTCCAGCACGTCGGGCTTGGTGGTGAGGTTGATCTTGACCCGGGAGCAGGCGGTGTCCAGCAGGTCGATGGCCTTGTCGGGCAGAAACCGCCCGCTGATATAGCGACCGGCGAATTCGGCCGCGGCCTTGACCGCCTCGTCGTGGACGATGACCTTGTGGGCGGTCTCATAATTTTTCTTCAGCCCCCGCAGGATCAAAGCAGCGGTGGCCACGTCCGGTTCATCGAGCTTGACCGCCTGAAACCGCCGGGCCAGGGCCGGATCTTTTTCAAAATACTTCTTGTACTCGGTCCAGGTGGTGGCCGCCACGGTGCGCAGCTCCCCCCGGGCCAGGGCCGGTTTGAGAAGGTTGGCCGCGTCGCTGCTCCCGGCCGATCCGCCGGCCCCGATCAGGGTATGGGCCTCGTCGATGAACAGGATGATCGGTTTTTCGGATGCCTTGATCTCGTCGATCACCCCCTTGAGCCGTTTTTCGAATTCCCCCTTCATCCCGGCCCCGGCCTCCAGAAGCCCCATATCCAGGCCCAGAAGGGTGACCCCGCGAAGCATATCCGGAACGTCGTTTTCCACGATGCGCAGGGCCAAGCCCTCGACCACGGCGGTCTTGCCCACCCCGGGCTCCCCCACGCAGATCGGGTTGTTCTTGCGGCGGCGGCCCAAAATGTCGACCATCTGCCGGATCTCGTGGTCCCGGCCGAAGACCGGGTCGATCTTGCCCTCCCGGGCCCGCTGAGTGAAATCGATGCAGAACCGGCCCAGAGCGGTGTCGCCTTCGGGACGGTCCGCAGCCGGTTCGCCGCCGGTATCACCGGTATCCAGGGAACCGGCGGTCTCATGCTCCAGGGAGGTTTTGGCAAAAGTCCAGAACTCCTTCATCAGCGACTCCCGGCCGACCGCCTTGATCAGATCGGCGTAGCGCCCCGAAGCGAAAAAGGAAGGTTTGCCCAGAAAGGCCAGGAGAACGGCCCCGGACCGGATCTTTTTTTCAGTCAAATCGATGGAGGAAATCAGCCAGGCCTCCTGAAACAGTTCCAGCAGCAAAGGGGAAAAGGCGGGACGGGCCGCATTGCCGGTGGCGAACCCCTCCAGGGTCTCCTCCAGGGCCTTCCGGACCCGGCCTGAATCGATGTCGTATTGTTTTAACATGATCGGCCAGTCCGATTGCGGCTTTTCCAGGAGCTTGAGCAGAAAATGCTCCACCGTGACCTCGTAATGGGTGCGGGAGACGCAGAGCCCCGCCGCATCCTGAAGGGAATTGGTACAAAAGGGATTGAGACGCAACAGAAGGGATTTGATGTCGACACTGATCATTGAATCACCTGCCTTCTCCTAATGGATTGACTGAAATCGAATCGTCGGGGTTTCGCCCTGAAGACCACCCCGGCCTTTCCCTCGGGGCGATCCTTGGCAAACAGCCAGGTATTCCATCCCAGCCGGCCCCAGTCGGCTCTTCCCGGCCGGGCGGTGGAAACCTCCCCCTCGGCCAGAACCACCTCCAGCTCCCAGGACAACGGCTGGTCGAGGTAGACCCGAATCAGGGACCGCAGCTTGTCAAATCGCGGGGTGTCCGGCAGCCATGCCTGAAAGCCTTCGGCTTGAAGGGTCGAAATCCGCACCCGGAATTTTCCCATCCGGTCCCGAATCCGCCGGCCCAGAAAGCTGTTTCTTCCCAACCGTTTCTCCGTTTTACCGGCGACCAGATGGAGGCGCTGATCTTCCGGAATGACCGCCTTTCGAGGAATACCGGGGATGACCTTGAGTTTCGGCTCTTCGAAAGCGTCGGACAACAACCGCTCCAGCCCGAGGGCGGATCGGGGCGACTGGGTCAGCAGCCCGGCGTATCGAATCAGCGGATAGGGGGCGTCCACCCGGTCCCGGATGGCCGCATCCCCCATCCCCGCCAGGCAATAGAGACGCTCCAGGTCCGCGGAAGACTTTTCCTCCACCACCCGCAGTGCCATTCGGTATTTGCTCCAGCTCATGAACAGCAGGGGATACAAGGGGCCGTTGACGATATCCATGAAATCCCGAATGACCGAGCTGTCTTCCCGGGCCTCGTCCATCAAATCTTCCGTATAAAAGGCCGGCAGCGGTGAAGACACCCCGTAGAGGCCGAGAAAGGTCGCGGTGATTCGAAACTGCGGACCGCCAGCAACGTCACCGTTTTCGGCGGTGATCCGGTCCACCGCCGCAATGTCGGCGCCCGGAAAATGGAGACTCAGCTCCGGCCGCACCCGCAGGGTGTTTCGCCAGAAGTCCTCGGCCGACCGACCGCCGCCCCCTTCGGTATCTTCCGTCGATTTTGATGCGGAAAACACCCTCAGCAACCGCACGGCCTGGACAAAGGAATACCGCCGGCTTCTTTTTAGGAGGTCATCGATCATAGCAGGGCCTCCCCGCCGAGCCTTGAAGGCCATCGGTATTCCTCCCCCTGGACGGTATCCCGAAGGTGCAGCCGGGTAAAGGTGTTCATGCTGGCGTAGACCGAAAAAAACCGGTCCATGACCGACCCGAAGAGGAAAAGATCCCCGGGGCAGGCGAAATAGTCCCGGCGAATCTCCAGCTGAATCCGCTGACCCCGCATCATATGGACCGACACCAGCCGTTCCTCCGGGTAGATGGACAGGGATTCGATGCCGCTGATCCGTTTGCGGTTGGCTGCGATTCGGGCCTGGTCCCGGCTGTCGGAAAAGATATAGAGGTTCAGCAGTTCCCGCAGGGCCGTGACATCGGCCAGAGACAGAAAATTGATGGACAAATGAGACAGAAACCGCCACAGCACGTTTTTTCCCAGGGGCGGCTCGGCCGGAGCGGTCACCGGGGTGATGTTGGCGAAATCGAGCAGCACCGGGGACGAGGCGGTGGGCACCGAAATATCCCCCAGCTGAAGGTTTTCGGCCAGCTGCCCGTTGGTGCACAGCAGCTCCAGCGAAAGGGTCTCCCGGACCGGCGGCCCCGAGCCCTCGGAGTAGGGCAGGATCAAGAACACCCGGGCCCGATTGTCCACCACCGATCGCCGGCGAAGCACCTGGTACATCGCCTCGGCTTCTCCGGAATCGGAAAACCCTTCAAAGGGCAGGTAGGTCTTTCTCTGAACCGACCCCTGGACGATGCCGGTCACCTTTTGGACGGCATACACCTGAAAATGGGTGGCATCATTGCCCGAAGGCCGCACCGGGTATTCGGCCTGGCGGTGCGCCAGTGAAATGGGATCGGCGGAATGGCTGAAGATGTTAACCACCGGGGTGGCGAAAAGAATAAAGTGCTCGGGCTTGATCTGCTGCGGGAAAAAGGGCGGGTCGACCAGTTCGAAGGTGATATCGAACTGCGAACCGGCGCCCCGGTTTTTCCATTTTTCCAGGCCGGTGAGATCGATAAACAGAAATTTTCGAGGCAGCAGAAAATATTCCTGGATCAGCCGATACCCCGGAAAGGCATGACCGGGATAGGGGATCAGGGATTCGTTTTCCGCCAGGCCCGCCGGCCGAAGGTGATCGGGGTCCAATTCAAGGGGGCTTCCGCCCCGGGCCGGGGTAATGCGAATGCGGCGGACATACCGGTTCAGCAGAAGATACCGGTCGGCGGCCTCGGCATAATCACCGCCCAGGAAAAAACGAAGGTGTGTCGGGGACCAGGTGGACAGGTCCGGACCCAGCAGGGAAAAATCGAGCCGGATATGAACCGAGCGTCCGGTCTCTTCGGAAACGGCGGCCCGGGTCAGCCTCAGCGGATGGACATCCACATCGAAGCAGGTCTGAAAACGGCAGGCGGTGCCGCTGACCGGCACCGAGGCCAGTTCGGTTCCCCGGTCCACGGTGATCGATTCCTTCAGGGCCGGTTTGGGGCTGAAGGTCACCACCGAGGTCGAGGGCATGGGCCGAAGATAATGGGGAAAGACCAGATCGGTCAGCCCGTGGATGACCTCCGGCAGTTCGTCGTCCAGCTTCTGCCGAAGCAGCCCGGTGGAAAAGGCCACCCCTTCGAGAAGCCGCTCCACATCCGGGTCGGTGGACTGTCCGCTGAGGCTGGGGGCCAGGGCCGGATGGGCCCGGGAAAATTCGGCGGCCAGCTCTCTCAGGTAGGCCAGTTCCTGCTGGTAGTATCGGTTAAACATGAGCGATTAGAGAGTGCATCGGTCAATCCGTAATACTGATTTTACCGTCGTCCTTGACGATGGTGTTGAATTCCACCGGAATGGTTTTGTCCTGGGCCAATCGGGCGGATATCTTAAACCGCAGTGCCAGGACATCCTCTTCCTGAGGGGCGAATACGCATCGGGTGCGGACCAGACGCGGCTCATAGCGTTCAATGATCTGCTGAATCGTCTTTTCGATGTCCCGGGCCGATTCGGAGCCGAACATCTTGATATTGGTGAAATCGGGCATTCCGAAATCCGGGGCGATGGGAACGTTTCCCTGCCGGGTGTTCAGAATCCGCTCCAGATGCCTCAGGATAGAGAAAATCTGGCGGTTGACGTCCCCGGTTTCGCGCCGGTCGGGTTCCCGCTCCACCGAGGAGAGCCGCTCAAGCAATCGTTCTTCCCGCATTCACATTCACCCGTCCCGATCCTTGCAGCCGGCGGCATTTCCCGCCGGAGGCCATAATCACCGTGTCGGCCACCCCGTGAATCTTTTCCCGGCCCGGCAAGAACTCGCTGTCGCTCAAACAGCTTCCCGGCCCGGGAAAAGATTCACGGGGCGGCCTGAATACTCATTTCAGGCGTGGGCCGAAACGATAATCAAACCTGCTCGGCCCCTGCGGCGCCGAAAACCGAATACCGAATACCGGTCATCGGGCGCAAACAGCGGAGGGTGAACCGGCCACCCTCCGCCTTTAATCGAATTGATTCCCCGGCTAGGCCGAGGGGGTTTTCCAGTCATCCTCCGCCTGTTTGGAGGCGGTTTCATGACTCCAGATGATTTTCGAGTAGGTGAAAGAGACCTCCTCCATGTGCGGATACGGCTTGTTTTCCGAGAGGAAGGTCAACGGATAATGGGTTTTGACCTCCACAATGATGGAATCGACCAGGGAGATCTTGTAATAGAGGACCTCCTTGCCGTTTTCATCGATATGGTAAAAATCAAGATCGAATTTGGACATGTGCTCGCCGGTGCTGCACGCCCTGCAGAGCAACGGCGATGCCGGGTCGATTTTTTTCTTGATGGTCAGCGGATGGTGGATCCGCTGCCCGGAGGCCAGCCCGGTGTGGGTGTCTCTGGGAATCTCGATCCGGTGGTCCAATCCGTACACCAGGATGGTTTTTTCTCTTCCGGCCTGAACGCAATCCCCTTCGATGGCGCCCTGGCTCGTCCCTTCCAGCGTGAGGTAGGATGTCATTGGCATGATACATGTCTCCTTTCATTTCAATTAGGGTGTGAACGACTACATCCGGCTCAGGAATCGAACCGGGTGAACCTGAACCTATTCTTTTTCCATTTTGCCGACCAGAGACAGCTCAAAGGAGGCGCCCATGTATTTGAAATGGGGCCTCACCTTGATGGAAACCCGGTACCATCCGGGTTCGCCTTCCACGTCGCTGACCTCGATTTGTGCGTTCTTGAGCGGTTTTCGACTTCGGACCCCCGGTGAAGGGTTTTCCTGGTTCGCCACATACTGGCGAATCCACTCGTTCAATTCCCGCTGCAAGTCCGCCCGCTCCTTCCAGGTGCCGATGTTTTCCCGCTGAATCACCTTGAGATAATGGGCCAGGCGGCTGATGACGAAGGTGTACGGAAGCTGGGTGCCGAGCTTGTAGTTGAGTTCGGCGTCTTTGCCCTCTTTGGAGGTACCGAAAAATTTGGGCTTCTGGACCGAATTGGCCGAAAAGAAGGCGGCGTTGTCGCTGCCCTTGCGCATGGTCAAGGCCACAAATCCCTCTTCGGCCAGTTCGAACTCCCGGCGTTCGGAGATCAGCACCTCGGTGGGAATCTTGGTCTGAACCTCGCCCATCGCCTCGTACTGGTGAAGGGGCAGGTCTTCCACCGCGCCGCCGCCCATGGGACCGATGATGTTGGCGCACCAGCGGTACTTGGCGAAGCTGTCGGTGATGCGGCTGGCGAAGGTGAAGGCGGCGTTTCCCCACAGGTAGGCGCCGTTGCCGTCGCTGACATCCTCGTTGTAGTTGAACCCCTTGGCCGGGTTGTTCTGGGGATCATAGGGGGTTCTCAGAAGAAAATGGGGCAGGGTCAGGGCGACATTCCGGGAATCCTCGGATTCCCGGAAGGACTGCCATTTGATGTACTGAGGCCCTTCGAAAATAGACTTGAGATCCTTGAGATTGGGCAGCCCGGTGAAATCGTCCAGCCCGAAAAACTGAGACCCGGCCGCGGCCACAAAGGGGGCGTGGGCCATGGTGGAGACGCTGGCCAGATACTGCATCAGCTTGATGTCCGGGGCGGAGGGCCCGAATTCATAGTTGCCCACCATCATGCCGTAGGGCTGGCCGCCGAACTGGCCGTACTCCGCGGTGTAGGCGGTGCGGTAGAGCCCCGATTTGGTGATTTCCGGAGCGTCTTCGAAATCATCCAGCAGATCCTGTTTGCTGACATTGAGCATTTCGATCTTGATGTTTTCCCGAAAATCGGTCTTGTCCACCAGGTATTTCAATGAGCGCCAGGCCGATTCCAGCTTCTGGAACGTTTCATTGTGCATAATCGCATCCAGCTGACTGCTCAGCTTTCGATCCAGATCGGCGATCATTTCATCCACCATGGCGGCCGAGACCTTGGCCTCTTCCCGCCCCGGTTTCAGCAGTTCATCGATGAAGGCTTGCACCCCCTGCCGGGTGGCCGTGTAGGCCTCGTCGGAGGGCTTCAATCGGGTGGCCTGAACGATGTCGTCCAATAGGGAGTCCGAGGCTTCCGCCGCCTGTGCTTCCTGCTGGTCTTCCGCTTTTTTTTCTTCTTCAGCCATTGGTCATGCTCCTTCGGTTGATTGCCGAACCCGATATCCGGATTCTATTTCTCTTCAATTCCCAGTTCCGCCAGAAGCCGCTCCCGGGCCCCTTCGTCATGGACCAGTTCCTGAATTTTTTTGCGGAACTGAGGCACATTGCCCAGAGGGCCCTTCAGGGCGGTCAGGGCTTCCCGCAACTCCATGAGCTGTTTGAGTTCGGGGACCTTGTTGACCACGGCGTCCGGGTCGAAGTCCTTCAGACTCTTGAAATCGAGGTTGACGCTCATCTGGGCATCCGGTTCATCGGAAAGGGTATTGTCCACATTCAGGTTGAGAGACAGGTTCTGGGCTTTGAGCACGTCATTGAAATTGTCCTTGTCGATATTGAAGGCCCGCCGGTCTTCCACCGGGGTTTCATCCTCCTGAAGGGTAAAATCCCCCATCACCAGCAGCTTCAAGGGAAGTTCCACCTCTTCTTTGGCATCCCCGGTCGCCGGCTTGTAAACGATATTCACCCTCTCTTTTGGAGCAACGGAGCTTTCTTTGGCCATGGTATCCTCCTTGAGAATAAAACGGTTGGGTAATTAGGATAAATCGAGCAAGTTTTTGATGGAAAACACAGGCGGCAATCCCGCCCCCGGGACCGTCACACCAGTCGCAGGGCCGCCGCGGGATTGAGCCGGGCGATTCGATCGAGCACCGCTTCCCGGTCGTCTTTCAGTCCGTCATCCTTCTGATGCTTCAAGCCTTCATAGGCCCGGACGAGCGCATTCAATGCAAAGGCCGGGTCCCACACCTCCACGGCGTACCGTTCGAGATCTTCCAGGATTTCCCGGACATGGGGCAGGGCCAGCCGCGGCTGCTGAATGGATACCAGGTAGCGGATAAAATCCATTCGCCACAACAGCGTCGATTTTCGGGACGCGGCCTCGTTGAAATGGGTCTGCAACAGGTCCAGCCCCTCCATGGGCTTGCCTTCACCGGCATAGGTTTTCGCTTTCTGATAGATATCGGCCATCAGAGCCGATTCGCTGTCCGCGGAGGCCGAGGCCGCCATGGTGATTTCTCCGCCTTCACTCCGGGAAATCTCCTGGAGCCAGTCCCGGGTCTTTTCATCGGCGAACGGGGTGCCGTCGGAAAAGGAGAGGTTTTCGATGCCGGACAGCCGCCGTGCGTACCGGCCGGTTTCCTCGTCCACCGCCTCCCGGGCTTCGGAAAACCCCAAATGAAACAGGGATTCGGACACATACCGGCTCAGATCCAGCCAGAACAGGTACTGGCCCACCCGGCTTTCCGCCGATTCCAGCAGGCTCTGAAAATTCTGCTTTTCATAGAGCCCCGCCAGGGCGTCCTTTTCCTCATCCATGGGCGGCGGAAGCAGGGTCATCCCATTTTCGGCCGGGGGAAGTTCGGCGGTCAGCCAGACCGCAATGCGATTGAGCCGATAGGCCAAGGGATCGGCGGCATTCTGCCGCATCATCAGCCCGGCGGCCCTTCGAAAGTGATCGGCGCCGCTCTTGAAAAAGGGTTCCGGGCTTCCATCGGAATCCTCAGGCGCCGCCGGGGGCGGCGCGGGTTTGGGGGCAACGGGCGTCGGGGTCTGTTTTTTCGGGGGCGGGGGGGCGGCCGGTTTGGGTTCCGCCGCTTTCTGATCCTCGGCCGCGGGTGCGGTATCGGCATTCGAAGCCGCATCTGCATCCGTCGCAGA
>JBKHDE010000161.1:0-10957 GCA_046541495.1 Desulfococcaceae bacterium
GACCGGCTTCGCATCGCCACCTTCAATATCTGGTTCGGCGAACCGCACAGGGAAGCCCGATTAAAGGCCCTCCTCCACCTCCTCCAAGGCCACGAACCCGACCTCATCGGATTGGAGGAAGTCACCCCGGAAACCCTCGAACTGATAAAAGCCGATCCCTGGGTTCGGAAACACTATATCCTTTCGGATATTACCGGCGAAACGGTGAATACTTATGGGGTGCTTCTTCTGTCTCGAATTCCGGTGAAAACATTTCGGCTGCATCCGTTGCACAGTTGGATGGGCCGGCATGTCCTGATCGGTGAATTCACCATCAACGGAGAGGATTTCCATGCGGGAGTGGTTCACCTGGAAAGCTACCGATCATCAGCGCCGGAACGGGCCATCCAGCTGGGCGATATTTTTCTAATACTCAACAGGCCGCCCCATTCGATTCTGATGGGCGATTTCAATTTCTGCGCCACCTGGGACGAAAACCGGGTTCTGGACCCCGGCTACCAGGACCTCTGGGGGGCACTCCACCCGAATGAGCCCGGCTATACCGAAGATACCGATGTGAACCTCATGCGCTGGGAACTGAAAAGAGAAGAAAAACAGGTCCGCTTCGATCGCATCCTGTTGCGAAGCCCGGCCTCCCGTTGGCATCCTCGATCCATTCAGATTATCGGCACCGAGCCGATCTCCACTGAACATCCTTCCGTATTCCCCTCCGACCACTTCGGGCTGGTGGGGGATATCCGGTGGCATCATAAATAGATTGCCCGCCCAGGCTTTACGGCAACCGAACCTTACCCCTTTTCTACCTCCCGAATACCGCATATCGCTTATTTTGCAATCCTCCTGCATGGCTTAGTTTCTGATATCCGCGGCATGATTTTCCCGCATCCGGTGACGGTGCGCCGGGGTTTATCGTCTTTCCGGGGTTTAAATCAAATGCCTCTGATTAGGGGTGGTTTTTTGAATCTTCCGAAGAGCCGGTAATGATTTGGCAAATAAATCCAAAGAAGAATACGAGAAAGGAGAAATCTATGGATATTAGCACTCGTAAACAGGGTTTAAAGCAGTTGATTATAATGATCCTGGCCACGGCGACGGTCGCCTTGATCGCGGTTCCGATGGCGGCGACGGCCCAGGAAGAAAATGAGCAAAGGTATGATCCCGGGAACCGGTTTGAAACACGGGAAGATGAACGGGGCCGGTATAATTCTTCTTTTAGGCATGATGACGAATTCTATGGTGATAAAACCCGCGGCTACTATGAGGAAGACGAAGGGATGTTCGAAGAGGAAGGCGTTTTTGAAGACGAAGGGTTCGAAGACGAGGGGTATGAAGAACCGACTTTTGAGGACTGGGAATACGGAGAGGATTACTTCACCGACGATTGGTTTGAAGAACAAAATGAGTTCAACTATTGGTATGACTGATCCGAGCACCGGTTCGGATCTCGGCGAAGCGGTCCTCTCTTGTGAGCGTTGCAAATCTCTAATTCAGCTCTTTCAAGTAAGGGGATATGAATAAACGGTTTCGGGTTCGAAGAGAGGACTGTTTCCGGGGTAGGCATGGCTACCCCATTTTTCATCCCTATATACGGTAGAGACCTTATTTCCATCTCCCCCCTCGGTTGATTAGTTTTGAGGCATTTAAGAACCGAATTTTCTTATGGTTTCACCACTATCGATTCTCAAAATAGTCGGAAAGAAAGGGGGTGGGGCATGCCTGTCATCTAAGAAGAAATTGATAAGTATTTCTAAGAATACTGGAAAGACAACGAACAAGAAAGGAGACAACCATGAAAAACAGCGTCTACAAAAGCGGATTGAAACAGATGGGAATCATAATGCTGGTACTGGCGTTCGCGGCCCTGATGGCCGTCCCCATGACAGCGGTCGCTCAGGAAGAGTATGAATATGAAGCCGGGGAAGGCCTGCATGAAGAGGAATGGTATGATCCCGGCGACTGGTTCGAAACAGAAGAAGGCGTCGATTATGAACGGGATTGGTATGACTATACCTACCAGTATCCGTATACCTATGATTACGATTACGATTATGATTATCCCCGCGGCTATTACGGCGATGAGGAATTCGAACCCCTTGATGATGATGAATATCGAGAGTCTGAAGAATTCGGGTTCGAGGAAGATTACGGTTATTACACCGACACCTGGTTTGATGAAAAAGATGAATTCGACGAATGGTATGAATAATTTTCGCCGGTCATCATCCGCATTAAATGGGAATACCTGATCACATGATATTAAATTTTCAGGAAGGAGACCTAATTATGAAGAAATTTTTCTTTAAAAAAGCGATTTTCAGTGCATCGGTTCTTTCGCTGGCCGCCACCATGGTGTTTGCGATTCCGGCGTTTGCCGGCCCCGATTTCGATTATCAATCCGGCACCAATTACAGATATCCGTCGCAACGGGATTACAGCCAGGGAAGCACCTCTCCGTTTCGCCATTATCAACCTGATTTTAATCGGTCGGAACAGGATTCCC
Source organism: Desulfococcaceae bacterium (assembly GCA_046541495.1). Classification (GTDB taxonomy): domain Bacteria; phylum Desulfobacterota; class Desulfobacteria; order Desulfobacterales; family Desulfococcaceae; genus JAABSQ01. Next base: position 2,501 of record JBKHDE010000161.1, read on the forward strand.
GATTCGGTGCGTCCGAATTTCCCGGGACCAGCCGAGGAAATGGTGAAAACCCTGGAGCAGACCGGGACTTCGGCAGGGCCGATGGTCGAAGTTATTCCGAAGGTTCCATTTACCAGGGGGATACCGGATATCGCGGGTATTACGGCAACAACCCCGAAGATAGGGATTATGATAAATATTATCAAGGCAGATACGGCCGCCCTTCTTACCGCAACTACCGCGAAAACATGGAAGGCCGCGGCGGCCGGCAACCTGAACCCCGGTACGGGCAATCCCGTCAGCAGGAGGAAGTCGGGGAAACCGGACAAGAGATGTTCGACCGATCTCGTCGCCGGCAGCAATTCGGTGGTTCCGGTGAGCAGCAATACGGCCAGTCCGACCGGCGGCAGTTCGGTGATTCCGGTCAGCAGCAATACGGCCAGTCCGACCGGCGGCAGTTCGGTGATTCCGGCCAGCAGCAATACGGCCAGTCCGACCGGCGGCAGTTCGGTGGTTCCGGTCAGCAGCAGTATGGCCAATACAGTCGGCAGCAATACCGCGAGTCCGATCGGGAACAGGCCGGACAAGGACAATACGGTCAGGACCGTGGGCGCAGGAGAGAATCCGCCCGCAGGGGCGGTCAGCAGGATCAGCGCTTCAGCACCGGCATGGATAGAGACCGATTCGAGCGCGGGTATTATCAGCAGAGAAGGGATCGGCAGAGCCGACAGCAGATGCGCCGGGGAGACCGGATTCAGGGCAGCATCAAAGAAATGAAAACCATTTCCCTGTCGAAAATGGAAGAAGACCATGTCATCGCCCGCATTCAGACCCGGGAAGGCCAGGTGGCCAAGGTCGATCTCGGACCGGAACAGAAATTATCCGATCTCAACCTGAAAAAAGGCGATCAGGTGACCGTCCACGGGATCACCGGTTCGATCAACCAAAAGCCGGTTCTGATGGCCCATGGCGTGGAAGCCAAGGGGCGGCGGGTTTCGATCAAACGCCCCCAGGACATGAAACTGAAAAGCTACAGCGGTCAGATCATGAAAACCAAGAAAACCGACCTTCGAGAAGGCACCCCCACGGTGTTGATGGCCCGAATTCGGATGGATGACGGCAACACCACCATGGTCAACCTGGGGCCGGAAAAAGAACTGCGCAACCAGCTTGATATTCAGGAAGGCAAACGCTTTTCGATGCTGGCCCGACCGGCAAAAGTCGAGGGCCGTACGGGCCTGGTCGCCGAATTCATTAAAATCGGCGACAACAGCGTGGACGTGGACTGGCAAAAAGCCAAGAAGAGCAGCCGATAATTACCGGTTCAGACGAAAAGGGGTTGCCTTGCATGTCGTATGAGGGGCAAACCCTCTGTTCAGGCGCATTCCGAACGGATTCGGAATGCGCCTTTTTTACGAGGACATCTCCTAATCTCGACCCCTAATCGCGGCCTCTCCTCTCTGGGTTCCCTATTTCCGCAGGTCCCAAGGCGGTCGAATCGCACACTTTTCCTGGTAGAAACATCTACATAACGCTCTTCTTGAAAATACCCGCCATGCCGTATTGATTCCGATCCTGATTTTGGATTTATAATTGCGAACCTGATTGAACCTTTTAAAACGCCACTGAAAAGGAGTCGACTATGAATGCGCTGCTGAGTCTTTTGATTTTAAGCATCACCATCTTCCTCATCGCCAAGCTGATCCCGGCCATCCACGTCAAAAGCTTCTGGACCGCCGTTATGGTTGCGGTGGTCTACAGCGTCATCAATTTTTTGTTCGGGTGGCTCTTCTTCCTGATCAGCCTACCTTTTATTCTGATCACCTTCGGCCTTTTCAAATTCGTCATCAACGCATTTCTGCTCTGGATAACCGACAAACTGATCAAAGACTTCGAAATCGAGGGATTCGGCTGGACCCTTCTGGCGGCGCTTCTGATCGCGCTGGTGGATACGATCCTCGAAAGCCTGCTGCTGTAATCCACGCATATCCGAAATTTGAATGTCAGGCATTTTTTGAGGAGGGAAAATTCCGATGTTGAAAAAATTGTCCTTCAAAGGAAAACGATGGGTCCTGTTCTCCACCGGGACGACCATACTCGCGGGGATTTTGGCTCGCTCCACGATCGAAAAAAGTTGGAAATTGGCCACTAAAAAACCGCCGCCCGTGAATCCGGCTTCGCCAAAAGTCGACTGGCTTGAGGCCATCTCCTGGACCGCGGCCACCGGTATCGGCGTCAGTCTGGGACGATTGGCCGCCAGACGGGGTGCCGCTGCCGCCTGGAAGCGGACCACCGGCCGACGTCCGCCGCTCCGCCGGCAGCAATGAACATCGATGGAATTCATCAGCGCCGCCCTGGGATTGGGTCTCCATCGCCGCCCTGCCTTCCCTTTCTCAGACTTCTCTGTTCCGGATAAATACTCGATTCTGAAACTCTCAGATGGGGCGAATTGAGCAGGCAAATAGGGTCTATTCCCCATTTCGGCACAATGGCCGCTTCCAATATACTGTCTTCACTTTGAACACATAATCAGCAAACTGCTGCTTTTTCACAGGAGACACTTTAAATGGCCGACACCGCCCCTTCCCAATCCATCACTGGAAATACGAGCTATCCGCAGCGGCTGTTCATGACACTGGTCGTCGTGGTACTGGCGCTTCTGATATGGCATACCCTGCACATAATCCTGTTGATGTTCGCCGGCATCATTTTCGCGGTATTCTTGCGGAATAACGGCAAATTTCTGGCTGAAAAAACCGGCATGAAGGAGGGGTGGGGAATCACCATCGTGATTTTAGTCCTTCTGATCCTGCTTACAGTCGCCCTCTTTTTCATGGTGCCCCAGGTCGCCGATCAGGCGGATGAGCTGAGCACCAAACTGCCGGAAACCTGGGACAGCCTGAAAGAAAACGTGTCGGATACGGCAGTCGGCGGATGGCTGCTCCGCCGAATGCCGTCCGCGGATCAACTGGCCAGCAGTGTGGGCGGACTCATGAAGAAGGCCACCTCCTGGCTCTATTCAGCGGTCGGGGCGATCTCCGGTATTCTGATCATTCTGGCACTCGGGATATATGGTTCATATGACGCCGATATGTACATCAACGGGACCAAAAAACTGGTACCCAAAAGAAAACGCGATCGGGCTCGCCGAACCCTGCACGGGGTCGGCACCACCTTGTATTGGTGGCTGATCGGACGGCTGGTCTCTATGCTCATTATCGGGATCTTTACCTTCATCGGTCTCTGGTTCATGGGCATGCCCCTGGCTCTGACCCTCGCGGTGTTCGCAGCGGTCATGACCTTCATCCCCAATATCGGACCGGTGATCTCGGTGATTCCCGCCGTCATTCTGGCTCTGGGCAGTCAGGACGGGGTGCATGCCGGGTATGTAGTGGCCCTGTATGCCGGCATTCAGATGGTGGAAAGCTATCTTATCACCCCCTTGGTCCAGCGCCAGATAATTTCCATGCCCCCCGCCCTGATTCTCTCGGCTCAGATCATCATGGGCGTTATTCAGGGGGTCATCGGGATTTTGCTGGCCGTTCCGCTCGTGGCCGTTATTATAGTGCTGGTCAAGCTGCTATACATCGAGGATGTCCTGGAAGATCATGACATTCATATTCAGGCCGAAGACCGTGAGAAAAAGGCCAGAAATTAATGAGGCATTATTTCGGTGTCTGTTGCGGACCGACCCGACCGCATCGGAAAACCGAGGGTAGAAACGAATGAGGAGACGGCCATCGTCAGCCGTCTCCTTGGAAGTTGATTTCGTAAAGAAGCGAAGATTAGAGAACCGCGAGTTGCGATTCGATGTATTCCAGATGCCGCCGTTCGTCATTGAAATTTTTTTCGATGACCGTTCGGACACTCGGGGTCAAATCCATGGAGCGGGCCTTGTCATACTTTTTGTTGGTCAACTCTTCGTTACTCTTCATGGCTTTCAGGGCGCCTTTGGTGCCCGTCTTGCTCCGAAGTGCCGTAAACCCTTCGATCAGATATCCTTTGAAATCCGGGGAGTATTCCGGCGGCGTATCCCCGAGCGCCCGAACCTCTTTTCCCAGGGTTTCGATATGTTCTTTGTGGTCGCTCTGAAAAGCGGTGATCCGTTCTCGAATCGCCGGGTCCTCTATTTCCTCGATCGCCTGTCCATAGGCATGAACGGCGTCAATATCGAGTTGAATCAGTTTGGTCAATTCTTTGTTTAGATCGGTCTGGGCCATCTGCTTTCTCCTTCGTTGAATGTTTTCCATTTCCTCAGTGCGAGTCCATGGAGATCAAAACCAGCGGATTCGATGCAAAAAACCGATCCGCTGATCTCCGGGTTTCTCTAAAATTAGGCTTTTTCCGAGACTTCGCCTATAAGGAAAACCCGGTATACGCCCCATCGGACGGTATTATTCGGGGCTACTGAAAAGTAAAGAAATTCGATCCGGAGAATACAGGTTTTTCCGGATAACATCTCCCCGCCAAATTCAGTATGGTATTCGAATGGAAGTCGAACCGATTGAAGAATCAGAGATCAGGAACTAGAGAATGGACCCACAAGGCATGGATGATGTTTTATGCGTCGAAATACCGGTTTCGGACGGAATTGAAGAAGATTTCAATCGGGAGGAAGCAGAGGCATTTGCCCGGTGGCTGGAAATCCTGAACGCAATCGAAATTCCGTTTGTGATCAGCGGCGCCCTGGCGATTTATGCCTATACCGGCATCTGGCGAAATACCAAGGACCTGGATGTATTTTTAAAGCCCTCCGGTCTGAAGCCCGCCCTCGATGCAATATCGGCGGCCGGCTACAAAACCGAGATTCGAGATCGGCGCTGGTTGGCCAAAGTATTTCACCGGTCCTACTTTATGGACCTGATTTTCGGATTGTCCAACAATATGATTACCATGACCGATGAATGGTTCGAAAACAGCCGAACCATGAACCTGCTGGGTGTACAGGTGCCGCTCATCGGTCTCGAAAACCTGATCGCATCCAAATGCTACATCGCCCGCGGAGACCGGTTTGACGGCGCGGATATTGTCCACCTGATTCTCGCCTCCAAGGGCCGGCTGGAATGGAATTACATTTCCCATCTTCTGAAGGATGACCCTTATATCCTGCTGTGGCATTTGACCCTGTTCGGTTATGTCTATCCGGGCCACGCCGATTACCTGCCGATGGACATGATGAAAAACCTGTTCAATCAGATGACCCAAGAAATGGAAACCGAGGAAAACCCGAAGCGATTTCGAGGGACGCTGCTCGATCCCTTGAAATTCCGGGTGGACTGTGAACGGTGGGGATATGAAAACCGGACGCCCCGAACACCCCTGGTGAATCATAAAGGAGAAGAAATATGAGAATTGCAGCCATCGGTGATTTCCACTGCCGCATCGACTCCGAGGGAATGGTCCGCAAGCTTCTGGACGGAGTGGAACAAGCGGCGGACGTGTTGGTGATGGCCGGCGATTTGACCAACCGGGGCCGCCCCAAGGAGATGGAGCGGCTGTTGGATGAGCTGCGGAGTATTTCCATCCCCAAAATCGCGGTGGTCGGGAATCACGACCATGAAAGCGACCACACCGACCTTTTGGTTCAAATGATGGAGGCCAAAGACATTTGCGTGCTCGAGGCCACCACCTGTGAAATCGACGGGGTCGGCTTCGTGGGAACCAAAGGGTTTTGCGGCGGTTTCGCCGACCGGCGGGTGGAAGTTTTCGGAGAACAATCTTTAAAAATATTTATCCAGACCAGCATCGAAGAGGCGATCCGGCTGGAAAACGCGCTCAGTGAACTCGAGACCGAGCGGAAGGTAGCCATTCTCCACTATGCGCCGGTGAAGGAGACGCTGGCGGGGGAAGACCCCGAACTGTTCGCCTTTCTCGGCACCTCCCGGCTGGCCGACGCCCTGGAACGGTTCGGGGTGGATGTGATTTTCCACGGTCACGCCCATCACGGCACCCCGGCTGGAAAAACCGCAACGGGAATACCGGTTTACAATGTGGCCCGATTCGTTTTAGAAAAAGAAAGCGGCCGGCCCTATCGAATTTATGAGCTCTGAGGTGGTGTTTCCCTCTCCCGGGTTTTGGTTGATCTCGCATCCGAATAAGACCGTTTGTGATTATTAGTAGGCCGAACGGCTCGTGCGGAGTTGCTTTGAAACACGGTCGACCGCCTGTACAAGATCGTCATCGAGGGTCATCTGAATTGTTCTCATGGCACACCACCATACTATGGATACCTATAGCTATAATATCCAAACGATGGCTCATGTCAAATTTTCATCGTCCCATGTCACAAACCAGCGGGTGGGTTGCTTCCCACGGCCAAAAAGAATAACCGTCTCTCCAAACCAAAAAATAAACCCGAACGGGAACTCCTGTTCGGGTTTCGATTGCATAGCGGCTTACATTCCGCTCTGGTTTAAGGGATTAAAGACATCGCTTTTAGGAATCTTTGTCAAATATAAGTTTCTCTAATCTTCGGTAGAAAGTGGTTACTCCATCTTCATTTCGCCGCCTTCTTTCATTTTCATCTTATGACCCTGCTGCTCTTGACCGTAATATCCTCTGACCTCCTGCTGCCATCCAGACTGTTGAAAGTCATTTTCGGAAAAAGCAGGCGCATTTTCCAGCTTCTGTTCATCGGTATTGACGGTCAGGGCTTCTTCCTGGCCCATCTGCTGAACCTGATCCCAGGGAATCGGAATCAGATCTTCGCCTTTGGAAATGATCAGGTATTCGACTTTTCCGTCTTCACTCATATAAAGATCGGAAACGGTGCCGAGTTTTTTCTGGTTCTGACCCTGAACCTCCTTTTCCATCAGTTTGCTTGCCTGCATACCCTGGCCGGAGCCCTGATGCATCTGGCCTGTTTGCATTTCAGTAGTTTGTCCCTCCTTCCAAGTCTTGGTTTGGCCGGTCTCCGAGGTCTTTTGTTCACCCGCGGCTATACTCTGGCCGGCCATGAACAGACATACTGCAAATACAATTGCCATTATGGTTGCTATTTTCTTCATCATGCGAATATCTCCTTTGTTTTAATGTTTTAAAAAAGCATGTCCCGAATGGAACACCGATGCCCTTAATCTCACGCCGGCAGGTTGCAGCCCGCTCGGCCTTGAGTCATAGTATTGAACCTTTCGCTCTCTTTTCCAATACAGCGAATACCCCATTTATATCTACCCAAACCCGATTTGAAATATTTTGTCCCGGTCTCCTGCCCCTGCTTCTGCTCAAGAAAGCCCATCACCACCAGCTTGCGGATCGCATCCCGCACCGAGGTGCGGCTCATATTCAGGGCCTCGGACAGTTCACGTTCCGGCATGAGCTTGTCTCCCGGTGCGCGCCGAAAGGCCAGGATCATATCAGTCCGGACGATAATCATTCAATGCCGACTGGATCGTCTCGGCCCCGATCGGCTTTAATTCAGACAGAGGCCGGTCGCTGATGGTCTGGCGAAACCGGGCGCCCATGGTCTTTCGGGGTTGGGTCTGGTAGAGTACGCCGATCGGCTTTTTTTCGGTCTGCTCAAGAAGTATCTTGAGGGCCGCATCCCGGTCGCCCGGGTCGTAATCCGAATCCAGTTTATAGATCCGTTCCCGGTACCAGCTGACCGGGCGTTTGGACCAGGTGATACAGGGCTGAATCACCTCCAGGTGGCTGAATCCCCTGTGTTTTACCGCACGGACGATCAAATCCGTGAGATGATCGATCTCCCCGGCGAATCCCCGGGCCACGAAGGTGCAGCCGTTGGCCACCGACAGGGCCGGCATGTTCAGCTGGGCCTTTTCCACCCCTTTTTGTTGAAGAGCCCGTTTTTCACCCGGCAGAGTGGTCGGCGAGGCCTGCCCCTTGGTCAGGGCATAGAATTCATTGTTGTGCACCAACACTGTGATATCCGGATTGCGCATGACCGTGTGGATAAAATGGTTCCCCCCTTCTCCGTAGCAGTCCCCTTCCCCGGTGGTCACCAGAGTGGTAAGGCTTGGATTGGCGCAGTGAATGCCCAGCGCCGCCGGAAGGGCCCGGCCGTGCAGTCCGTTGAAGAAGTTGCAGTTCAGGTAATGGGGCAGCTTGGCCGCCTGGCCGATGCCCGAAACCAGACACACCTCGTGGGGTGCTTTTCCCAGTTCCGCAAGGGCCTTTTTGACCGCCTGCAGAATTCCGAAATTGGGGCACCCGGGGCACCACTGAATTCCCACCTGGTTGTTGAATGCTTTGATATCACTCATGGAATCGGCTCCTAATGTAGTCGGCGGTAAAGGGCAGTCCGTCAGTCCGGGCGATGTGGCGGTCGATGCGGATGCCGTATTCATTTTCCAGAAGACGGGCCATCTGGCCGGTGGCATTTCCTTCCACCGAGACATAATCCTTACCGGTGGGAAAGGCGTATTCGGGAAGGGGCCATACCCCGGAAAAATGGATCAATCCGACATCGAATCCGTCGCTTTTGAGCAGGTCCATGCATTCCAGCACCACATCCCGGGA